>NZ_CP076854.1:1516555-1833111 GCF_018987265.1 Rhizobium sp. WYJ-E13 | reverse complement strand
CAATGCCGCACGATTGAAGGAATTGCTGTCCGCCGTCGAAGTGCGCCGGGCGATCTGAATCGGGGCTCACCCCGGACAATTCAAAGACAAGGAGAGGTTCATGACGAAGAAAGTGCTGCTGGTCGGCGAAAGCTGGGTAAGTTCGGCTACCCATTACAAGGGGTTCGACCAGTTCGGCAGCGTCACCTTCCATCTCGGTGCAGAACCGCTCGTCGCCGCCCTGAAGGGAAGCGAGTTCGACGTCGACTACATGCCGGCGCATGAGGCCGTCGAGAAGTTTCCCTACACGATGGATGGCCTGACGTCCTATGACGCAATTATCCTTTCCGATATCGGCGCCAATTCGTTGCTGTTGCCGCCGGATGTGTGGCTGCATGGCAAGCCTGTCGCCAACCGTCTGAAGCTTATCCGCGAATGGACGAAGAAGGGCGGCGGCCTGATTATGGCCGGCGGCTATTTCTCCTTTCAGGGCATAGACGGCAAGGCGCGATGGCGACGCACGCCGGTCGAGGAGGCTCTCCCCGTCACCTGCCTTCCCTACGACGATCGCCTGGAAGTACCGGAAGGCTTCAAGGCGATCGTGACGGGCAAGTCGCATCCCATCCTTTCCGGCATTGATGGTGAATGGCCGCTGTTGCTTGGCGCCAACGAGGTCGTCGCCAAGGACGGCGCCGGTATTGAAGTGCTGGCAACCTTGCCGCAGGACGAGGGCTCGCACCCGCTGCTGGTCACGGGTTCCCACGGCAAGGGCCGCACAGTCGCCTGGACTTCCGATATCGGACCACACTGGCTGCCAAACAGCTTTGTCGCCTGGCCGGGCTACGCGACGCTTTGGCTCAACATCCTGCGCTGGGCCGTGAAGTCGATCTAGCGGACGAAAAGGAGCAAACCGACATGACAGATCCCCTCCTCAGAGCCGCCGGAATAGGAAAGCGCTTTGGCGGACTGACCGCTCTGGCTGACGTAGATGTGGATATCCACGCGGGCGAGGTGCTGGCGTTGCTCGGCGACAACGGCGCCGGCAAATCGACCTTCGTCAAGGTTCTGGCAGGCGCCCACGCGCCGACCAGCGGTGAACTGCTGATCGAGGGCAAGCCTGTCAGTTTCACCTCGCCGAAGGACGCCGCCACCGCCGGCATCGCGACGATCTTCCAGGAACTCGCCCTTTCGGAAAATCTCTCGATCGCCGAGAACGTCTTTCTCGGGCGCGAACTGAAGCGGTCGGTCCTCGGCATTCCCTTTCTGCGCCGCCGGGAAATGCGTCAGCGCGTCGACAATCTGATCGATGAACTGGATGCGCATATCTCCGATCCGAACGCGGCCGTCGGCAGTCTGTCCGGCGGGCAACGCCAGGCGGTCGCCATTTGCAGGGCGCTCAATCTCGACGCCAAGTTGGTCATCATGGATGAGCCGACGGCAGCGCTCGCCGTCGCCGAAACCCGTAAGGTGCTGTCGCTGACCCGCAAGCTCGCCCAGCGCGGCTGCGCCGTCGTCATCATCAGCCACAACATTTCCGATGTCTTCGAAGTCGCCGACCGGATGGTCGTCTTCCGCCGCGGCCGCAAGGTCGCGGAACGCAGGCGCGATACCACCGATCCAGAAGAGATCGTCTCCCTCATAACAGGCGCCCATCCCGACGTGCGGGCGCTTGAAAAAACAAACTAAAAAATGCGCGTCACTTCCAGAGGATCAGAAACCATGTTCAATCGCATCACCAAGACGCTGACGATTTCAGCCTTCACGCTCGTCACCGCAACCGCCGTTTTCGCAGCGGACAAGCCAAAGGTCGCATTCGTGCCCCAGCTTGTCGGCATTCCCTATTTCAACGCTATGCAGGACGGCGGAAATCGCGCCGCCAAGGATCTCGGCGTCGACTTCGTCTATACCGGCCCTGTCGACACCAATCCGGTCGATCAGCTTCAGATCGTTCAGAGCCTGATAGACAAGGGCGTCAACGCCATTTCCGTCAGCGTGCTCGATGCGTCAAGCATTGCCCCGGTCGTCAAGGCGGCCGAAGCGAAGAAGATCAAGCTTTTCACCAGCGATAGCGACGCGCCCGACAGCGGCCGCGCCGTCTATGTCGCTCAGGCGACGGACCAGGGTCTCGGCAACACCATCATCGATGAGCTGGTCAAGCGGGTCGGGCCGGATGCCAAGATCGGCATCGTCTCGGGAGAGGCGACTGCATCGAACCTGAATGCATGGATCGGCTTCATGCAGGAGGAAGCCAAGATCAAATATCCGAAGCTGACGCTTCTGCCGCCCCAATATGCCGGCGGCACCGCCGAGCGCGCCGCCCAGATCGCCGGCGACATGATGACGGCAAATCCCGATCTGAAGGGAATCATTGGCGTCGCCTCCTCGACATGCCCGGGCGTCGCCCAGGCAATAGAGACGGCAGGCAAGATCGGTTCCGTCATCGGCACCGGCTATTGCAGCCCGAATACCGCCCGCAGCTATCTGAAGAGCGGCGCCTTCGGCTTTACGGTCCTCTGGGATCCGGAAAAGCTCGGCTATCTGACGGTCTGGGCCGGCAAGCAGCTCGTCGACGGCAGGTCGTTCGAGGCTGAAAACAAGGTTCCGAGCTTCGATGAGCCGGTCTCCTATGACGCCAAGAAGGGCATCCTCCTGCTGGGACCGCCGGCAGTCTTTACCGCTGACAACGTCGACAAGTTCAACTTCTGAGCAGAGCGATGCGACGTCTGATCGGTAGCAATACGTCCATGAGTGCCCGGGAGTGGTGCTTGCTCGCCGCGATCCTCGTGGCGGTGGCCATCTTCTCCCTCGCATCGCCCTATTTCGCATCCTTCGCGAACGCCGGCACAATACTGCGCAACAGCGTGGAATTGCTGCTGTCGGGTCTGGGGATGACGTTGATCCTCGCCATCGGCGGCATCGATGTTTCCATCGGTGTCGTCATGGGCCTCGCCGCGATCGCCATCGGTCGCGGCCTTGGCGCCGGATTTCCGCCCCTTGTGGTCGCCCTGTCGGGGCCTGTTGTCGGCGCCTTGCTCGGGCTGGTTACGGCCTCGGTGGTCGTGCTTGGTCGCATTCCGGCGATCGTCGGCACACTCGGGTTGCTCGGGGTCTACCGCACCGGCATATTCGTGCTTCTGGGCGGGCAGTGGCTCTCAGGCCTGCCGAAATCTCTGACGGACTTCCTGTCGGTCTCGCTTGCCGGCATACCGCTGAACGCGATCGTCATCGTGCTTGCCTATCTTGTCATCTGGCTGGTGCTGCGGCGGACACCCTTCGGTCTGCATCTGCTCTCGATCGGCAATTCGGAAGACAAGGCACGACTTTCAGGCGTTGCGGTCGTCAGAGTCCGCTGCGCTGTCTTCGTCATCGCCGGAGCGCTGACGGGGCTTGCGGCCACCTTCTATGTCGGCACCTACCGCAATGTCGAAATGTCGATCGGCAGCAATCTGGCTCTTGATGCGGTCGCTGCCGTCGTGCTCGGCGGCACCAGCATCCTCGGCGGCAAATGTAGCCTCGTCGGCACGGTGTTCGGCGTGCTCCTGCTGCGCATATTGCAGAACGGGCTGCTGCTGATCGGCGTGCCCTCGTTGTGGCAGCCGGTGGTGGCCGGCGCTCTCCTCATCGGGACGCTTGCCTTCGAGGTCATGGCCCATCGATTGAAATTCTCCGATATCAAGTGGGCGAAGTGATGAAGAACCGATGCACGCTGCAGGGTACCCATCTCATCCTTTCCATCCTTGTGGCATTGTGGATCGTCCTCGTGGCCGGGGTCGCCGTCTTGCAGCCATCGACGCTCAATGCCTCGACGGTCACCACCGTGCTGCAATTCTCGACCATCCTGGCGCTCGCCTCGCTCGGTCAGGCGCTTGTCGTGCTTGCCGGAGGCGCCGGCATCGATCTCTCGGTCGGCGGTATCGTGTCGTTGACGGCTGTCGCCGGCCTGATGCTCGTCCGGCTCGGCTTGCCGCCGGGGCTGCTGCCTTTCCTCTGTCTCCTATTCGGAACAGTCCTGGGCTTGATCAACGGCTGGCTCGTGACACGCCTTGCCATTTTACCACTGATCGCCACGCTCGGGACCTTCTTCATCTATTCGGGCCTGGCGCTTGCTGTGACAGGTGGTGCTGCGCAGTCAGGCGTGCCGGACTGGCTGCTTGTCTGGGGGCGGGGCATCGTGGCCGGCTTCCCCCTTCCGTTCCTGACCATTGCTCTTCCCGCCTTTATCGCCACGGCAATACTTCTCAATGGAACTGCCTGGGGCAGATGGATCTATGCGATGGGCTTCAACGAAAGGTCCGCGCGGCTGACCGGCATCGCGGTCGATCGCGCCCGCATGATTATCTATGCGGCAAGTGGTTTGCTTTGCGGTGCCGCCGGGCTTGTTTCAATCGCCTGGCTCGGAAGCGGTCGGCCGAATATTGGCCAGAATCTCGAACTGGCATCACTAACCGCAGCCATGCTTGGCGGCATCCTCATCACGGGAGGACGCGGCGGCGTCGGCGGCGTGCTCGCAGCCGTGATCCTGCTCGTCACCCTGCAGACGAGCCTTTTGCAGCTTGGCGTCAACACCGTCTGGCAGGTGGGCATCGTCGGCTGCCTGCTGATCTTCGTCCTGCTTGCCGAACGCCTTTCCCAACGCTGGAGATAAAATATGACCTCACTGCAACAGACCATCGCCGGGCTCGTCGAAGCGCGCTCGGACAAGATCGTCGCGACCTTGAGCGACCTCGTCCGCTTTCCCTCCGTCGTCAAATCAAACCCGAAGGAGGCCGGTCCCGGCGAGCGCGACTGCCAGCTTTATCTGCAGAAGCGCTTGGAAAAGCTGGGTTTTACTACCGATCTCTGGGATCCGGACGGTCCGGCACTTTATGCCAAGTATGAAGGCCGGCCAGGTGCCAACAAAGGACGTACCTTCGAAGGCCGGCCCAATCTCGGCGGTACGCTTGCCGGCATCGGTGGAGGCCGCTCGATCATGTTGACAGGCCATATCGACGTCGTTCCGCCGGGTGCCATCGATCATTGGGCGACCGATCCCTTCGACCCGGTCCTTAAAGAAGGTTTCCTTCATGGTCGCGGCACCGTCGACATGAAGGGTGGCGTTGCCTGCATGCTGATGGCGGTCGAGATCCTGGAGGAGTTGAAAGTACCGCTTTCGGGAGACATCGTCTTTACGACCGTTGTCGACGAGGAAATCGGCGGCATGGGTTCGCTTGCAATGGTCGATCGTGGCTTCAAGGCGGACGCCGGTATCATGACCGAGCCGACCGGCAACAAGATCGCGCCGCTGTGCCATGGAATCCTGTGGGGCAAGATCATCATCGACGGCATCGGCGGCCATGCTGAGCTGACGCCGAATGCGTGGTATTCCAGCGGTCCCGTCGACGCGGTCCAGCTTTGCCGCCAGATGCTTGACGGTATCGACATCCTCAATCGTCGCTGGATGTTCGATCCCAGGAAGAACCACCCGCTGATGGATCTGCCGAACCAGATCATCGTCACCCAGATGTCGGCGGGCGAACATCCGTCGTCGATGGCCGGTCGCGCGGAGATCATCATCGACGCGCAATATCTTCCAAGCGAAAAGGACGAATTCGGCCTCGGCGGCAAGGTCAAGCGTGAGATTGAAGAGCATGTGCGGCATGTGTGCCAGGCAGATCCCTACCTGCGCGCGCATTTAGCTCGGGTAGAATGGATTCTCGATGCCGATTGCGCAGAGATCCCGGCCGACAGCTCTTTCATCGGCATCTTCCAGAACGCGGTGAAGACGGCTGATCTCGATCCGGTCCTCTCCGGCTTCGGTGCCCATAGCGATATCGGTCTGCCGACCGGCCTTGGCAACACGCCGACGGTAAACTTCGGCCCGGGCGATCCAGCTCTGTCGCATCAGCCGAATGAACGCGTCTCGGTCCGTGATCTCATCGATTGCACCAAGGCGATCGCCTTAGCGATCGAGGAATGGTGCCGCTGAACGGCTAAAGTTCCCTAGGCCGGCGGAATAGCCATCCAGGACGTTAAACTACAAGCTGCTGGCGGCGGTTTCGATCGCCGCCAGGTCGCCTCAGCGCCGACACGGCCCCGGGGCAGCCAGGTGACAGGCCGTTGATTGACCGTCTTCCCGACAATATTGGGGTCAGAACAAGATGGGATGGTTGCCGTTCCACAACTCGCTCACCGCAGCGTTGGGTAATCCGGCTACCAGTATGACGTTCCTAAAATGTGCGTTGTCGTCAGAGCTGCCGTTGTTGCAATCGGAACAAGTGGCAATTGCTATCCTTTGAAACTTGCTTGTCGATTTGGATGAGGGATCGAGCGACCGGTATTAAGCCTTGCGTCGTTCATGATGGTTCGCGACGCCGTTCGCGCCGGTGTGGGCGTGGCGCAGTTACCCTTGTCGCTTGTCAGCGCCGACCTGGCCGCCGGCACGCGCCGGGACGACTTCTTCCTGCGATGCAATGGCCGTCAGCGCACCCTGCACCGCAAGTTTGCGCCAGGCGAACAAGTGGTTCGGCTGAATGCCATGACGCCGAGCAACGATGCTGACTGTGACATCAGGCTCGTAGTTCCCGGATTATCGCGAGCTTCTTCGCGGTCGGCCAGCGGCGGCGGCGCTCAGGGCCGGACAGCACTTCTGTCCGGAGATTTATGGGGTCGCTACACACATACCCACATATGTGCTAATGTGGGTTTTCTCAGTTCAGGAGCACGTTAGATGAGCCGATTGACGATCGACATAACGGACCAACAACATCAAAGCCTAAAGGCGCTGGCCGCTTTGCAGGGCAAGACAATCAAGCAGTATGCACTTGAGCGCCTCTTTCCCGGTGACACAGACGGAGAACGAGCCTGGGAGGAGTTGAAGACGTTGATGAACACGCGCGTCAATGAGGGGCTCGCCGGAAAAGTGTCGACCAAAACCGTAGGTGAGATCCTCGACGAGGAGATTGCCGAGCGTCGTGCTTGACGGCCTACATTCTTACTGCAGAGGCGGAAGCGGATCTACGCTCGGTAATCCGCTACACACGTGCGCAATGGAGTGCCGCCCAGGTACGCCGCTACGTCTCGGCTTTGGAGCGAGGTATCGCAAACCTTGCCGAGGGCGAAGCTCCTTTCAAGGATATGAGCGCGCTTTATCCGGCGTTACGAATGGCGCGATGCCAGCATCACTACGTCTTTTGTCTGCCTCGAGAGGATGCGCCTGCCCTCATCATGGCGATTCTTCATGAACGAATGGATCTCATGAAGCGATTGGTTGATCGTCTGAACGAATGATGTTTGGACGCAGGCGAGATTCCTGAGCGCAAGACCGATAAATCGTTGTTATCGCTTGGTCAAAAAGGGGGCCGTCGGTTCTGCTCCCATCACGAGCAGTGAGACTCAAAACGTGGGGAACTGCTGCGGGGTCGACTCTATTTACAGCTTCGGGCTCACACCCCCATGCCAATTATCGAAGTTAAAACGACTTATAATTCTTCGAGATTTTCGTTTAGAGCCTCAATGTCGCGAAGGCGTTTTCGACCTTCAACCCCGGCTTTTTCGAAACACCGGCTAATCAGCAAATGGCACAACGCCATCACCGAGGTGTGGTTGAACAACGGGCCGGGCGCAAGTGTCTGGCATTGGAAGTGCCAACCAGCGGCGGTCTCGAAGGGTGCGCTTTCGTCGGTAACGTACAGAAGATTTGCCTTCGATCTCCGAATTTGTTCGAGAATTGCGTCCATCTGCGCAATTCGTCGGCGCATAGCAAAGACCACGACGATGTCATTCTCACGAAGGCTCACGAAGTGTTCGCCTAGCGTCTGCCCAGAACCGGGGATGGCGACAATGTTTTCAATGACCTGGATCAGTTGCCATTGGAGATACGAGGCAAATGGGTGACTGCTTCGAAATCCGACAACCCAGACTTTTCGCGCATTGAGGATTGCGTCGGCTGCGGCCTCTATCTGACTGTCAGGAATAGAAATGAACGTCGCTTCAAGGTTGGCGATGCCTTGGGCTATATGTGCCTCTACCGACTGGATCGACGCAGCGTTGGCCGAACTCGTGAGAAAAAGCCGGGACCCAGTTTGCTTTTCCTCCCGCGCGTGGCGGCGGGCTTCCTCGTAGGTCTCATAACCGAGCCGCTGGATGAACCGCGTGACAGTGGCCTTGGAAACGTGCGCGAGCGCCGCAAGTTCCTGTGCTGAATAGCTCGCGAGTTCGCCGGGAAAATCGCAAACGAACTCAGCCAATCGCTTTTCTGCCGGATGGAGGTTGGGAAGCGCCTCTCTCACGCGAAACAGGAACGAACGATCTTTCGGCACAATACTCTCCGCGACGTCTCCAGGCGGCGGACTTTCCTTCGCAATCTCCCGATTTGCAACCGGAAAACTCAAGCTGCCGTGCCGAAGCGACCTGGTCATTACACCAAACTCGCAGCGACTGATTCAAGAGGAAACATCCGCTTGAGGAGGAGTTTAGTGGCTGATTCAATCGGGGCGATCACCGGCGCGGACAGCTGTTGCTGAAGTTGGACCGCTGCTCTGCCAAGCGGCCCGCCGCCGATGACGACCACCTCGGCGCCATCAAGCTCCAGGCACTCCTTGACGGCAATGGTGAGGGCCGTCTGCAGCCGCTCCGGGTCGGAAGAGAGAGAAATTGGGTCCCCGCTGGTCAATCGAGTGCCGGTGAAAAGGTTGGCAAGCCCGAGGCTCACCGCCTTTGCCGCGAAACCCTCGACGAGATCTGGTGTGACGGTCGCAATGCCAAACCGTCGTCCGCCGAACGCAGCTTCCAGCATGCTTGCCTCGCATATGCCGATTATGGGTATATCGGTCATCTGCCTCAGCTCTTCGAGGCCAGGATCCCCGAAAGCGCTGACGATGATGCCATCGGCCCTTGCCGCCGCGGTCAACCCCATCTGCACGACGCCGTCGGCGGAGGCGGCAAGCTCTCTGCTGTTGAGGATCATCGATACGCCTCTTGCTGCGGTCACGCCTTCGATCGAAATACCAGCAGGAACAGACTGACGAGCGATATCGGTCATCATCGCCGTGGTCGCCTCCGATGTGTTTGGATTGATGACAACGATGTGTGTCATGGTGCTTTGGACGCCGCAGCCGGGCGTCCACCTCCCTTTAGTGTGTTTCGGGTTTCTCAGCGGTATAGGAGACAGGCAACCCGGCCACCCCGTTCCGCGGCGACGAGTGCCGGAACTTCGGTGCGACAGGGTTCTGATGCCTGCGCGCATCGTGGCGCAAACGCGCAGCCCGGTGGCATGTTGGCCAGATCTGGCGGCGCGCCCGGAATGGTGATCAGCCGATCGCGGCCGTTTGCAAGTTCGACGCGCGCGCCGAGCAGCCCTTTTGTATAGGGGTGTTTCGCGTCGCGGATGATGTCTTCAACGCGCCCCTCTTCGACGATCCGTCCCGCGTACATGACCGCGATGCGGTCAGCGACCTCGGCCGCAACGCCGATATCATGGGTTACGAAGATGACGGACAATCCATACTCCTTCTGCAATTCACGGATGAGCAGCAGGATCTGGATCTGTACGGTGGCATCCAGCGCCGTCGTCGGCTCATCGGCGAGAAGGACCTTTGGATTGCACGCCAGCGCCATGGCGATCATCGAGCGCTGCAACATGCCTCCCGACATCTCGTGCGGATAGTTTCGAAGGCGCCGCTCCGGCGAGGGAATGCGAACCTTTTCAAACAAGGCAAGCGACCGGGCAGTCGCGGCGGAGCGAGAGATCTTTTCATGGCGCATGATCGTCTCTTCGATCTGCCGGCCAAGCGTGTAGACCGGATCGAGGGCAAGACGCGGCTCTTGAAACACCATCGAGACGACGGCGCCACGCAGATTGCCGAGTTCGCGCGTCGACAAGCCAGTGACATCGCGTCCGGCCACCGACATAGTCCCGCCGATCGTCGTCCCCTTCGGATGCATGCGAAGCAGCGAGCGCATGGTGACGCTCTTGCCGGACCCAGACTCTCCCAGGAGGGCCACGACCTCGCCAGCCCTTACCTGGAGGCTGACGCCATTGACGGCCTTTACCGGCTTGCGTCCTCGATTGAAGGTAACCGATAGGTTCTGGATATCGATCACAACATCGGATTGCGTCATCTCAAGCCTCCATGGTGACGGGCGCACGGCTGTGGCCCGACCCCGGTGTCGACATCAGGCAGGCTGCGGACTGCTCGTCGGAGACCGTTGCCAACAGCGGCGGAGTTCGGCTGCAGGCATCCTCGGCGAAGGTGCAACGGGTATGAAAACGACAGCCGCTGGGCGGATCGATCGGGTTCGGTGGATCTCCAGAAAGCGGTGGCTCCAACGTTCTCTCAGATGGATCGATTTTGGGCATCGAGGCCAGCAGCGCTGAAGAATAGGGGTGCCGCGTGTTTTCGAAGACCGCCTGTCGGCTGCCGATCTCGGCGACCTTGCCGAGATACATCACCATGACCCGGTCGCACATGAAGCGCACGACGTTGAGATCGTGGGAGATGAACAGATAGGTTAGCCCGAAGTCGCGCTTGAGGTCGAGCAGCAAGTTGAGAACCTGTGCTTCCACCGATTTGTCGAGCGCGGAGACCGCCTCGTCGAGGATGATCAGCCTTGGTTCGAGTGCCAGCGCGCGGGCGATGTTGACGCGTTGCCGCTGCCCGCCCGACAGTTCGTGCGGGTATCGCCCGGCAAAGCGCGTTGGCTCCAGCCCCACCCGATAAAGCAGGTCGTGGGCGCGTGCAATCGCCTTTCCGGCCGGGACACCATGAACCTGCGGCGCAAAGGCGATCGATTCCTCGATCGTCAGCCGAGGATTGAGAGATGCATAGCTGTCCTGGAAGACCATCTGCACCTGACGCCGGTATTGTGCAAGCGGTAGCGTGCCGCCGACTGTCTCGCCATCAAACAGGATGTCGCCCTGATCGCGAACGATGAGATTCATCAACAGCCGCGCCGTCGTCGATTTACCGCAGCCGCTTTCCCCGACGACGCCGAGCGTCTCGCCCTTGAGAATATCGAAGTCGACGCCATCGACGGCGCGTACGACTTTCCGCGGTCCGAGAAAGCCACCGCTTTTGACCGGAAAATGCTTGAGCAGACCGCGGGCAGAGATGAGGGGTTGAGCCGGTCCGCCGCGCTCGCCGATTTCCATGTCCTGATTGTAGGGTGAGATTGTTGCGCTCATGACTTCACGTCCATGGCTGTGCGCAGCCCGTCGGAGAAAAGATTGAAGCAGACCGAGGTGATGAAGATCATCAATCCCGGCAAAGCAGCGACGAACGGATTGTTGTAGATCGCTGTTCTTAGCGTATTCAACATCAGACCCCATTCGGCATCGGGCGGACGCACACCAAGGCCGAGGAACGACAGGCCGGATGCAAGGATCATAGAGACCGAGATCAGGCTCGTGGCAAAGACGAAAATGGGGCTGAGAACATTGCCGAGAATGTGTACCCGAATGATGGTGTGATCAGGAGCACCGGATGCGCGGGCCGCATCGACGTAATCGAGTTTCCTGACCTGGGTCGTGACGCTTTCAGCAACGCGCGCGATCTGCGGGATGAAGACCACGGTCAGCGAGACCAGCGCATTGGTCAGACCCGAACCAAGGGCACCTGACAAAGCGACGGCAAGCAGCACGGAAGGGAATGCGTAAAAGACGTCGATCGTGCGCATGATCAGCGTATTGGTAATCCCGCCAGCATAGCCGGCGATGATGCCGATCGCCGAGCCGATGACGAAGGCGACCGGAACCGGGACGACGCCCATCACCAGCGAGAGACGGGCGCCGTAAATCAGACGCGAGAGCATATCGCGCCCGAGTTCATCGGTGCCGAGGATATATCCGGGTGTGCCGGTCGGCTTCAGGCGACGGATGACGCTGCCTTTCGACGGGTCATAAGGGGCGATATACGGCGCGAATATCGCGATGAGCACCAAAAGAATGACGACGCCCAAAGCCGTGAGCGCTACCGGATCACGGCTGAGGCGGCGAACGACACCACCCCAGAATCCGGGTGATTTGAGGACTTTTGGCGCCTCCGAGGCCAGATCTGCTGTAATGACGGCCATGGGTCAGCTCCTCTGGATGCGCGGATCGATTGCGCTCTGCAGCACATCGACAACGAGGTTGAGGAGGACGAAGAACATCGCAAGCACAAGGATCGTGCCCTGCAGGATCGGCAGGTCGCGGGTGAAGATGGCGCCGTTCAACAGGAAGCCGGTGCCCGGCCAGGAGAACACGGTCTCGATCAGGATCGATCCGCCCAGGAGATAGCCCAGTTGAAGGCCCATGACAGAAATAGCGGTCGGCGCTGCATTACGTATCACATGACTCATGATCTGCCGGTTCATCAGCCCCTTGGCAGCCAGTGCCTGGGTGAAGTCCTGTGACAGGATGTCGGCCACCAGCGACCGAATGGTGCGTGCAATGATGCCCATCGGAATGACCGACATCGTGACCGCAGGCAGGATCAGGTATTGCAGATATTCCCAGCTGAAGCCGCGTCCGTCCGATCCCCCGGGGCCGCCGCCCATTGCAGGCAGCCAGCCGAGCGTGACGGAAAATGCGATGACGAGAACCATGCCCAGCCAGTAATGTGGGACGCTAACGCCAAGCATCGCGAATGCGGAGGCCAGGCGATCAATCCAGCTACCCCGCAACACGCCTGCCACCAAGCCGAGTACCGAGCCGACGGTGAAGCCGATGATCGTCGCGGCGACCGCCAGGATGATCGAGTTGACCGAGGCGTCCATAATCTCGCTGAGCACCGGGCGGCCGGACGCGATCGAGATCCCCAGGTCGCCGTGCAGCGCCCGCCATGCCCACAGGGCGTATTGCACCGGCAATGGACGATCGAGCCCATAGAAGGCCCGCATCTGGTTCTGCAGGTCCGCAGAGGCATCGGTTGGCAGGATCGCCGCCAGCGGGTCACCCGGCGCAATATGGATCAGCATGAAGCAGACGATGCTTACGCCGATGGCCACGGGAATGACATGCAGCAGTCGTTTCAAGGCATAGGCCAGCATGGTGTCCTCACAAGACGGGTTCGATCGGGCATCCTTGGGACTGCGCACCCGTGGGCCAGGGCGCAGCCCAGGCATTGGATTTAAGGGTCCATGCTGATCGTGGAGAAGTCCTGGAACCAGTTCTGTGCCTGGACGAAGCCCTTGACCTTGCCGGTCATGGCACGCGGGTTGACGTCATGCGTGACCATCAGAAACAATGCTTCGTTCACATATTTCTCGTGGATCTGCTGAAGCACCTTGTCCTGTTCGGCAGGGTCGAAGGTCGTGCGCACCTTGTCGAAGAGGGCATCCATCTCGGGGTCGCAATAGTAACCCCAGTTGGTGCCGTTCGGTGGTGCGAGGTTGCATTGCGACTGGCGGATCAGCGCGGTGAAGGGATCCTGGATGAAGTAACTGTAGTTGATCGCCGTCGCACCCTTTGCGCTCGGGTCCTTGGCACCTGCACGCCAGATGTTGATGACGGTGTTCCAGTCAGCCACCTCGTATTCGATCTTGATGCCGATTTCAGCCAGCGTCTGTTGGATGTATTCGTTCATCTGTAACGGCAGCATCTGGCCAGAACCCGAGGACGAGATGATGACCTTGGTCGTGACGGGCTTGTCGGGACCGAAGCCGGCCTCAGCCATCAGCTTCTTTGCCTCTTCGACATTGTAACTTAGCTTGAACGTCGGGTTGCCGAACCACTGGTGGCCCGGCGGCAGATAGCCTTGCGCCGGGATCGACAGACCGCCGAGTAGTTCGTTCAGGCCGTCACGATCGACCGCAAGGTTTGCCGCCTTGCGAACGCGAATGTCATTCCACGGCGAACCCTCGACGCGGGAGAAATGCCAGGTCCAGTTGTGCGGGTAGGAGTTGGTGATGATCTTGAAGCCAGCGTCCTTCAGCGAGCTGACGGAATCTGGAGCCGGTGCTTCGATCCAGTCGACCTGGCCGGATCGAAGCGCGGCGACGCGGGTGTTCGGTTCAGGCAGCGGGATGAGAACCAGCTTGTCGAGCTGCGGTACGCGCTTCTTGTCCCAATAGTCCTTGTTGGGCGTCAGCTCGACGCGCTCGCGCGGGGTGAAACCACTTTCGATCTTCCATGGGCCGGTGCCAGAGGGCTTCTGGGCAACGGCATCCCAGCTCTTGCCCTGGGCTTCCCAGTTCGCCGGCGATGACATCAGGATCCAGCTGATTTGGTAGGGCAGGGTGGCGTCCGGTGTCTTGGTGGTAATTTCGACCGTGAGCGGATCGATGACCTTGTAAGAGGCAACGGCCGGAATGCGTGATTTGCCTTGCGCGGACTGACGCTTGTCGAACTGTGGGGCATCCTGCTTCAGGATCTTGTCGAGATTCCATACAACGGCATCTGCGTCAAAGGCACTGCCATCATGAAACTTCACCCCATCACGAAGCTTGAACACCCATTTCGTTTTATCAGTCGCGTCGACGTCCCAGGAGACCGCAAGGCTCGGTATCAGGATCGAAGGTTTGTCTGCGCTCGTCAGATCCCATTCGATGAGCGAATTGTAGACGGTATAGCCCATGAACCGCTGACCCTCGCCCCCTTGGTCGGTTTGGCCAGTCGTCAGGGGAATATCGGAGGCAGTCATCCCGATGCGCAACGTACCCGCAGCCAGTGCTCCGCTTGCGTTTGCCGTCGTCATTGCAAACGTAGCAGATACTGCAAGGATTGCCGTGCGGAAGATCATGATCATTCGCTGGCTACGGGAAATGTGAGTGTCCCTATGCGTCATTACGTTCCCTCTTTTTGGCTGCCTCTGAGCGTCTGCCCAGTCGAAAAAAGAGAAGCAGGTTTCGTGCCAAGTTATGTGAAATTATAATTTCATGTTATTGGCCAATTAGATAGCCTGTGACTGGGAGATGTATTGCCTGCTCATCATGACTTT
Organism: Rhizobium sp. WYJ-E13; assembly: GCF_018987265.1. Lineage (NCBI taxonomy): Bacteria > Pseudomonadati > Pseudomonadota > Alphaproteobacteria > Hyphomicrobiales > Rhizobiaceae > Rhizobium > Rhizobium sp. WYJ-E13. The sequence continues at coordinate 1,818,238 of NZ_CP076854.1, read as the reverse complement.
GAAGTTGCCGAGTTTCTGAGCTGCGGTTAAAGCATATGCTCAAACAAGCGCCAGGGATCCACCGTGAGCAAAACAGCTATTTCTCAACCGTGGGAGGACTGTCTCCTCAGGCAAGCCTTTTGTCGAGCAACGCTGTGTTTACGACGGCCCCCGTGGTTACCCGCGTGACCTCTTGAGGGCTAATCTTCACAATGCAGGTTGCGGATCGCGCCTGGAAATGATTGCCGGATCCGAGCGCTCGTAACGAAGCCGACGCCCATGTGGTTACCGCTTGCTTTGAGACAATCCGGCCAGTGATGGGCTTCGGTCCTAAAGCAAATCCGAAGCCCAATGCTATAGTGCCCCTGGACAGGGCGGAGCATCGGAAGCGGGACGACAAAGCAAGCGCCGTGGGAAATCTGGCGAGCCGGTCGGGCCATTGGATGGCGTGCCTCTGACCGTGAAAGACAATATTGCGGTCAAGGGAATGCGCGCTACCTGGGGCAGCCGCCTGTTTGCGAGCCACGTTTCTGACGACGACAATGATCTTTGTCGGAATGGTCAATCCAGATCGAGGTCCACCTCCTGCGAACAAGAGGCTTATGCCACGAACGGGAGGAAATGCTGCGCTCGTCGCTGTTTGCCTATTGCGAACTTATCCTCATGGGAGGAGAGGAAGGCGGTGGTTTTTTGGGGCCGGTCCAAGTTTGGACCGCTCTAGTCGCTGTGGGCGCGCCCATTCGCGCCGTGCCCCCTCCGAAAGCACCAATCCATGACCCAGGCGGTCCGGCGCGTAGGCGAAGCCGTCGCGGATCTCGATTGGCGTTTCGACCAGGTGGTCAAAGTTCTGGAAGGAATATTCCAGCCATTCGACCTCCGGCAGGGCAACAGCCATGTGAACGCCGATCTCCAGGAAGGTATTGCCGAGGCTGACCGGGATGCCCAGTTCGGCGGCCAGCCAACCGATGCGCATAACATCCGTCACCTGGCCGTGAACGTTCAGAATGTCGGCGCCGTGATGGTCGAGCAGGGTCCTCTTGCCGGACAGATCGAGATATTCTCCGCTGTTGATCTGCGTCCAGTTGACCGCGTGACGCAGGGTTCGCAAACCCTCGAAATCGTGGCGCAGAATGGGATCTTCCACCCAGAGGAGATTGTGTCCTGCATCGCGTATTGCCGTCAGCTTGACCAGGGCCTCCTTAGAGTTCCAGGCTTCGTTCGGATCGATCATGATCTGCGATCCCTCCGGCACGACCTTCTTCAAGAGTTCGAGGCGGGCAAGGTCGCGGGCAAAATCAGGATGGCCGACCTTGATCTTGAAGGCCGTGTAGCCGACGCTTGCAGCATGCGCGAACAGCGCGCTGAAGGCGTCGTCGCTCAGGTGGAAATCAAGGCCGCTCGCATAGGCGCGGACGCGATTGCGTCGGCTTCCGAGGAGGCGGTGCAAGGGCATGCCTGCCTGCTTGGCGGCAAGATCCCAGAGGGCTACCTGCAGCGCTTCGTGGAATGGCAGGGAGTAGGCGCGCTGGTTGCCGCCGCGCGGTCGGTTCACGCGGTGAACCAGTCCGATCGCCTTTTCTCCCTTGATCGCGGGCCAGACTTCGTTTTCGAAAACGGCCTCGATCTCGGCCTGATCCGGCAGGGGATAAAAAAGGGTCTGGATGAAGCCGAGCCCCACCTCTCCTGTGTCCGAGATCAGTTCGAGCGCGGCGACGTTGGTCTCGTCGGCGCGAACCTGGCTGTCGCCGATTACGCGGTCGCGGGCAAATTGAAATCGGGTTATACGGAAGCGGGAGAGAGACATCGTAGCGCTCGCTGATCGTTTAATTTGTTGATCTGATCGATCAGAAAGGTGATATCGGACCTATGAAGAAACTGCAAGAGCCGCATGCCGCGAAGTCGGTGATTGGGGATGCCGCGGCAACGCGCCTCAGCGACATAGCCTATGAGCGCGTCCTGGAAAGCCTGTTCGAACGGAAGGTGCCGGTGGGTGCCTTCATCTCGCAGAACGAGCTGTCGGCGGTCGTTGGTGTTCCCGTGGCACCCTTGCGCGACGCGCTGCGCGTGCTAGAAACGGAGGGCATTCTGACCATCCACCCGCGCTCGGGCATCCAGTTCGTCCGGCCGGGCATGGAACTTACCCGCTCCACCTATCAGTTCCGTTCCATCGTCGAGCGCGCGGCTATCAGGGTGTTTGCCGAGGAGGGCGACGAGAATCTGATGAATGCCCTGGAAGTCAGGCATTCCAGGCTTATTCGCCAGCTTGAGCGTAACGGCATAGGACCTGAGCAGCTTCTGGAGACGGACGCGCTTGAGTTGGAACTGCACGGTGAGATCATCAAGGCCCTGCGCAACCCGCTGATCGACAGCGCCTACCGGCGCATGCACAACTACCTGCGTCTTCTGCGGCTGGAGCGAAAGGTCACGACCCCGATCCTTGTGCGCACGTTGAAGGAGCACCTCGATATACTCGAAGCATGCAGCACGAGGGACGCGGATGCTGCCGAAAAGGCCCTGATCGCGCACTTCCAGGCTGCCGTGCAACGCAATCTCGGTCTTGTTTGAACGTTTCCGCGCTCGCTGTCTTCGACCGAGTGTGTTGCGGGATCTCCAAAACGATGATATTGCCATCTGATCGATCAGATTGATGATCTGATATCTCGGGAGGAGATAGTAGTGCAACTCAGCAAGCGTGAATTCCTGATAGCCTCGGCAGCGCTAAGCCTGGCGGCCAGCCTTCGCAGCGCCAATGCCGCGACCGCCATCAACTACTGGCACCATTTCGCCAGCCAGTCTGAGATGGCCGGACTGGCAAAGATCATCCAGCTCTTCGCAGCGGCAAATCCGGATGTGGCGGTGACGCAGGAGGGCATTCCCAATTCCGAATATATGGCGAAGGTTTCGTCGGCTGTCGTTGCCGGCGGGCGTCCCGATACCGGCATGGTGATCGCCGAGCGTTTTGCCGACCTGACGGCGATGGGAGCGCTTGTGGACATCAGCGGGCGCGTCAACACTTGGGCCGGCAAGGCGAACCTTCCCGACAACCGCTGGACGGGAATGTCGCAGGACGGCGCCATCTATGCAGTTCCAGCCTATGCCTTCGTCGACTGGATGTACTACAGAAAAGACTATTTCGAGGAAGCCGGTCTTTCCGCTCCCCCGAAGACCTTCGAGGAATTCCTGGTCGCTTGCCGAAAGCTGACGGATCCTTCCAAGAACCGCTATGCATTCGGGATGCGCGGCGGCGCTGGCGCTTTCAAATATGTCATCGATGTTATGGAGGCGTTCGGCTCGCCGCTCGTCAAGGATGGTCAGGCAGCCATCGACAAGCCCGCGGCCGTCGAGGCGATCACCTTCTATGCCGACCTTTTCCGCAAGGAGAAGGTGGTGCCGCCCAGCGCGCCGAATGATAGCTATCGTCAGATCATGGAAGGTTTCAGGACCGGTCAGACGGCGATGATCTGGCACCATACCGGCTCGCTCATCGAGATCTCGGCAGCGCTCAAGCAGGGCGAGCAGTTCTCGACCGCGCCGATGCCTGCAGGTCCCAAAGCCCATATTGCCCGCGTTGCCTATGCCGGCAACGGGATCTTCAAGGAAGACAATATCGAGGCCGCGTGGAAGTGGATCAGCTTCTGGGGCGAGACGGATGCGGCTATCGCGCTTCTCGAGGCAACGGGATATTTCCCGGCCTCCACCGCAGCGTTGAAGGACGACCGCATCACGGGCAACCCGATCTACAACGCGGCAACGCAGACGCTGGAGTTCGGGAGGTTGCCCAACAGTTTCGTAGGTGCCGCCGGTTGGTCGGAGAACGTCGTCAATCCGACGTTCCAGGCAGTCCTTACTGGTCAGTTGACGCCGGAACAGGCCGTGGACCGCTTCATCGAAGGCCTCGAAGCCGCCCTTCGCTAACCTCGTTCAGGCGCGATGTCCTGATGGGGCACGCGCCTTAATCACGGACGGCGCCATCGCCGATATTCAATGACATCAACCTTACGCAGCCGACCGCTCCGCCGCCTTGGCGAACTCTCGGAGACACGCTCCTGGGTCTATCTTCTCCTGTTGCCGAGCCTCCTTCTACTTCTCCTCGTCGTCGCTTACCCGACGATCTACGGCTTCGTCATCAGTACGCGGGAAATGCGCCTCACCCGGCCGGGCCTCAACGGCTGGGTGGGAATGAAGCACTATGTGGCGATGATGTCCGATCGGGTCTTCTGGATCTCGCTGAAGAACACCGCGATATGGGTGGTGGCGGCGGTCGCCGTCGAGATGACGCTCGGCTTCATCGCTGCCATTGCGCTGAACCGAAATCTGCCGGGGACGAAGATCTTCGGCGTTTTGATCCTGCTGCCCTATTTCCTTCCGAATGTTGTCGCCGGACACATGTGGGCGCTGCTTCTCGACCCGCGGCTTGGCGTCGTCAACGACATCTTCGTCCGGATAGGCCTGCTCAATGCCTACAAGGCATGGTTTGCCGACCCGAATACCGCGCTTGCCGCCACGATCCTCGTCGAAGCCTGGCATGGGTTTCCATTCTTTGCCCTGCTGTTTCTCGCTGGCCTGAAAGGGATTCCCGAGGACCTATACAAGGCTGCCGCCGTAGACGGCGCCGGTTCCTTTACGAAATTCCGGTTGATCACGGTGCCGATGCTCAAAACGGTAATCGTCGCTGCAGTCATCCTGCGTGTCATCGGCCTTGTCAATTCTCCCGATCTTCTGCTGGTCCTGACCGGCGGCGGCCCCGGAAACGCGACGCAAGTCCTGTCGCTCTACGCCTTTCAGACGGCCCACCGGGATTTCAATTTTGGCTACGCCGGAGCTCTGTCGGTCGTGATGTTCCTGATCCTGATGATGTTTGCGACGATCTACATCCGCCTGTCACGTATAACGAAAGAATGATCCATGTTTCGAACCAAACATAGCAGGCGTTTGGCAGCCGACGTTCTCACCTACATCGTCTTGTGCGCGCTCGGGATATTCTGCCTTGGTCCGATCCTCTGGATGTTCCTGACCTCACTGAAGGCCGAAACGGACATCGTCACCTCGCAGATGCAATATATTCCCCGGCAGGTGACATTTCAGAACTACGTGGCGATCTGGACGCAGTCCAACTTTCCGGTTTTGATCGGCAACAGCCTGATCGTAACCATCGTCACCGTGGCCATCTGCGTCGTTGCCGGCACGCTGGCGGCTTACGCGTTTGCACGGATGACATTCCGCGGCCGCAACAGCCTCATGCTGGGCTACCTGCTGATCCGTATGTTCCCCGCCGTGATGATGATCATCCCGCTTTATGTGATGATGAAAACCGTCGGCCTGGTGGACAGCCGGTTCGGCCTTGCGCTTGCCTATACCAGTTTCCTGCTGCCGCTTTTCGTGTGGATGCTCAAGGGCTTCCTGGACGCTGCGCCCAGGGAGCTCGAAAGCGCCGCGCGCATCGACGGATCGACGCGGCTCGGCGCCATGGTCCGCATCGTCTTACCGCTGGCGCGCAATGGTCTGCTCGCCAGTTCGGTCTTCATTGCCATCGCCGCCTGGAACGAATTCATTTTCGCCCTCATGCTGACCACCGGGCAGGGATCGCGCACATGGCCTGTCGGGCTGCAACTGATGGTCGGTGAATTCCAGCTTCCATGGGGTGTTCTGGCCGCCGGCGGCATTCTCAGCATTCTGCCCGTCATGCTTCTTTTCGCAATCGTCCAGCGGGCGATGGTCCAGGGGCTCACTGCCGGCGCAATCAAGGGCTGAAGGAGACGATCATGGCTACGCTCTCACTCAAAAACATCCGAAAGTCCTACGGTGCGCTTGAGGTCCTCCACGGGATAGACGTCGAGCTTGAGGATGGCGGTTTCCTCGTTCTGCTCGGACCGTCCGGTTGCGGCAAGTCGACCTTGCTCAACATCATCGCAGGGCTTGACGATTCCTCCAGCGGCGATGTCGCCATTGGTGGCCGCTCGGTATCGGCTCTGCCCCCGAAAGACCGCAACATCGCGATGGTCTTCCAGTCCTACGCGCTTTACCCGACGATGTCGGTCGAGCGTAACATCGGTTTTGGTCTGGAGATGCGTGGTGTACCGGCGGACCAGCGGCGCGAAGCCGTCGCGCAAGCCGCCGACATGCTGCAGGTCACGCATCTCCTTGACCGCAAACCGGCGAACCTGTCCGGCGGTCAGCGCCAGCGCGTAGCAATGGGACGCGCAATCGTCCGGAATCCGGACTTGTTTCTGTTCGACGAGCCGCTTTCCAATCTTGATGCCAAGCTCAGGGTGGAGATGCGCACCGAGATCAAGAGGCTCCATGAGCGGCTTGGGACCAGCATCGTTTACGTGACGCATGACCAGATCGAAGCCATGACATTGGCTACCAAGGTGGCGGTCATGAAGGGTGGCCATCTCCAGCAACTGGCCGATCCGCGAACCATCTACGAGCGCCCCGCCAACATGTTCGTCGCCGGTTTCATTGGTTCGCCGGCCATGAATTTTCTCCGGGGACGCGTGGTCAAAAGCGATCGTGGTTGGCAGTTTCGCGCGGAGGGGGTGGCGCTGGAACTCGGAGCCGGAAACGGTGAATTGACCAAGCGGGATCTGATCCTGGGTGTTCGTCCGGAGGAGTTGAAGATTGTAGAAGGACACGGCGCCTTTCATGGTGTCATCGACGTGGTCGAGCCCACCGGACCGGATACGATCCTGACGACGGTCATTGGTCCTCAAACCGTTATCGCTCGGGTGGAGCCTCGATTTTCCGGAAAGAGGGGAGATCCAGTTGCCTTTGCCGTGGATCCATCGAGCGTCAATGTCTTCGATGCAGAGACGCAGCTGAGGCTATAGCGCTGAGGCGGTCGCATCTATTCGCGTCGGTGCGCACGCTGCGCCCAGTCAAGAACGTCACTGGCGCTCGTCAAACGCTCGCGCCGGCTCCAATTGTGTTGGCAAAGTCCAGCGCGTGGACTCCCCCGGTAAGGTGTATGGTAGCTATAACCGACGGCATTCCTTGAAACCTGCCGCCGTGCATGTGATCGGTCTCTAATCGCTGGCGCGATCATCGAGCGTCGAACGTTGCAGCGGCAGGTCCTGCTCGCCTCGGACCAATGGTTTCAGCAGCAAAATGCTGAAGACCGTAGCGATCATCAAAAACAGTACGATCAGGACAAGATGATCGATGATCAACCAGCGCAGCCAGCGCCCCGTTTGCTCGGACATTGACGTTCTCCAGGGGGATGATTGAACTGGGGGAATGAAGCTCCCCAGATCTCTCATTTCTCCGTGCCTTACAGGGCGAAAATTATCACTCCCCGCGCGCCGCAGCATTGCGCGAGGTCAAAACGAGCTGGTCTTGAAAGCGAGCGCAATGTTGATGTTGGTCAACGCGGCTGCCCACGATCTATGCCAATCATCATCAACGGGCTGAGCATCTGCGCTTGGTTTTACTTGGGAGATGGAAGATGGCGCATAAACAGGTTCTTTTTCATTCCGAAGCCAGAGGCAAGGTTCTTCAGGGGGCCTGCAAGCTCGCAGATGCGGTTCGCATCACCCTTGGGCCGCGCTCGAAGTCGGTTCTGATCGAAAAGAAGTGGGGTGCGCCGATCGTGTGCAATGACGGTGTGACGATCGCCAAGGAATTCGACCTGAAGGACGCGGAAGAAAATCTGGGCGCCCGCATGCTGCGAGCCGCTGCGGAAAAGACAGGCGAGGTCGTCGGCGACGGAACGAGCACGTCGACGCTATTGGCACACGCGATCCTGGCGGACGGCCATCGCAACGTCGTAGCTGGCGCAAGCGCCATCGATATCAAACGAGGTCTTGATCGCGCCGTTGTTCGGGCCGTCGAGGCGTTGCGATCGATATCGAGACCAGTGACCTCAGACAAGGAAAGGCAGCAGGTCGCCTCTATCTCCGCCCATAATGATGAGGCGATCGGCAAGCTGGTCGCCGAAGCCATGGCAAAGGTCGGCAAGGAAGGCGTCATCACCGTCGAGGAATCCAAGACGATGGAGACACGTCTCGACGTGGTCGAGGGAACGCAGTTCGATCGCGGTTATATTTCAGCCTATTTTGCAACCGATGCCGAGAAGATGGAATGCGTCCTGGAAGACGCAAGGGTGCTGATCTTTGACCGAAAGATCTCCGCATTGGGCGATCTTGTCGCGTTACTTGAGCAGATTGCCAAATCAGGCAAGCCATTGCTCGTGATCGCCGAGGACGTGGAAGGTGAAGCGCTTGCAACCCTTATCGTCAACCAGCTGCGCGGCACGTTCCGCAACTGTGCCGTCAAGGCTCCAGGCTTCGGCGACCGCCGCAAAGCCATGCTGCAGGATTTGGCGATCCTTACCGGAGCGCAGCTCATTTCCGAAGACCTCGGCTTCAAGCTGGACAAGGTGACGGTAGATCAGCTCGGCACAGCGTCGCGTATCGTCGTCGATAAGGACACGACGACAATTGTCGGCGGAGGCGGTTCGCAGCAGGCAATCAAAGGGCGGGCTGAACAGATCCGCAAGGAGATCGAGACGACGACAAGCGACTACGACAAGGAAAAGCTGCAGGAGCGGCTTGCCAAATTGTCGGGCGGTGTTGCGGTCATTCGCGTCGGCGCGCTTGCGGAAGCGGAGGTGAAGGCTAAGAAGGAGGCTCTCGACGATGCGATCAATGCCACAAAGGCCGCGGTCGATGAAGGTATCGTTCCTGGGGGCGGCTTGGCGCTGCTTCGCTGTGTAAAGGCCGTGGTCGCAGAGGAAGACCTCTGCGAAGGCGATGAGCGCACGGGCGTCCAAATCCTCAAGCGGGCCTTGGAAGTACCGGCCAGACAGATCGCCGAGAACTCGGCGGTTGACGGCGGTGTCGTTGTCGCCAGGACGCTGGAATCTGACGGCGCGATTGGTTTCGATGCGGCCCGCAATCGCTACGTCGATCTTCTTGAGGAGGGGATCATCGATCCGACCAAAGTGGTGCGCGTCGCGTTGGAAAATGCGGTGTCGGTTGCCAGCATATTGCTCCTCTCGGAGGCGACGATGACCGAAATTCCGGAGCCCGTCCAGCAACCGGCTGCCCCGCCCATGGAGATCTAGAACGGGCAAGCAACGCGCCCTGTCAGTGGATTTCAGGAAATTGCCAGGGCAGCACCGCGCAGCGCGAGATTTGTCGCCGTGACGAGATAAACCGGGACGTTGCGGGTAAAGCCGTCGGGACCGCCGGCGGCCGAAAAGGATTCGACGAACGCCTCACTTCTCAGGATTTCGCGCAATTCGATCGCCAGGCTCCCGCTGAGATAGATCCCGCCTTCTGCGCCATATGCTGCGGCAAGATCACCGGCAAAGCGTGCGAGCCAATTTGCGAAATACCGAAGCGCATCATGCGCGATTGGATCTGGCTTTGCAGACAAGGCAACCCGAGCAATATCGAATGCGCTCCAACTCGGGGCTTCAAGACCGGAGCGAAGTCGCAATGCATCGTAAAGAGCCGTCAGTCCCGTCGATGTGAGCACCCTCTTCAGCGCAACCCTGCCAATGCCATGCCGCATCGCCTGGACGAGTAAGAGTTCGTCGGCACTATCGGCGCCGAACGACATCTCGCCGACGCGGCCGTGTAAAACAGTCCAACCATGCTGGTTTGGAGCAATCATGGCGGCTTCGAGATCCCGGTCGAGCAGTATGACACCCTTCGGTCCGCTTTGCGGGGATGGGCTTGTCAGTTTTACGAGTTCGTGCGGGGGCAGTGTCGGCACGCAGGAGCTGACCGCATCGATGTCGCGCATCAGCCTGACGATGGGCACGCTGAAGGCGTTCTGCAATTCTATTGCGGAAAACGTCCACGGGAGATGGGAAATGCGCGCCTGATTGTCGGCGACATCGCCGGCCACGGCAAGGCTGATCTTGCCTGGCTGCCCGGGCAGCGATTTGAAATAAGCATCGAGCGCCACCTCGATCGAATCGAAATCGCTCGTTTTGAAATTGACGTAGTGATCGATTACCAATTCGTCGATGTCGGCCACGGCAAAGCGCAAGTGGCCCGCTCCGATTTCGCCAACGACGGCGTGACGGTCTGACAGCATCTGCATGGCTCCACCTCATATGTTCGCCCGCTTTTAATAGCCTGGCGCATCTGGCGAGACCCGACCTTGATCCTCATCAAAGCCGCACAAAAGGATCTCCAATAGAGTTGATGCGACTGGAGTTCGACACTCGTATTGCAGGGAGCGTCTCATGGACGGCACGATGGAGCAGATCGTCTGGTTCGAAAACGTGCGGCGCGACGACGTCGCTGAAGTCGGTGGCAAGAACGCCTCGCTCGGAGAGTTGATCCAGAACCTGACGCCGAAGGGGATTGCGGTTCCACCGGGTTTTGCAACGACGTCCGCGGCCTACTGGCGTTATCTTGCGTCCAACGATATCAAAGGCCGCATCGCCTCCTTGATTGCCGGGTGGCAGGCAGGCAAGGCAGGTCTGGCGGAGACCGGCGCTGCGATCCGTAGGCTTTTTCTGCACGGCGATTGGCCCGATGAGCTGTCAGACGCCGTCAGAAAGGCCTACGCCGAGCTTTCAGCGCGGGTCGGAAGCGGCAACCTCGCAGTGGCGGTGCGCTCCAGCGCAACTGCGGAAGACCTTGCGGATGCGAGTTTTGCCGGACAGCAGGAGACGTTCCTCAACGTCAGGGACGAGAAGGCTCTTTTGGATGCCTGCCGCCAATGCTACGCCTCGCTTTTCACCGACAGAGCGATCACTTATCGGCAGGCAAAAGGCTTTGATCACCTGAAGGTCGCCTTGTCGATCGGCGTCCAGCAGATGGTCCGCTCCGACCTTGGCAGTTCCGGCGTGATGTTTTCCATTGATACGGAGACGGGCTTTGACAAGGTCGTATTGATCAATGCCGCCTGGGGGCTTGGCGAGAATGTCGTCAAGGGCACTGTCGACCCAGACGAGTATCAGGTTTTCAAGCCGCTGCTGAAGAACACGTCGTTGCGCCCCATCATCGCGCGCAAATGCGGTGCCAAGGAAAAGAAGCTGATCTATGGGTCGACAGGCGAACCGACCCGCAACGTGCCGACGTCCAAGTTCGAACGCGCAGCCTTCGTTCTTGATGACGACGCCGTCATCACTCTGGCGCGTTGGGCTGTGCTGATCGAAGATCATTACGGCTGCCCGATGGACATCGAATGGGCCAGAGACGGCGAGACCGGCAAATTTTTCATCGTCCAGGCCCGTCCGGAAACGGTGCAGTCCGCTCGCAAGCTGAACGAACTCAAAAACTATGTCGTCAAACGCAAGGGCAAGATGCTTCTTGCCGGCCTGGCAATCGGCGACGCCGTCGTGTCCGGCCGAGCCTGTCTGATCGAGACAACCAAGGACATCGACACGTTCGTCGACGGGTCGATATTGGTAACGGCAACGACGGACCCCGACTGGATGCCCGTCATGAAGCGGGCAGCGGCAATCGTTACCGACCACGGCGGGCGCACGTCGCACGCGGCAATCGTCAGTCGCGAACTCGGCCTGCCGGCGGTCGTCGGAACCGGCAATGCGACGCAAATACTCCATACAGGCGGGGAAATAACCGTTTCCTGCGCAGAAGGCGACGAGGGTTTCATCTATGATGGCACTGCAGACTATGAGGTCGAAACGGTCGACGTCACAGACCTGCCGACGACCCGCACCGAGATCATGTTGAACCTCGCCAATCCCGCGGCCGCTTTTCGATGGTGGCGGCTTCCTTGTGACGGCATCGGGCTTGCCCGCATGGAATTCGTCATCGGCAATGCCATCCGCATCCACCCGATGGCGTTAGCCCATCTCGACAGTCTGAAGGATGCAGACGCCAAACATCAGATCGAGGAACTAACTGCAGGTTACGAGGTCAAGGCAGACTTTTTCGTTGATCATCTCGCCTGCGGCCTGGCACGCCTTGCCGCGGTGGTCTATCCGAAGCCTGCGATCGTCCGGCTCAGCGACTTCAAGACGAATGAATATGCCAAGCTCGTCGGCGGTCGGGAATTCGAGCCGAGCGAGGAAAATCCGATGCTCGGCTTCAGAGGTGCCTCCCGCTACTACTCACCGCGCTACCGTGACGGCTTTGCCTTGGAATGCCGCGCCATCGGCAAGTTAAGAGGCGAACTCGGCTTCGATAACGTCATCGTCATGGTACCGTTTTGTCGCTCCGTGGAAGAGGCTCAAAAGGTCCTGAAGGTGATGGCAGAGAATGGCCTTGCGCGCGGTCAAGACGGGCTGAAGGTCTATGTGATGTGCGAAATTCCCTCCAACGTTATTCTGGCAAAGGAGTTCGCTGACCATTTCGATGGATTTTCCATCGGCTCGAATGATCTCACGCAACTCACCCTCGGCGTCGATCGCGATGCGGGCGAGCTTTCCGACCTTTTTGACGAACAGGACCCGGCCGTGAAGTGGATGATCTCGCATGTCATCGCCGAAGCGGGCAGGTCCGGCGCCAAGATTGGCATTTGCGGTCAGGCGCCAAGCGATCATCCTGACTTCGCAAGCTTTCTGGTAGACTGCGGCATCGACAGCATCTCCGTCAGCCCCGATAGTTTCGTGACGGTCAAAAGGAAGGTTGCGGAGGCGGAACGACGGAAGGATGAAGCGGGGATGTCGCATCACTCTGCTTGATTTGGAGGGAAGCGAGGCACGCCGCCATGCCTTATATCGACAACAGCGACTTGCCTGCCTCGGTGCGCGCTTCTTTGCCGGATCACGCCCAGGACATCTATCGTCAGGCTTTCAACCATGCCTTCGACGCCCATAAAGACGATCCTCGCCAGGAGGAGGTGTCCCATAGGATCGCCTGGGCTGCGGTGAAACGATCCTATGTCAAGATTGGCGGCCATTGGGCTGCCCGTTGACGGCAATTTCAAATGCGAGGCATCTAAAACTATGCGCCTCATAAGGCGCGTTCGCGACAGCGGTACGGGTCATGCGGCCTCTTGCCGATCAGACGGTTACTGGCGAGAAAGGAGTTCGACGCCGGTTACGATCAATTGCGGATATAAAGTATAGGTCGGTCATCGACCCCGCTCTTGAAGTTCGTCGACGGCATTTCTGATTTTCCGCAGAATGACACCGCGCGCTTTCTCGTCAGCGGCTTTGTCCAATCTCTCTTCGAGGTCCAGGATCAGGGACTGATAATCGTTGTGCCAGTCCTTGCGACCGGTCTGGAACGCTTCCAAACGGGGTGGCGCCTCAGGGGCGCGGGTTTCCACTGGCCCCTCGGCAGAAAGCTCGTAGGTTGCGTCCAGGGTCGGCTTGGCGATGGAAAGATCAGGCCGTGTCGCCAGGAGACGGGTTTCCAGCCCCACCACGGCCGGCAACTCGCCATGTACCAGAAATAGGACCCTTCTTACAGGTAGACGCGCAGTGACCCAGGCTGCCAGTTCCGTCGCGTCGGCGTGTCCGCTATAGACGTCGAGCGTGCGGATATTTGCTCGAACGATGATCTCGTCGCCCTGGATGCGGACGGTAGACGCCCCATCCTGCAGAAGGCGTCCGAGCGTACCGGTTGCCTGATAGCCAACCAGCAGCACGGTTGCCTCCTCCCGCCAAAGCCAGTTCTTAAGACGATGCCGGATACGGCCGGCTTCACACATGCCACTGGCAGCGATGACGATGTGAAATCCATGGATATGATCGATCGCCTTCGACTGTTCGGCACTCTCCGTGAAGCGGACATTCCTGGACTTCAATGCGCGCAGCAGAAGATCACCGTTCTCAAGCTCGCTGGCATGTCTGCTGAAGACTTGGGTTGCGCGCAGTGCAAGGGGAGAATCGATAATGACAGGACACTTTGGAATCTCGCCCTTATCCATGAGGTGAGACAGGTCGGCCAAAAGCTCCTGCGTGCGCTCCACCGCGAACGAGGGTATCAGAAGCGCGCCGTCTCGATGGCGCGTGGCACGCTGGACCTCCTCACGCAGCATCTTGCGGCGCCTTTCATCCGAGGGATCGTGACGATCGACGTCGCCATAGGTGCTTTCGCAGACGATATAGTCGAAGGCGGACGGCGCTTCCGGATCGAACTGGAACAGCTTGTGGCGTGGGCCGATGTCTCCTGAAAATAAGAGCCGCTGGCGATCGGAGTGAGAGCCGATCTCGATTTCAATCGAGGCGGAGCCGAGAAGATGTCCGGCATTCCAGAAACGGAAGCGAAACTCCGGAGACAGTTCCTTCCAAATTTTGAACGGGTGCGCCTGGAACTGCACGAGCGAGGACATGGCGTCAGCAGCGGTGTAGATCGGACTGACGGGTTTTCGCCCTCGCCGCTCATTTCTTCGATTGAGCTGCTCGACTTCCATCTCCTGGATATGCCCGGAATCCGGGAGCATGACGGCGCAAAGGTCCAATGTAGCCGGCGTACAGTAGATCGGGCCGGAGAACCCGTCTTTCACCAGTTTCGGCAGGAGCCCGCTATGATCTATATGCGCATGGGTCAGAATGACGGCATCAAGCTCGGCCGACTGGAACGGAAAGGGGCGATAGTTCAGCTCTTTTTCTGTCTTGGATCCCTGAAACATGCCGCAATCGACGAGAATGCGGCTTTCGCCGACTTCAAGGAGAAAGCATGAACCGGTCACCGAGCCGGCGGCTCCGTGGAACGTCAGCCTGGGCTTGTCTTTCAGAGACATCTTCCGCTTCCCATTAACCTCGCGGTACCCTGCACCGGCCGCTTGATCCTCGGACCCGTTCGGCCAGCTCTTTACGATTCACGATAGACGAGAACGGGAAGCTTCGAATTGGCGAGCACCTTCATCGTCACGCTTCCGATCATGAAAGCCTTGAAGCCCTCCCGACCATGGGAAGCCATTGCGATCAGGTCGCAGTCATTGCTTGCAGCAACTTCAACGATGGCCTTTGCAGGGTCGCTGCTTTTCATTCGCAGCGTCGAGCAGGTGGTGCCGATCGCAGCGGCAACCTCCTCCGCGTCCCGAAGAACCTTGTCGGCCACGAGGTCCGCATGACGATCGAATTCCGCGCGGGTGTTTTCCAATTGCTCGGCATTGATCGAAAGCACTTTGAAGGGTTCGACCACAGTTAGCACCGTGACCTTGGCGCCCATGCCGCGGGCGAACTCCATCGCCTTTTTCACGGCCGCATTCGATAAAGCCGATCCATCTGTCGGAACGAGAAAATGCTTGTACACGAGAACCTCCCTGGCGATGATTTTTCAATGATACAGCGCTCGTCGCGGGCAACATTGACGCAGGTCAACCCCTACGCGCCAGCATCCCCTCTCGAGAAATCCGGCCGCATTCATCTCGATCGACTGCTTATGACGAACCTGTCGCCGGCATCAAATCCAGTCCGGTTTGACTAAGGTCAAGGTTCGAAGTGGACAGCGGCTCCATCCTTCGCAGATCCTAACGGAGGATCGGCAATGACGTTCGCCAACATCCTGAACATCGTCAAAGAGGATGTCACCGAGGCAGAGCTGGACGCGGCTGTGATACTTGCTCGCTTCGAAAAGGGTCATCTTTCCCTTTTGCTTGTCGAGGCAGCCGAGCCGCCGCCCGTGGGCGTTAACCTGGAGTTCGTGTCCGCACCTTGGCAGGCGGAAAACCAGAAGAATCGATCCCGCCTTTTAGACCGCGTCCAAGATCTCGAGGCCACACTTACCCGGAAGGGGATCTCCAATGACGTGGAATGCGCCTACACGGAGATCGTCCGTATCGATAATGTCGTTGGCGAGCAGGCACAGTTAAGCGATGTCGCGGTCATCGGAAACGACATTCTTGCTGATCCCGTGATCCGGGATGCCGTGCTCGACGGCTTATTGTTCCACGTTCATGTTCCTGTCATCGTCAATCCGACTGCTGCGGACAAATGGGAGGAGAATACTGTCCTGATTGCATGGACGGATGCGCCGGCAGCCTCCGCCGCGGTCAAGGCGAGCGTGCCGCTCTTGAAGCGGGCACGATCGGTAAGGGCGGTTATGGTCGATTCCTCAGGCAGTGAGCGAGAAGTCACCGCCAAGCTGCAATCCTACCTGTCTCATCACGGAATAGATATCGTCGTGGATTGCGTGGGTAGCAATGGACTTACCGTGGCCGAAGCGCTGGATGCCCACGCAGATCAGATGCAGTCCGACCTCCTCGTCATGGGCGCCTACGGCCATTCGCGCCTGCGCGAGCGCATCTTTGGCGGCGTGACCCGCTCTATGCTGGAGCGGCGGAAACGTCCGATCTTCATATCTGCATGATCAGGCTTTCATGCCACGACTGGGCGCTGTTCGTCTTCCCGGCCTCGAACGACCCGATGTCCCGCCAACGGGCCGTGGCTTGCTGTCGTGATCGTGCATCGTCCCTCCTGCTCACCGTCACGATGGTAATGGATGATCACCCAGTCTTTCGTTCTGCCCAATTCATGCGCCAGGCGGCTGTTGGAAAAGAGAGCCGTGAAATGATAACCATGCCTGCGGATATGCAGAACGGGAAGCCATGCCACTTTCATCGGATTGAAACGTCGCGGGGTGATTCTTGGGAGCTTTCCTGCTCCGGCCATGCTGCGATAGATGCGGTCGATCTCAAGAAGCAGCGACACGGCGGGAGGCGGGCTTTCGGCTATCGCGACGGCCGGCCGTCGCCCCAGCCGCTCCGCCAGAACCGCAGCGATCAGATCCTTTCGGCGCTTGCCAATGCCTGCAACCGTAAGCCCGCCGATGTGCAGCGCGTGCTCCAGATCCTCGAGGGTTTCAATTCCGGCCTGGTCGACCAGGCGTCTGGCAAGCGCTGGTCCGATTCCTGGTATGGTGCGGAATATGGCTTCGGGTGCGGAGTCTCCGCGCAGCCTGTCGAGTTGGCTCCAGCGCCCACTCGTCAATATTTCCGTCAACGCGCTCGCAATCCCCGGTCCAACGGCTGGAAGCTCGATCAATCCTTCACGGCCCTTGCGCGAAAAGATCTCGTCGACCGGGCGTTCGAGCGCTCCGATCACGTCGGCAGCCCGATCGTAGGCACGAGAGCGAAAACCGCTTTCGCCTTGCTGGCGAAGAAGACCGGAATATTCGCGCAGCCTCCCGGCGACTTGTCGATTGACGTCCAACGACAGGCCGGCCGAAGCCGACACGCTGCCTGTCGACGCCTTGAGGGCAGGGGCTTCCGAAACGTCCATGTCGGTATCTCCAACGTGTATCGTGGCCGGGGTCACTCGGCGCCAGCCTCATAAGCTCGGCTGGCTGCTTCGGCAAAAAAGTGGGCCACAGGGATGACCGCGATCCGCCGGTCCGAGCGATAGGGCTCGGCAAGAGCGATAGTGTCGCTGACGACGATTCCGTCTATGAATGCGGCGCTAAGGTCGGCTGCGGCGGGTTTCGAAAAGACGGCGTGTGTGGCGCAGAGATGGATTTCCCTAGCTCCGCGCTCGGCGCAGGCTTTTGCTGCACGAAGCATCGTCGTGCCCGAGCTGATCAGGTCATCCAGAATGATGACAAACCTGTCGTCGACATCACCGGCAAAGAGGTCTCCGCTTACTATCCCTTGGCTGCGCTGCTTTTCCATGAATGCGAGGCCCACCGGGCGACGCAGCCTGGTTTCCAGTCTTTCCCGAAACATCTCGGCGCGTTTTGCTCCACCGAGGTCGGGAGAGACGACGGTGACGCCCTGGTTTAGGATGCGTTCGGCAAAGTGGCTGGCGAAGGCTTCGTAGGCCACAAGGTTAATTGCTCGACAGCGAAAGGCATTCTGGAAGGCCGCCAGATTGTGGGTCTCCATTGTGATCAGGCAGTCGGTGCCCGCCGTCTCGAAGAACCGGGCCACGTAGGCGGCGGATAGGGGATCCTGCGCTTTCGTTTGCCGATCCTTGCGCATGTATGGGAGGTAGGGAGCAATGGCAGTGACGCGTGCCGCGCCGTTGGTCTTGAGCGTTGCGATGAAGAATAGCAGCTTTAGAAGCCTGTCGTGCACGCTCTCGCTTGCGTCGCGCTCCAGGCCCGACACCACGAAAACATCGCGGCCGCAAACATCCGCCAAGGGGCGGCATTTCTTCTCGCCGTCCTCAAAGGACCGCTCTTCAAGTGGAGAGATGGGAAGCTCGAGTTCTGCTGCCAGGCGCTCGCCGAAAACCCTGCTGCCCTCAAGAGCAAAGAGAAGGGGGTGGGGGCGGCGCCAGTGCGGCACGAAACGTCGTGCTTGCGTTACGACCTGCCGCATGTTTGCCGCAGCCAGGAACGCGTCTATCGTCCTTCCATCGCTAGACAATGGGGCAACGTAAAGCTCCGCATCGATGAACGTGTTTGGCGCAGGTCGCGTCGTAAAACACCCGATGATAGGCTCTCCGGTCTGCTCGATGAAGCGCATCAGGCTTCGAAGACGCACGGCCCCTCGTTTGTCCGCTGCCTTCTCTAGATGTCCTTCGCCCGGACATGAGCCGAGAAGATCCTTTGCCGCTGCCAGTCCCGAGACCAACCGATAGCGATTGTCCGGTTCCGCGCGCAAGACGAGGCCACCACCGGGGGCTTCGGACGACGGCGACAGGAAAGGCTCTGGATCTGGCGCTATTTTCTGACCTCGTCGGTCGAGCCAGGCCTGATGAAGCAGATTGACGTGTTCGTCGGTGGACGTAAGAGCACTGTCAAGACGACGGAACAGACGCGTCAGACGCTTATCGACTTTCGCGAACATGGTCATGGCACCCTCCTCTAAACGCCAGAGAGAATAAGCTGGCCCAGCGCCACTGCCATGATCGAAGTCAAAACGGGAAAGCGGATTGACCGACATCAACCGGAGAAGACGCTCTTTCGATTAAGATTGTTCGATACTTGCTTGAGGAGTTTTCTTTGGCGACCCTGAACGAGATTGTCAGCTTTCTGAGCGAACCGTCCACCTACGGCAAGCCGGACTTTCCGGTCACCGTTCGCGAAACCCATATGTCCTTCGTCTTCTTGCATGATGACAGGGTTTACAAGCTGAAGAAGCCGGTAACGGGTCCTTTCATGAACTTTTCGACGCTCGCCGCACGCGAGGTCAATTGTCGTGAGGAGGTGCGCCTCAACCGGCGCCTGGCGCCGGACACGTATCTCTCGGTGCTACCCGTAACATTGCAGGCGGATGGATCGCTCTGTCTCGATGGAAGCGGCAAGGCGGTCGAGTGGCTGGTGGAAATGCGTCGCCTTCCAGACAAGCTGATGCTTGACCGGCTTCTTGAGACCGGGGCCGTCACGCCGGGGCATATGACAGGGCTCGTGGATCGGCTAGCCGACTTCTATCGAACGGGCGCTCGGCCAGCGATCGATCCTCGCGACCATCTTCGCACGCTCGAGTGCCAGAAGGACATCACCAGGGAGACGTTGAGACATGAGGGTTTCGACGTCGATCATCGAGCAATTGCGCATGTGTTGAATGACCTCGATTGCGCCTTTTATGCTGTACAGAATGCGATCGTCCAACGGATCGAGAGTGGACATTATGTGGAGGGACATGGCGACCTGCGCCCCGAGCACATATGTTTCTGCGACCCGCTCGTGATTTTTGATTGCCTGGAGTTCAATCCTCGACTTCGCTTCATCGATCCCTTCGATGAGGTTGCTTTTCTTGCGATGGAATGCGCCTTTTCAGGCGCGGGAGATGCAGGCGAGACTATACGAGGTCTTCTGCAACATGCGCTCGCCGATCAAATTCCCGACAGTCTGTGGTTCTTCTACGTGGCCTTTCGAGCAACGCTGCGGGCACGCATGAGCTATTCTCATCTGATTGACGGCAGCGCAAAGGAAACGAGCGTATGGGAGCAGAAGACGGACAGGTATGTTAGCTTGGCGCAGGCCGCTTTGTATTCAGGTTTCAGCGTGGGCTCGAAAATGGCGCGTTGAATTTGGAGCGCCGTCGTCTAGCGGCCGTCGGGGGCGCGTGCCGGCCAGGATCGCTTTTGACGCATAATGCTTGCCGGAAGGCTTCTCGAGGCGGGCGAAGCGGCTCTCCGGAATTTACTGCTGACTGTCCGGGGCGCGGGTGTTTATTTTGGCATCGAGAACTGCTTGCAAGAACGCCTCGCGCGCGGTGTCGCTGGAAATTTGATTTCGCACGGCAGCCGAACAGATTTCCCGCGCGAATGAGTGCTTTCGACGCGATCCGACCCAATCGTTTGCGAGAAACTCGAGTGCTTCGGCCGGATTGTGAATGATCTGCGGCCCTCGCGCCTCGACCTGCACATATACCGGCTCATGCCAAGGTTCGACGAGCTCGTTAGGGACTGACATCTTCTTCTCCTCCTCTGTGTGCTCAACATCCTTAAAACTGATAATCCCTCTTCAAGCCTGTGTGACCGCGGCTTGTCGTTTCTCGTGATGGGCAATTATCGCTCTATAACGGACAGCCAAAGGGGGCGCAGGACATCGGGTAATTCGTCGATCAACTTTTCCGACAGACCCGGGTCGATCTCCTGCCACAGGAGATCGAATACAGCCCTGCTGGTCGCTTTGGGGTCGCGTGGAAACTGTGGCGGAAGGTGGTTTGCTACCTGCTGCGTGAAGTCGTCGATACTCCGCATGCGCTTCTTTTCAGCGCCGATGTGCCAATTTTCGAAATAGATCCCGCGCACCAGCATCGGCAGTTGTGCCGACAGATGAACCGCCTGCTCTACCGTCAGTTGGTCGCGCAACGCGTGGAGGACGGCTCTCAAAGCGTTGTATGCTTCGTGCCGGTCGCTGAAACGGTGTTGATCCACAAGCTTTTTCAGCCATAGATTTGTGAGCTGGACCGTATGGTCCAATGCTGCGACTTGCGTGTCACTCATTTCCATCTCCTTCGATAACCAAGTTTGCGGAAACCTGCGATCCCTTCCGGAGTGGGCTCTCCAGCTCGCCACCCGAAAGACCGATTGCCAGAGCTTCTCGGTTCAAGGGTAAAAACCAGGCGGCGGGACAGGCATGTCAGGCAGCACAACCACCTGCAGGTTGTCGATGACTTGAATCACGCCCAGTGTATTTTCTGCCGCCACGCGCGCCGCAGTTTTCTCCCTTAAGTCGAGGACCTTCCCCTCGAGTGTGACAATGGCTTCCTTCACGTGCACCGTAATGTTGTCGCCCCACCGCTGATGATCGAGCTCGCCCTCCAGGGCGCGGCGGATATCCGCATCGATCCTCTCGACCGAACGTGCAGCCATCTCCTTGATCATCGAGCGCATGATGTCGGATCGCGTCAGGACGCCGACGACCTTGTCGTCCGCAATGACGGGCAGGCGCTTGATGTTGCGCTCGGCCATGAGAAGAGCTGCGGCGCCGACCGCCTCCTCGGCCCCGATGGTGACAGCCGGAGAGGACATGACCTCTCCGACCTTTCGCCCGAACGCCTTGGAATAGTCTTCCGCCAGGGCGCCGCGTGTGGAAAACAACCGTTGCCAGAAGCTTTTTGCCGGATCCGTGTGCAGTTCTCCACGCAGCAAGAAGTCGCTTTCGCTGATGACGCCGGCCAGCTGTCCGGCCTCGTGCGTCACGGGCAGACCACTGATGCCATGGTCAAGCATCAAGTTTGCCGCCTCCCAGATCCGCGCCTCCGCGCCGATCGTCACGGGGTTTGGCGTCATGATGGTCTGCACTGTCGACATTTTTGCCTCCTGTACAGACACAGACTAAATTGATGAGCGGCAAGTTCATTGACCTTGATCAACGAGCACCCAAACAGGTCTGGCGCCCGCTTGCTGAGACCCGCAGGCCAAACGGCCCTGCAAGGCAAGCTCCGGTTACGGATGCCAGCCCGGAGGATCGAAGTCAGCCTCTGTCTTGCCTTCCAACCAAAGAAGGGTCTTCATTCGCACGTTTGCGATAAGGGTGGAAGAAGCGAGGCTGCGCCATTGCTGATCCTGCTTCAAGGACTGTCTGATATGGCGGCGGCCAGGAGTTTAGCCAAGGCCGCTGAAGCGGTGCGCACTTTGAGCGGATCGGCTCGGCTGGTCGCGATGATGGGAATACGAGCACCAAGCACCGGGCCGGCGGCATGGGTCCCGGCGAAATAGATGAGCTGCTTGGCCAGCATATTGCCGACCTCCAGATCCGGTACGAGGAAGATGTCTGCCTGACCGGCCACTGCATAGTCGATAGATTTTGCCCGGCCGGCTTCGGCGCTGATCGCATTGTCGAAAGCGAGGGGGCCATCGACGACCGCACCATTGATCTGGCCGCGTGCCGCCATCACAGTCAGCGCAGCGGCGTCCAGCGTCGCCTGCATCTTGCTATTGACCGTTTCGCCCGCCGCAAGCACGGCAACACGCGGTTTTCCGATGCCGAGCGAGCGCAGGAGATTGACGGCAGATGCTCCACTTTCTTGCAACGAAGGATAATCGAGATTGCGCTTGGTCAATGTCGCGATGTCGGATCGCCTCTTATTCTCGGCGAAGCTGCAAGGAAAGTTGCTGGGGAGGACCAGTCATGCCGGCGCATGCAAGTCATTGTCCGAATAATAGTCGCTATGCGCCTAAGGTTTATGGAACAGTCCTTCTCAGACTCCTGCAGGTCGCCGTATTTCTCGCCTGGGGATGCGGCACTGCAGCATTCGCCCAGGGCCAGCCCTCCTTGGCACCGATGCTCGAGCGCGTCCTTCCAAGCGTGGTATCCATCAATGTCCAAGCGTCCGCCGGTGCCGACAGCGCGTTAGAGGAGGACGGGACGTCCGATCCAACGCAGACGACCGGCTCGGGCGTCATTATCGACGCCGGGCAAGGCTTTGTTCTGACGAACTATCATGTCGTTGCAAATGCCACGAAGATTACCATCCGGCTTTTCACCGCCGACACCTATGATGGCGAACTTGTCGGCAGCGATCCTCAAACGGATCTTGCCGTCGTAAGGATCAGGGCCTCGGGTTTGACGGCAATGGCACTCGGCGATTCCGGCGCGCTGCATGTCGGTGACTATGTCGTGGCGATCGGTAACCCATTTGGCCTGGGAGAGACCGCCACCCTTGGCATCGTCGGCGCTCTCGGGCGCGGGGGATTCGGTCTTGAAGGCTATGAGGATTTCATTCAAACCGACGCCTCGATGAACCCGGGAAACTCGGGCGGGGCTTTGGTCAACCTCGACGGCGAACTGGTTGGTATCAACACGGCGATCATGGGACCATCCGACACGAATGTCGGCGTCGGCTTCTCCATCCCGGTCAACATTGCCCGCGGTGTCGTCAAACAACTGGTTACCTATGGGGAAGTTCGCCGTGGGCAGCTCGGCGTTGCAGTTCAGGACAATGATCGTGACTTCGAACAGGCGCTTGCCATCAGGACGTCAACCGGGGCTCTCGTCGGCGAGGTTGTCCCGGATTCGCCCGCGAGCCGGGCAGGTGTCCGGGTCGCCGACGTCATCGTCGGGATCGACGGTGCTCCCGTTCATACAGCGCGCGAGTTGCGGACGAAGGTCGCCTCCTATCCACCCGGCGCCACGGTGACCGTTTCCATCTTTCGGCCAGAGGGGAAATTCGATCTGCGCGCCACGCTTGCCGCCGAAAGCGAACCCCCTCCAGCTCCGCTTCCCTTGACCATGGAAGGCGACGGCCTTCTTTCCCTCGTCACCCTGCAGGTTCTCGATCAAGCTTCGGATGCTTATGGCAAGGTTGAAGGGGCGTTGGTGAAATCAATGAGCGATCGCAGCCGGGCCTCAATTGCCGGCCTCGAAGCCGGAGACGTCATCGTCAGCGTCGACCGCAAGCCGGCAAAATCACCGCAAGCCGTCGTCGAACTCACCCGGCGCGCGAAGGATCTTCTACTGCTAGGAATTTACAGGGACGGACACACGCGCTTCATCGTGATCAGATAAACCGCCCAAATCATCCAGGGATTTGTCAGGTCGAGACTACAGGTCAAAAGCCGTTGCCTTTTGTCGGCGGAATGAAAAGGTTCGGATAACCCGCCTTCGGAGGCTTCTTGTCGGTCTGGCTGTCGGCGCTGGCTTGCTTTTGTCCAACCGGTTTCGTTGCACCGGCATAGCCAATTAGAACGGCAGTCGCGATCATAACCCCTACTGCAAAAAACCTCAGCATTGTTCCGCTCCCTCTTCATCTTCGAAAAGATAGTTCCACAAAGTTTTGGCGCATTTCATTGCGGCGGATCAAAGTGGCGCGTGAATGTGCGGATATATTCGCATGTGCAACGCCACGCTGGCTCGGCCCTCGACAGGAATCTCGATTGACCGAGATTTCGGATCTTTGGCCTTCCGCGCCAACCTTGTTTTGGAGGATTGTCGATGTTTAAAACCGCCTTTCCACTTTCTGCACAAATGGACACCCCTCTCGCGGCAAATCCTCTTGTCGTACAGGCGAGACTTTTCGTCCTGTCATGCAGGATCGGCCTGCGCTGTCAGGCCGAGCTCATGGGCTTCCTGCAGCATCGAACGAAGCTGTTCGACACTTGCCTGCGCGACTTGGTCGAGAGTATCGAGTTGAACGATTCATTCGATGTGCTGGCGGACTATTTCCAGAGCTCTTTTGCGGACTATCCGCGCGCGTTCGCGAAGATGGCTGCTGTCGCTTCGAGCATGGAAGCGGAAGGCGCTCGCTTGGCTCGGAAGCTCGCCGATGATGTCGCCGATGACATTGGAGCAAAAACGGTATCCTGATGCTCTTCCATGAGCGGCACTGAGTGCCTGTTCAGCGCTCGCTTCAGTCACGGGTATCGTCTCATGCGCACCGTTTTCTGGCTCGGGCGGAGTGTTTTTTCGCCGGTCATGCCGGCGAGCAACCCTCCTGACCGCGTTGCGCTATTGGTCCTGCCAATCTTGACAAGGGTCAACGATGCCGGCTCCGCCTATGGCAGTATATGGCGTCGACCATTCCAAGGAGGGTGTTATGAACGATCTTTCACTCCGTCAGCATATTCTGGATGAACTGGAGTTTGATCCCAGGGTCAACGCGGCCGAAATCGGCGTGATCGTCGAGAAGGGCATCATTACGCTGACAGGCCATGTTGCGAACTATGCCGAGAGGGAAGCGGCCGAGCAGGTCGTTAGCCGGGTCAAGGGCGTCAGGGGGATCGCGCAGGAAATCGAGGTGCGGATATTTGGCGCGGCCGCGACTGACGACGATGACATCGCCGCCAGAGCCGTCAAGATGCTCGATTGGGACGTGTGTGTGCCGAAGGACACCGTCCAGGTGAGGGTTTTCAAAGGCTGGATCACGCTCACCGGCAAAGTTGAGTGGCAGTATCAAAAGGACGCGGCCTACGCCTCCGTGAAGAGCCTTGCCGGTGTTGTCGGCGTCTCCAATCTCATCGAAATCAAGCCACAACTGAGCGCTATGGACATAAAGAAACGCATCGAGGATGCCTTCGAACGGGACGCGGAAATCGAATCCAACCATATTAGCGTCGATGTCCAGGGCCGAAAGGTCATCTTGTCCGGCAAGGTCGCCACCTGGTCCCAACGCCGCGCGGCTGAGCGTGCCGCTTGGTCGGCACCGGGTATCAGCACGCTGGAAGACCGCCTGACGATCGCATGATCGGCCTCGGGACGTTGGCTCCCGTCGGAATGCCACGCCAAGCGCCGCCACTCCGACGTCGGCGCCCACTCAGCCTTTCATCAACGTTCCCTAGTTGCGATAGAAGATGTACGCGGCGACTACGAAGATCAGCACCGCGAAGAGGCGGTTGAGGACGTTCTTGTAGCCGCTTAGTCGTGTGGCGGCCAGCATGCCGAGCAAACCGCCGGTGATGCCGCCCCCGATGAACTCCGCGGCAAGCCACCAATCCACCAATCCTGAACTGGCATAATTCAACGCCGTCGCCAGTCCGAACGCACCGACGGAGAGCAGAGATGTCCCGATCGCGTTGATCATCGGCATGCCTGTCGCCAGCATCAGGCCGGGAACGATCAGGAAGCCGCCGCCGATTCCGAAGAAACCGGATGCAGCGCCGGCGGCGAGTGCCACGACCGCAGTCGCGAGGCACATCTTGAGGTCGACCGGCCGGCACTCCGCCGTCACCGCCTTGCGGGGCTTTAGCATCAAGGCGCCGACGACGACCATCAGGACTGCGAACAGGAAGATCAGACGGCCTCCGTCCATCGCCTTGCCGAGGCTGGATCCGGCGAGCGCTCCGAGAACGCCAAGTGCCGAGAAGACGGCTGCGCAGCGCCACCAGACGTGCCCCTTGATCGCGTGGCTTGCAAAGTTCGCGAACGCGTTCACCGAGACCGCAAGCGCCCCCGTTCCGATTGCGATATGAGGCTGGCTCACACCAACGACGTAGAGGAGCAGCGGAGTGGCCAGAATGGAGCCTCCGCCGCCGAGTAGGCCGAGCATGAACCCGACGATCCCGCCGGAGCCGACTGCCGCGAGGATGGAAGTGCTCATGCCCGTCTGCTCCATACTCTGTCGTACAAGGTCATCCCGACCAGCATGGCGATGACGAACAGGACGGTTTGCGGAATACCGAGCGACAGGGAGGCGACGGCCGGGCCGGGACAGAAGCCGCCGATCCCCCAGCCGAGACCAAACAAGGCCGAGCCGACGACCAGCGGCGCGTCGACCCGCCGGCTCGTTGGGACATGGAAGCTGTCGTCGAAGGCAGGATGTCGTATCCGGTTCATCACCTGCACGCCAACGAAGGCAATGGCGACAGCGCCGCCAAGAACGAAGGCGAGGCTCGGATCCCATGCGCCGAAGACGTCGAGGAAGCCTTGGATGCGAGCCGGGTTCAGCATGCCGGAGAGCGACAGGCCCAATCCGAAGACGACGCCGGAGACGAGAGCGGCCGCGAACCGGTAGATGTTCCTGTTCATATTCCAAGGCTCCGCAAAACTGTGACGGCGACCATGCCGGCCGTCAGGAAAGTAGCGACGGCCACCATGGAGCGCGGCGACAGGCGGGCGAGGCCCAGCACGCCGTGCCCGCTCGTGCAGCCGGAGCCCATCCGCGCGCCGAAGCCGACGAGCAGCCCCGCGACGATGATGAGCGGCCAGCCTGCGGTGATGTCGACCACTGGCCAATCGCCGAAGACGAGCAGGTAGGCAATCGGCCCGAGCAGCAGCCCAAGCACGAAGGCAAGATTGGTGGTCACTCCGACGCCCTGAGCGAGATGCCCGACAATCCCGCTGATCCCGGCGATCCGGCCGTTGAGAAGAAGAAGCATGGTAGCGGACGCGCCGATGAGTATGCCGCCGGCCAGGGATGGGAGATAGGTGTTCATTCTTCTTCCTTCACGCAGAAGATGTCATAGAGGGCGGCGACCAGTCGGGCAGCCTTTGCCTCGGTCAGGCGGTAGAAGATCTGCTTTCCTTCCCGTCGCGTTTCGACGATGCCGGAGCCACGCAGCACAGTCAGGTGCTGCGACAGATGCGGCTGGTGCACGTCGAGTTTCTCTTCAAGTTCGCCGACCGAATACTCGCCTTCGATGAGCGTGCAGACGATCATCAGGCGGGCCGGATGGGACAGCGTCTTCAATAGATCCGCAACTTCGCCGGCCCGGGTAGCCATTTCGGCGCGGGCAACCCCCGCCTTCATCATCGCCTTCAGATCGGACGTCATTCCCATGCTGCTCCCTCCAATGCATCGAGTGGAAATTTGAGGTAGCGCTTGCCGTTGGCTTCAGGCTCCGGCAGGCGCCCGCCGCGGATGTTCACCTGCAGGGCGTGCAGGATGAGCTTCGGCATTGGCAGCGTCTTGTCCCGCTTCGTCCTGAGCGCCACGAATTCTTCCTCCGTCACGCCGGCAAGATGCGGGTTGGACTTCTTCTGGTCGGCCACCGTGCTTTCCCAACGGGGTGCACGGCCCTTTGGCTGATAGTCGTGGCCCGTGAAGATCCGCATCTCGTCGGGGAGGGTGAGGATCTCCTGGATCGAATTCCATAAAATGCGGGCATCGCCCCCGGGGAAGTCGGCGCGCGCCGTGCCGCTGTCGGGCATGAAGAGCGTGTCGTGCACGAAGCTTGCGTCGCCGATCACATAGGTGATGGAGGCGAGCGTATGTCCGGGCGAGAACAGCACCTTGGCATCGATCGAGCCGACCTTGAAGGTTTCACCGTGGGCGAACAAACGGTCCCATTGCGAGCCGTCGGTCGCAAGTTCAGGCCAGTTGTAGATGCCCTTCCACAGCTTCTGGACGTCGACGACGCGCTCGCCGATGGCTGTCGGAGCCCCGGTCTTCTCCTTAAGATACTGGGCGGCCGAGAAGTGGTCGGCATGCGGATGGGTATCTAGGATCCACTCGACGGTCAGCCCCCGGCTGCGGACGTATTCGAGGATTGCGTCGGCATTGGTGGTCGCTGTCGCGCCCGCCTTCTCATCGAAGTCCAGGACCGGATCCACGATGGCGCACTTGCCGGTCGCCGGATCGGACACCACGTACTGGACGCTCCAGGTGCGCTTGTCGAAAAAGCCCTTCACCTGCGGTCGGCGCGCGGCATGTGTCTTAAGCCAGGCTGCGGCGCCGCTTGTGTCGAAGCCCCGGACGTGTCCGAACTCGACCACCGCGTCTGCAGGCATCCGGCCGTCAAGAACCTCACCGATCAGGTAGAGGCTGAGTGATCGGGTGCCGGTCTTGCAATGGGCGAACACCGGCCCTTCGGATTCGTCGACTGCGCGCTGAAACGCACGGACGTCCGCCTCGGTGATCGCACCAAGTGTGACCGGAATGAATGCATAGGACAGTTTGCAGTGCTTTGCTTCCTGGCTTTCGCCCTGCGTTCCTGGCTGGGCAGAATCTTCATCATCCGGCCGGTTGTTGATCAGTGTCCTAAAGCCTCTGTCGTAAAGCGACTGGATGGTCTCGATGCTCGGCTGCGGCGAGACCGACAGTTTCTCGGATATTGCGGTGACAGGCATTGCCAACTCCGTGCTAGATTTTATTATACATTATATTATAATATAGAATAACATATCTTCAAGATCGGGCGTGGAACTTTTTTGTCGTGATTTCCATGCTCGAGGGAACAAGCGGATTTCCTCTTCCAACACGCTATACAGGGGTGGCGCCCGACGCCGCCGATCTGCGCAGGCTGGGCTTTCGAACAGCGGCGGAGGTCGATCAGGAGGACCGGTCGAATTTGTCATCGCAGCGCTTGAGTTCGCTGGGCGATGCCGTCCTTTATCAGTAAGAGCGACAGGGCGACCGGGCCATGTCAGCGTGTTGGGAGCGATTTCGGTTAAGACGACGATGTCGATCCGCTGGCGCACACGACAAAGCACCCCCCGTAGAATTCGGGGGTTTTAGTCTTGTCCATCGCGACGATGCTATGATCGATCTTACTTCCGGCCCGTCTCAGTGCGCCATGAGAATTGGGATGCTGGTCTCCTCGATCATGCTACGGGTCACCCCGCCAAACAGCGTTTGCTGCCAGCGTGGATGGCTGAAGGCGCCCATGACGATAAGATCGGCGGCAACATCGACCGCGTGTTGTCTTAGGACTTCGTCCGCGCTCCGCCCGCCGCTGGCCAGGCGATCCACCTGCACTTTCACACCGTGGCGGGCAAGGTAGGCTGCAATGTCGGCTCCCGGCTCCTCGCCATTCGCCCTCATACTGGCGACCGGGTCTATCAGCGTGATGTAAACCACGTCCGCCTGTTTCAGAAGCTCGAGCGATTGGCGCGCTGCACGAGAGGCTTCATTGCTGGAGTCCCACGCGACGAGGATTGATTTTGCAGCTGAGGAGATGGCGCGCGGGCCGCGATTGATGAGGATGGGAGTTGGCGTTTGGAAGAGAGCGCCGTCGAAGATCCGCTTGCGAAGGTCTTCATCATCGGCCGCCTGCCGACCGACGAGCACGACATCCGCGTAGAGCGCCCGTTCCGCTATGTCCTGGTCGGCCCATGCAAATTCCGTATAGACGTGGTCGACATCGCAGGACAGGTCCGCGCGGCCAATTATGTCTTTCACCCTGTCTGCGGCTTCTGCAAGTTCCTCGATCTCGCGCTGCCGTTCATCGAGCCAGACGGTCGACATGGCATTGTATTCGCCTATCGCCCCCGCTGAACCCATTGAAATGACGAGCGCGCTGAGATGCGCTCCGTAGATCTCACAGAATGCAGCCGCCGCTTTCAGATCTTCATCGAAATGTTCGACGTTGAGAATGCTCAATACCGTCTTGATTGTCATCGCGATCACCTCTTGGCTGAATGCGATGAGAATATTCTCTTCTGCTGGACGGTCTTTGACCTTCGTCAACGTTTGCGCGCCGCAGTGCGGATATCGTTGTTAGATTACTGGAAGCGATGTCGTATCGCCATCTGAAGGCTGGACGAACCCAGGTTTCGTCAAAAGTGCCTCTCGCTCGCGCATCTGAAGATCAAGGCGCGCGGTGCCAGGGTGGAGATTACAGGATCATTTTGCCGTGTCGAAAACGATTGTCGGCAGCCGAGCCAGCAGGGGCTTGCAGATGCAGGATTCGATCATCGCTGGACAAAGGGAGATGCGCTATGCTGACTGTTGAACGAGACAACAAGCGCGGAGGCGAGTGCTTCGCGGTGCCGACAATCGGAGAAATCGAGGGCAAGCTGCTGGTCTACGAAACGATTACCGTCGCCTGCCTGCAGGAGATCCTCAAGCACCCGGACGCGCACGACCTTTCCGCCTTCCGCGAAACGATCGCCCGGAAGGTTTCCTCCGGATGCAAGAACTTGAAGCTTTGCGGCGACGACATGAGCGCCACTTGCGAATATGCGCTCCAGGTGTTTGATGAAGCTGCGAGGCGGGCGGCTGGCAAATGATATGAACAGCGCGTGGTGAAGCACGTCGGCCAGACAATTGCTGCGACGGCTTCGCTAAACGCGCCGGCATCTAAGCGGCGCGCCGGCCGGGGTCTGTCGTCTTTTGAAGATTCACCCCGGCGGAGGAACTGGCGCAAGATCGGTGGCCGGATCAGTTGAGATTGACTGCAATCCTCAGCTTGCGTTTTCGGCCTCGAGTTGCGCGGCGGCCTCGAACATCATTTCATTCGTCATCGCACGAAGCTCCTCTTCGTCAACGGCTCGACCTGGGAGCGCTGGATGGAGCGGTGTCATCACCGCGGCAGTGTAGGTCGCTTCCGGGACGGGCAACCCAGAAGACCAAGCCGAACAAGCGGCAGTAACCAGAAAAAGCCTCGTCACTTGGTCTTAGCCAAACGCTGCGAACTTCGTCCCTTTTTGACGCTGGTCAAACTGCATTTTTCCTGCACGTCTACAATGAAAAACACTCAAAGCCAGGAGGGCTCAATGAAGAGCGAGATCATTCCCCACGACGCATGTGTTTTGGTTGCCGACGGAAAGAAGGCTCTTTTGTTGCGTAACATCGGGACAGCTTATCAGCTGATGCTCGAAGTCGAGCAGGTCATTGAAGCGAGCGCCAACCCGCCCAGCCATGAACAGGGAACGGACCGACCGGGCCGGACCTGGGCGGGGAGCCATCGCAGCAGTGTCGATGAGACCGACTTTCACGACTTGGAGGAGCAGCGTTTCTCGACAATCGTAGCAGAGCGGCTTGAGACCATCTGCGCGGAAGGGGCTATCGGCAAACTCGTCATCGCCGCGGCTCCGAAATCGCTAGCCAACCTGAGACAGGCCATGTCTGAAAGCCTCAGCAAGCGCGTCATTGCCGAATACGACAAAGATCTCGTCAATCTGCCAATCGACGAAATTCAGAGACACCTTGTCTCAGAGCGCTGACGAACGGAATAACGGCTCGTCGGCGAGTTGTCGGGGTCGCCATAAGGATGCTGTCGGCTTGGCGGGGTTGCCGGTCGGCGGCAGATGGTCGTGTGATCGTTGACGGATCCTCCGAACGAGTTGCATCTGGCTCCGCTGCTGGTTTCAATCTGACAAAAGCAGATGCTGACTCGTTGGAAATGCGTGCTGGCGTGGACCCGCGGCGTTTCAAACGGCGGCGGGAATTTCTAGCCATGTTTCAGCGGACTATTTTCTGAGGAATCCAGCTTGGGTGTCGACATCAGCGCCGGATATTGTGGGATAAAGCCAAACGGTAGGCCGCAAGCAGCTTCTGACGGTAATGCTTTCATCGTCCGCGCCTTGTCCGGCGCGTGATCTTTACCGGTGTTGCCGCCTTGCAGATGGGCTCTCTGAACAGGATCAACAGCAACGCTGACGCGTTTGCGACCGCCAAGTACCCTGCTTTGGTGGCACACCATGCTTGATTGCGTGTTGGTGAGCCTCCTCGGTTGACGCGGCGCGCGATATCTGCGCGCCGCCTTATCGAAGGCGCTGTTGGATCACGAGGCCTTGATCTCGATCTTCCGCTCATTCTTTTTCGCTTCGGCGCTCTTCGGCAGTTTGACCTTCAGGATGCCCTTGGCAAAGCTTGCTTCCACTTTTTGGGCATCGACGCCGTCGGGAAGTTGGAAATTGCGCTGGAATGAGCCGAAGCGGCGTTCGGAGATATGATATTCTTTTTCTTTTGTCTCTTTTTCTTCCTGCTTCTCGCCCCGGATCGTCAGCATGCCGTTGGACAGCTTGACCTCGATGTTCTTCTCATCGAGCCCGGGCACCTCGGCGGTGAGCTCGAACGCATCGTCCCTCTCGATGACATCGACTGCGGGGACCGTCGGCCAGGCACCAAGCGCCGGCAGAACGCGCCCGAATAATGGGCGATCCGACGAGCGACGCGAAAAAGGCGTGAAATCGTCAAACAGACGGTCGATCTCCGAGCGAAATGCTTCAAACGGGGACCAGAGGTTGCCGGTCGGCAATGCAGACTTTTCTTCAGTCTTGACCGGAAGCTTCGTTGCTGTGTCAGCCATGATTTTCTCCTACGTTTGGCAAAGGAGACTGCATCAAAGCGTCCCAAGGACCTGGTGCAGTCCATGTTCACTCATTAGCGAGCCGTTGCATTAGAGCGATGGAATGGGACAACGACATTGACGCGCATCAAACTGCTTGAATAAGACCACGCGGCAAGCGGGTTCCGAGCGGTCAACCTCCAGCGGAAAGCGATCTTGGATGGGGTCATGTCGGAGGGGTTGCCGCGCCAATCGAACATCGGTCCGCTGTTGGAGTTGCGCATGCCACAACCAAGCGCTCCGGGACCGGCACGATCGCCCGTACGAGACCATCGGCCGAGTTCGGGATTTCCATTGGGCTTTCGCCTGCGACAATTTCTGGAACGTCCTGCTGCGTGACCCCATGCTGATCGCGCGCAGACGACGGTATTGAACATCAAAAAACGTCCCTGCCGCTTCGGGTGACGAACTCCGTCCGGAATCCCCGATCATGGGCCATCTTCAGGAGCCGGTCTGCGCTCATTATGTCGAGACGCATCCTGCCGGCGAAACACTGCCGGAGCGGGCAACAGAGTTCGGACGCCGCCCATTCTCTAGCGCGCGGCGAGATGATCTCGATGTCCCAGTGATCGGCATCGTCGCGCTCAAGCAAGATATCGCCATTCGTCCGGCTATCGTAAGAGGGCGGAGCGCAGCCGGCAGCCGACATCAGAGCTTCCGTGACGCGGCTTGTGTCTCGATGATGTAGCATGACAAGGACTCCTTATAAGACACCTGTGCAAGACGGTGGTGGTAAGTTATGCAATCATGATCTGCTCATGGGTGGCGCGGACCCCAGCCTTGAATGATGCCACGAACGCCCCCACACGGCTCGCCGCGCGTTCCGCAAGCTCAACCTCGCCAGATGTTCCGACCTTTCCGGAAAGTCGAACGATGCTTCCCTCGACGGCGATGGCGATATTGGTCGAGTCAAGGCCCGGTTCGAAATCTAGGCCCGGTTCGAAATCGAGCTCTTCTATCACGCTCGGTCTCAAGATTTGGTCGTTCATGACATTCTCCTTCCGATCATTTCTTTGTTAGGATCGTACCGGTCGTTCGTCGTTGATCCCTGTCAAAATGAGGAGAGATCTACGGCCGTTGGCAGGTTTGCGGCGATGGAGACAGCGGGCAGTCGAGCACGCTTGAAAGAGGGCGCGCCGGAGATTGAAATAGATGGGTTGCTGCGGCAGCCCCTCCAGCCTGGCCGGTAACGAAGCCCTAGACGGATGCGGCCAATCGGGACCTTGACTCGTTCGCTGCCGACCTTCGAGAAACCCGTGTCAGCCTGAACGGCACGCCGCGTTGAAGATGCGCTGCGCCGGTCTCTCACCATACCGATGAATGCTGCCCGGCTCCCCGATTGCTCAATGTTGATCCCTATCAAGGATTGTTCGCGTCGTTCGTGGGAAGACGATACCAAAGGGCGCAAAGGAGGCGGACATGGAACGCAAGCACGGCTTCAACCTCGGATACCTTTTCGTGGCATTGCTCCTGATCGGACTGTTCCAAGTGTGGTTTGCGACGCGTGACATTGCGCAGCCGTCCTATAGTGATCTCGTTCGCATGGCGAGCGAGGGCAAGATCCAGTCTGTGACGATCACCGAGACGATGGTCGAGGGAAAGTTCAAACAGCCGCTCGATGGAAAGACCTTCTTTGCAACCCATCGCGTCGATCCGGCGGCAGCAGAAACCTTTGAAAGGGCTGGCGTCGAGATTACTGGTGCCAGTGACAGCAACTGGCTGACAACACTTCTGTCCTGGATCGTTCCGACTGTCGCCTTTCTCGCAATCTGGTTCTTCTTCTTCCGAAGGTTCGCCGAACAGCAGGGCATGGGCGGGCTCGTGACGATCGGCAGGTCCAAAGCCAAGGTCTATCTCGAACGGAAGACGGGTGTGACCTTCCAGGACGTTGCCGGCGCCGACGAGGCCAAGGCCGAACTGCAGGAGGTCGTCTCGTTTCTCAAGGAGAAGGACCGGTACTCGCGCCTTGGCGCGCGCGTGCCGAAAGGCGTGCTGCTTGTCGGTCCGCCCGGAACCGGCAAGACCCTTCTGGCACGAGCGGTCGCCGGAGAGGCCGACGTCGCTTTCTTTTCCATTACAGGATCGGAATTTGTCGAAATGTTCGTGGGTGTCGGTGCCGCTCGCGTTCGCGACCTGTTTCAACAGGCGCGCGCCGCAGCACCCTGCATCATCTTCATCGACGAACTCGACGCGTTGGGACGGGCACGAAGCGCGCTTGGGTCTTTCGGCGCGGGAGACGAAAAGGAGCAGACACTCAACCAGCTGCTTGCCGAACTCGATGGTTTCGATCCCGGTTCCGGCATCGTTCTGCTTGCTGCAACGAACCGTCCCGAGATTCTTGATGCTGCGTTGCTTCGGTCGGGCCGCTTCGACCGGCAGATTGTCGTCGATCGCCCGGACCGGCCGGGCCGCACTGCAATCCTTGCCCTGCATTGCCGCAAGATCCTGCTGTCGAAGACAGTCGAGCTGGACGACGTGGCGCGCCTGACGCCAGGCTTCACCGGAGCCGATCTGGCAAACCTCGTCAACGAAGCTGCAATCTTTGCAACGCGCCGCAATGCGGACTGCGTCGAGATGGACGACTTCACGAGAGCCATGGAACGGATCGTGGCGGGCGCCGAAAGGCGAAGCCGGCTTCTGGCAGCGCCCGAGCGCGAAAGGGTCGCCGTCCACGAAATGGGGCATGCGATTGCCGCAGCCGCGTTGCGGCGCACCGACCCGGTGCAGAAAGTGTCGATTATTCCACGCAGCGTGGGTGCACTCGGCTACACCTTGCAGAGGCCGACCGACGATCGTTTTCTCGTCACCGCACCGGAGTTGCTGGAGAGGATCGTCGCATTGTTGGCAGGTCGTGCGGCCGAGGAACTGGTCTTTTCGGAAATCTCGACGGGGGCGGCCGACGATCTCGCGAAAGCCACTGACATCGCTCGCAGTTATGTTACGCGCTTTGGCATGAGCCGGCTCGGGCAAGCGGTCCTGGAGGCACCGCGGCTG
This sequence comes from Rhizobium sp. WYJ-E13, assembly GCF_018987265.1. NCBI lineage: Bacteria > Pseudomonadati > Pseudomonadota > Alphaproteobacteria > Hyphomicrobiales > Rhizobiaceae > Rhizobium > Rhizobium sp. WYJ-E13. The sequence goes on along the minus strand of NZ_CP076854.1, from coordinate 1,782,600 downwards.
CAATGGCTGGACGATGTGCGAGCAGCCTCCATGCAGCGCGACTATGCCGATGCGACAGCCCGCGACGTTGATCTGGCAATCCGGGAGATACTGGAAACGGCCTATCAGGACGCCAGGAACGTTCTGGCCGCCCGGATCGTGGACCTGAAGGCTGGCGCTCGCCTTCTGCTGGAGCGCGAGACGATCACACCCGCCGATTTTCCGGCAATTCGGCGCGAAGAGGCAGCGGTCTTGCCCGTCCAGGGCCTATCTGTGGCATCAAACCGACCATGACCGAGGAGATGCCATCGGATCGGATAAGCCACCCCACCGTCGACTCAACGGCCAAGGCGGCGCTGAAGCTTTCGCCAGCCATCATTGCCGGCTGGGCAATCGGCGTGCTCGGGCTAGGGACTTTGGTCGCAGCCGTTCTGCATTTCGGAGAGATCGAGATCTTTCTTGCCGCGCTCGGCAGAACATCGCTTGGCTGGCTTTTGCCTGGTATCGCGTTTCAGCTTGCGACCTATGCCTGCGCCGCGATGATCTGGCTCCTCGTCTTACGCAGACAGGGCTTCAGGCCTCCCTTGGGTGCTCTTTTTCGCCTTGCCGTCGTCGAGCTCTTTGCAAACCAGGCAGTACCGACCGGAGGCGTCAGCGGCGGCCTCGTCGTCGCGCAGGGTTTGATCCGCCGCGGCGTCTCGGCCGCGGCAACGGTTACCGCCCTTTTGAGTGCGACCATCGCCTATTACTCAGCCTATCTTCTCATGGCATCGGCCGCTTTCGCAGCACTTTGGAGCACCGGCAAGCTGGACGAAAAGTGGGCATGGCTTTGCATCGTCTTTTCCCTGTTGATCATCGCGGCTCCTTCCGTTCTTATAATGACAGTGCGCACCAGACTGAGCTTCATTCCGCACCGCATCCGCTCGTTGCGCCCGGTAACACGCCTTGCCGATCTGTTGGCGAAGGTGGATCATCGCGTGCTTGGCGATAATAGACTGCTCGCGAAGAGCATTCTTCTTCAAGCATCCATCTTTTTGCTCGATGCGGCGACCCTCTGGGTTGTTCTGCATGCACTGGGCGTTGCTGCCTCACCTGGCGCGGCCTTCCTGAGCTTCGTTCTCGCCTCGGTCGTTGGAACCGTCTCACCGCTTCCGCTTGGCCTCGGATCTTTCGAGGGTGCCTGTGTGGGACTGTTGCACCTGCTTGGGATCCGGGTGGAGGAGGCGCTTGCCGCCACGCTTGTCTTCCGCGGACTGACATTCTGGTTGCCGATGGTCCCAGGACTGATCTTTATGCATGCCGAAGTCCGACTGACCGCGACAGGCGAGCGCCGCCAGGCGTGAAATGGGTGATATCGAGCACTGCCGATCTGGCGCGGAAATAGATCCGCTCGAAGCATTCTGGCACGACGACGGACCCGAGAGCGCGCGGAGGTAAGCCGGAAGCCACTGTCAGGCCCGTCTTCGCGAGGGGGACTTCCGCCAGCATCGGTGTCGCTAGGACCGTCACCGAAAGCGCGGTGGTGGCTCCACATTGGATAAGAATTCCTGCCTCGTGACGAATTCGCCGAAAAGCGTCTTCAACTCTTGTTCCTGTTCATCTCGGATATGCAGCGCGCGGGCGAGCTCGGTAACCTTGTAGACTTTCTGAGCGGGCATGCGGGCGATATGGTCCATTTGCATGTCAATCTCCCTCGAAAGAACACCTAAAGTCACGACGCGTATCGCTGACCGGCATGAATCGCGCCATGCAATCTCATTGGCAAATTGAGCTAAATCATTTGCCGCGGGTCGTCGTTGATCGATCTCAAAGAGCCGGCGCTATCTGACGTGTTGTCGATGTGACCGGCATCAATGCTGTCGACGTCATCGGGCGCAACAGCGGAAAAGACCCGCACAGGCTCATCTAAACCGGTAAAGCCAAGGACTCGCGGCCTCAGCGATCAGGAAAAACTGGAAGGAGATGATTGTCGGGTAGGTTTGCTCCACCAACTTCCGGCGCTAGTCCGTCGGCTCAAGCAAGTCGTCCAGTTTTTCCACCACGGCCCGAACCACATCGGCGCGGCTGACGATGCCAACCAACACGCCGTCACGCAGGATAAGAACGCGCTTGATCCCATGTTTCAGCATCAGATCAGCCAACTCTGCAAGAGAGGTTTCCTGATCAGCGGAGATGATGGTTGAATGCATAATCTCGCGGACGCGTTGCTGGTTGAGGCGGATTTCGGCAAGAAACTCCGGCGCGAGTGTCTCGCCTTCCGCCAGCAGGCGTAGCCATTCCGCTCGCTTACTTTGAAACTGCGCGCCGAAGTGGCGCATCACGTCGCCTTCGCTGACCAATCCAAGCGGCCGGTTATCGGGGTCCACCACAGGTACGGCGGTGACGTGATGGATCAGCATGCGCCGGGCGGCCTCGGCTACGGTGGTCTCAGGCGACACCGTAATTAAATCCGTTGTCATTACCGATTTAGCGGGGATCGTCATGTGTACGGCTCCAGCTAGAAGAGAATGCAGGATACCGGGCCGGCTTGGCGGCCGCCTTGACATACCTCAATGTGCGATGCATGGCGCGGTTGCCGCCGTTCGCGACCGTCAAGCCCCAATGATATGTCATTGATGATTGTAAATGCACCAAGGCTGGTGACGCGGAACATTCAGCGCGAAGCCTAGAGGCGTAGCCGTTCAATCCCGGTACCGAGCGCTGATTGTCAATCCGCTGAGATGGGTGGCGCTAACGCAACACGATTTTCAGCAGCGTGCTTGTGCTCGCGATCTTCTGATTGACCGGTCGAGTTTGATGCGGGTCAACGCGGTAAGCTCACCATCGGTCTAGGGTTTTGTACTGCTGTTAGCAAAGTCTCACAGGTGTAATGACGGAGCCTGCGGAGCACGTTGATCTCGGCGAGATTGGCGGCTCTAACGGGCGGGGATGTGCTGGCGATGTTCTTCGGCAGGTGGCGGCATTTGTCAGACCATCGAATACGGAGCGTCACGTCCATCACTGGCAAAGCGCCAGGGTGTAGTCCAATGTAACGGAGACCTCAGATGACGCCTAACAATAGCGGTTTTGTCATCGGCCCTCTGCAGAAAGACCAGATTGACCGCACTTACGTCATAGCGCAGGCGGCAATGCCTGATCTGACACTTGATTCCTGGCGCCGGGTAACCGGCGGCTCGGAGCGGCGCAACTTTATCGTAGCGACCGACACCAGGGGTTACTCTCGCGGCCTTTGCCATGTTCGCCTCGAAAAGCACCCTGTTGCCGGGCCGCTGTTCGACGTAGCGATGTTCATTGTCATAAGCCCGCTCCACGAACATGAAATCGCGGCAGCCCTGTTTGCCTGTATCGAGAGACAGGCGATCGATGCGAAGAGCAAATATCTGCGATTTTGGTCTCTTCGACCCGAGATTTGGAGTGTGCTCGACGATCAGGAGTTCCGTCATCGATGGGACCACGGCGTCATCTATCGCCTTTGATTGCCTTTCCGGGCGGTTCTGACCGTCTGGCAGAATGGGGGAGGTGGCTACGGCAATACGGCGTTGCGCCGACATTTGTTACAAACTGTTACAAATTCGCATTGTCTTTTACACACGCGGCATCCGCATGTCACCCTGAGACCTTTTATTGGCCTCATCCACAGCGCGGAGGGACGAAGATGCTGCAGGGCGCCACTTTTCATCAAGACAAGCAGATCAACAATGCGGTGCTCCTTGGCTCCGAGCCGAATTGCATTCAGGAGCTTTTTAGGAGACAACCTGTCGAACGTCTGGTCGCCGGCCAGTCCCTTTTTTTCGAAGGCGACGCTGCCAAGCACCTGTTCGAAGTCGTCGAAGGGACCCTTCGCATCTTCAAGATCATCTCGGATGGCCGCCGCGTCATCACAGGATTTCTGCACGCCGGCGACATCGTCGGCGTCTCGCTGAAGGACCACTATCTCTACAGTGCCGAAGCCATTACCAACACGAAGGTACGACGTTTCTCGCGCAAGGCATTCGATAGCGAAGTCGCCAGTTCGTCGGAGTTGCGGCCGGAGGTCTTCGCCCGTCTCTGCGACGAAATGGCCGCTGCCCAAGATCAGATGGTCCTCCTGTCCTGCAAGAGCGCCGAAGAGCGGATTTGCACTTTTCTTCTAAGAGAGCTTCTTCGCGCGGTCTCGGAAGGGCAGGGCGATTTCGTGATCGAGCTGCCAATGACCCGACTGGACATCGCCGACTATCTCGGCCTCACCATCGAGACGGTTTCCCGTTCTATCACGAAGCTGACGAATAAGGGCGTGCTTGCGCCTGTGGGACGTCATTCCCTTCGCGTCGTGAAGCGGTCTGCGCTTGTGCAATTGTCAGGAAGTGACGACGAATTGGCGGGGGACGGGTGGAAGCAGGCTGCATGTGAAAGGCGGCCGCGCCACTGAGAGCGTCAGCGATCAAGGGAGAACGGCGAGGAGATGACGATTGAGACGGAGCTTGACCAGATTGCCCTGATGTTCGACGGAGCAAACGTGGTCGTTCACGGTTTCGACGGGATAATCAACCGCTGGACCAGTGGCTGCGAGGCTCTCTATGGATGGCCACGAAACGAGGCTGTCGGAAAGGTCGTCCACGAACTTCTCGCAACGCAGTTTCCGACACCCTTGGAAGAAATCCGCGAAACCGTTCGAAGGCAAGGGGCGTGGGAAGGGGAGGTGACGCACCGACACAATAACGGCCAAACGCTTTTCATTGCCACGCGCTGGTCCCTCTTCAATCCATCGCTCGGCAAAACAGCGATGATTATCCAAACGAACAACGATGTAACCGGCATGAAGAGAATGCAGGATGATCTGGCGGAGAGGGAAGCACATCTGCGCTCCATCCTGGCCACGGTTCCCGAAGCGATGATTGTCATTGACGATGCCGGCAGGATCTCCTCCTTCAGCGCTGCGGCAGAGCGGCTTTTCGGTTATCCTTCCGCGGAAGTCTGCGGGCGCAACGTCAAGATCCTGATGTCGCAGCCGGATCGCGACGCCCATGACGGCCATCTCTCCCGATACTTGATGACCGGCGAGCGCCGGATTATTGGTTATGGTAGACTGGTGACCGGGCAGCGTAAGGATGGTTCGGTCTTTCCGATGGAGCTTTCCGTCGGCGAGGCGGTCACCAATGGCAAACGCATCTTCACCGGCTTCATCCGCGACCTCACGAGCCGCCACAAGACCGAGGAGGAGTTGCGCCAGTCGCAGAAGATGGAAGCGATCGGCCAACTGACCGGCGGGCTTGCGCATGACTTCAACAATCTGCTTACCGTCATCAGCGGCAATCTCGAGATGATCGAGGACAAACTGACGGACGAAAGGCTGCGACCGCTGCTGCGTGAGGCGCAGGAGGCGGCGGAGGACGGGGCGAAACTTACGGGCCAGTTGCTCGCCTTCGGTCGGCGCCAGCCGCTCAATCCGAAACCCGTCGACGTCGGGCAGCTTATTTCCGGTTTTTCCGACCTGCTGCGACGTACGCTCGGCGAAGCGATCGAATTTCGCACCACCGTGATTGGCTCGTCCAACAGCGCGCTGGTTGATGGATCGCAGTTACAGAACGCTCTTTTGAATCTTGTGCTCAACGCTCGAGATGCCATGCCGCGCGGCGGCAAGCTCTCGGTCGAGATCTCGCGCGTCAAGCTCGACGCCGATTATGCGCAGATGTATCCACAGGTGCGCACTGGCGACTATGTGCTGATCTCGGTGACGGACACCGGCAGCGGCATGACGGCGGAGGTCAAGCAGCGGGCCTTCGAACCCTTCTTCACGACCAAGGGCCTTGGTTCCGGCACGGGGCTCGGCCTTTCAATGGTCTACGGATTCGCCAAGCAATCCGGCGGCCATATTCAGCTTTATAGCGAGGTGGGCCAGGGAACGACTGTGCGCATCTTTGTTCCGGCAGTTCCCAAGGTGGCAGAGGATGGCACGGATCAGGAATCGCAGGCTGGACGGTCGGAGCCCCACATTCCACGCGGTTTTGAGACGATCCTCGTCGTGGAGGACGATGCGCGCGTGCGCCGTGTTGCGGTTTCCCGCCTCATCAGTGCCGGTTACGAAGTCATAGAAGCGGCAAACGGTCACGAGGCACTGGACCGGCTTGAGGATTATCCTGATGTCGCGCTGCTGTTTACCGATATCGTCATGCCCGGCGGCATGACCGGGGACGAATTGGCGGATATCGTGCGGACGCTGAAGCCGGGTATTAAGATCCTTTTCACATCTGGTTATGCCGAGCCGACGATCGCCGGCCGCGAGCTTTCCCCCTCCACAAGCTTGCTGAAGAAGCCCTACACGGCCCGCGAACTTGCGATCCGTCTGCGCGAATTGCTTGATTAATCTCATAGCGAGCATCGGCGAAGGCTCGGTGAAGATCGGCTGAGGCTTCCGGCGTAACGGCAGTTTCCCGCCTGGGCCCAAAGGGTGGGATAGAGAGACCAATCCTCCCGTTCGTCAATGGGACATGAGAACTGGCAAGGCCGGCTCGTCCAAGACCCCACCAGTTGCTCCGCCCAAGACAAAGTCTCGCAATCGAGAATGCCCGAATGCTCCCATGACCAAAAAATCGCCGCCCAGTTCGAGTGCGGCCTGCTGGATGCTCTGGCCGATAGATGACCCGCTACCTTGGGCCAACATTGCCTTGGCATCGACGCCGCTCGACCTCAAGATTTCAGCAAGGTGCGTTCCGCTGTCGGCTGGAAGCGATTTTTCGCCAGTGACCGACAGGACCGATACGGTCCGGGCCATCCGGATGAGCTCGTGCGCATCGCTGACGGCGCGAGCGGCTGCGCGGCTCCCATCCCATGCAATCACCAGATGATCGATCTTGCCGGCGACAGTCTTATTGGGAAAAATGACGGTCGGTCGGCCTGAGCCGAATATGACGGCTTCAGCGACGATGCGGGTGTCCGGAATACTGGCGATACATTCGAGGGTTGCGAGATCGAAGAAACGTGCTTGCGTGGTCACTGTTTCATGCAGCCAAGGCAAAGCGGTCTTCAACGTTCGAGTAAACACCTTAATTTCCGTGCCTGCGCTCAGATTTTCCGCCGCGGCGATCAGCGTTGCAGCCCGGTCACGGCTCAAGCTTTCGGCTTGCTCGATCATCTTTGGCGTATCGAGCAGCAGCGATGACCAGGCGTCGGGGATGTGCGGAATCTCAACTCTTTGCGCGCAGACGTGAAGATTTGCGCCGCAGAACTCGGCGAACGCGATGGCATTCGAAATGATCAATCCCGAACTCGGATCGGGATACGTCGCCAGCGGAAGAAAATACTGTGGTATCATGTCTTCTCCACCTCTCCACCTTTCGCAGTATAATATCTATTTGTCTTCGTTGTCGGTCGCATTGATCTAACGCATGCGCGGACGCCGGTTATATGTGACCATGAAAGTAATAGGGAGCGCTGGAAGCGCGTGCAGTTGCCCACTAACCGAGCCGAGCTCACAGCGCCGTTCAACATGAGCTCGACCGGGAAATACGGCCAGCCAGCTCAGGAGCGATTGGGTCTCGTTCCGGATAGTGCGAACATGACGATCTGTGTCGCGATCAGCGGCGCGGTGCTGGAAAACAGGACGACAAGCCACATCTGAGCAGTTGGCGGGACGAGTTGCAGAAGGTGAGCAGCCGGACCCACATAAGGGGGGAGAGCCAATAGCAGGGTGCAAAGGCCAAGGGCAAACCAGAGCCATCGGTTTCCAGTCATATCATTGACGAAAATGCTCGTTCCACGACTGCGCAAGTTGAAGACATGCCATAGTTGAGCAAAGGCAAGGGTTAGGAATGTCACGGTCACGCTTGCGCGTTGATCGAAGCCTAGCCATTTTCCGATACCGAGAGCTGCAAAGGTAGCGGCACTCAGCGCCGTCGCGTGGAGAATGACTGCGCGCCATTGGGCGCGGCCAAGAATAGCCTCCTTCGGATCGCGGGGCGGTCTGTTGAGCACTCGGTGCTCTCCTTCGCCCATCGCGAGCGCGAAGGCCGGAAACACGTCGGTCACGAGGTTCAGATAGAGAATCTGCAGCGGCAGCAAAGGCAGTGGCAGAGATCCGGCAACTGCCAGACCGATCACCATCAGTTCACTGAGATTGCACGATAGCAGATAGGCGACAAGCCGGCGGATATTGGCAAAGATAATGCGGCCTTCACGGATTGCCTTGACGATCGTCGAAAATCTGTCGTCAAGGAGGATCATTGCCGCCGCTTCGCGGGCGACGTCGGTGCCGCGCAGTCCCATCGAAACGCCGATATCTGCCTGCCGCAGGGCTGGAGCGTCATTGACGCCGTCCCCCGTCATCGCCACGATATCGCCGGCATTCTGATAGGCTCGCACAAGAGTGAGCTTTTCAGAGGGATCGACCCGGGCAAAGATGCCGACATCGCGTAGAGCAGGCGCACCTGTCCTCAGCATCTCGTGGAGCTCTCGCCCCTCAACCACATTGCCTCCAGATGTGTCGAGGCCCACGGCGCGACCAATGCTTCTGGCCGTTGCAACATGATCGCCGGTTACCATGACCACCCGTATTCCTGCATTCTGGCAGTCTCGGATCGCTTCCGGTACGTCTGCACGAGCAGGATCCTGAAGGCCGATTAGGCCGACCAGGATCAGTTTATGAAACGGATCATCGGGCTCTTGAGGCTGGTGTCTGATAGCGCAGGCGAGAACGCGCAGGCCGTGGTCGGCGAGACGTCCGACGTAATTATTCCATTTCGAGCGCGTTTCTTCGTCAAACCGGATTTCGCTTCCCTCGTGCAGCACCCCGGTTGCAGAATTGATAATCGGCTCCGGCGCTCCTTTGACTGCGATGAGAATGCCATCTCGACTGGAATGGACCGTTCCCATCATCTTCGTAGTGGGATTGAAGGCGTGTTTGCGCAGAAGCGGGTATTTGAACAGGAGGTCGGACCGGTTCATATTCGCTGTCAGACCGGCGCGCAAAAGTGCGATTTCCATTGGATCGCCTGTCCCCTCGGCGTCGGCATTCTCAAGATCTGCGTCATTGCACAGCACAGCCACCGTCAACAACAATGAGAGTTCCTGATCGGCGCCGGCCCGCAAAAGAAGTGTGTTCTCCGGCGGATTCGCGTTGACCACGACTTCTCCAGAAGAGGTCAAAAGCTGCTGGACGGTCATGCGGTTTTCCGTCAGCGTTCCGGTCTTGTCCGTCAGGATGACGGTCGTGGCGCCGAGCGTCTCCACAGCCGAAAGGCGCTCGATTAAGGCGTTCTGCTCCGCCATACGCCACATTCCTCTCGCCAGAGCGAGCGTTGCGACAATCGGAAGTCCTTCTGGAATAGCGGCGACCGCAAGAGCAATTGCGGCCTCGATGACCAGGAGTTCATCCTGGCCAGAGACGAGGCCAAGAGCAGCGATTGCGCAGGCGACAACCAGCGTGGCTCCGACAAGCTGTGTCGAAAGACGAGATAGCTTTCGCTCCATTGGTGAGTTGCCGGCGTCAACCTCCATGATCAGCCGCGATACCGTGCCGAGTTCGGTGGCGAGCCCCGTTGCCGTCACGACGCCTCGGCCGCTTCCTCGTGTGATAGTTGTTCCTTTGAATAACATCGACCGACGCTCCGAAAGGCGTGCGTCTCGCGAGACGGACTGGACATCCTTTTCCACAGGCACGGATTCGCCTGTCAGGGTCGACTCATCCGCGGCCAGCCTGGAAGCTTCAATCAGTCGGAGGTCGGCGCAGACCGCTTCGCCCGCTTCAATGACCACGACATCACCTGGGACCAGATCCTCTGCCGGCACACGGCTGACAACTCGGTTACGAAGTACCCGGACGGTATGGGCTCCCAGTGCACGCAACGCCTCGATTGAACGTACGGCTTTGAGCTCGGTGTAAAACCCGATGACAGCATTGACGGCAAGGACGGCAACGATGGCGCCGCCTTCTTCCAGCTCGTTGAAATAAAAAGCTAATCCAGCTGCACCGGCCAGCAGATAAACCACAGGGGTCATGAACTGGTGCAAAAGAAGTTTAAACCACGTTGCGGCGGGTCGCGCCTGAATGGCGTTCGAGCCAACGGCCCGACGCCTTTTTTCAGCGTCTTCACGAGACAACCCCACCTCTTCCGACACGCCAAGCATGGCGGTCAGCGCCTCCGGCGCCAATGCGTGAGGGGTTTCGGGCAACCTTAGTGGTCCATTGGCGAAATGAACGTTCACCATGCGGGCCTCCTGATGCACCCGACGCTATCGCGCCATCAAGATGCCTCGGATTGAAATCGAATGCTGGTCTTTTCTTTCGATCGACCTGGATTCGTCACAGATTGTGTGGAGCGACGCGATCACCATCAGCGAACCGTCACGCAGGTCACAGGGCAAAGCTGCGCGATCTTGTTGGATACGCTGCCGAGGAGCAGCGCCGAGAACCTGGAAAGGCCGCGAGCGCCACAGATGACGACGTCGGCCTGCACGTCGGTGACCGAGTTGAGAATTTGCTCCGCAGGATTTCCTTCCAACAGCAGCGTTGAAACCTGATCAACGCCTTCCGCTTTGACGACCTTGATGGCCTGCTCGATGATTTGATCGCCCAAGATGCGAAAAATCCGGTAGGAGGTCGCCCGATGAAGAGAAATATCAAAACGCGGCGCTGCCAGCCTCGTGCTCATGATGTCATCGGCCGAGCCCAGTGCTGGTTCTGCTCCCGGAAATTCAGCGTCGATCATCCGCTGTACATCAGTATCGACCTCTCCGACGAGGAGAACATGCACGAGAACGACCTGCCCGCCACTCCCCGCCGCAAGAGCTGCTCCTAACTCGACGGCCTTTTTCGAATGTTCGGAGCCGTCCGTCGCTATGAGAATGTTCTTGAACATGTCAGGTCTCCCTCAACGCCGCCGCGATGGATTGCGACAGTCCCGCCGAACATCTTCTGTCTTTTGGCGCGGTCGTCTTTGAGCTTCATCAAAGCAGCGCCCCGTGAGCGCCATTTATGACGAGCTTCCAGAGTTATGTGATCGTCCGTCGCTTCGCCCCGGCATCATTCTGATCTTTTGGCGCCTCCTGATCGGCGTTTGCATCACGGATCATCGCGTATTTGACCTGAGTAACCGTGAGGTCGCGGTACCAGTCGATCAAAGCCCCCCAAGGGTCGGTTATCTTCGACAGCCCTGACACGAACGCAACGATCGTGCCGATCTCGGTCTTTCCGGTGACGACGTAGTAGCCACCGAGCGCGAAAATGCCGGCGTAACCCAGCTGCGTCATCAGGTTCATAAGGAAATTCATCGAAAACTTGAATTTGTAGATCGTCATGTTGGTGACGAAAAGCGATTGCACGCGATCGGCCTGGACATCACTCAGATCGCTGCCAGTGACATGCTCAATCATTCCCTCGCTGACATGCCGCATGATAGCAATCTTGCTTGCAACGAGCCGGTTAATGGCGTGCTGCATGAGCGGCACGAAGCCGACCTGCGGCAAGAAGACGACGGCGACGGCAAGTGCCATGAGCGGCTGCAGGAAGATCATGTAACCCCCGACCGCACAGAGAATGCCGACCTGTAGAAGCGGCTCGGAAATACTCGTGCCGACGAAGCCGCCGACCGGCTCGGCTTCGGCCAGAACGATTGATAGCTGCACGCCCTCTGCCAGTGCGTCGGGAGGATGCCTGCGCGACTGATCGGAGGCTGACAGTACCGTCATCCGCAGCCAGCGGATCGCTACCTCACCGATCCAGCCGCGATAGAGGTTCAAGCCGAGCTTAGTCAGTCCTTCCAGCAGGACGAGGCCGAGATAAGCAAGGACAAGAGCGAAGATGGTCGGGTAGGCGCCGCCCTGCGTTGCCGCATTGATGACTCGCCTCTGGATTTCCAGGGGCGCTGTTCCGGCAAGAAAGAGAAGCACCGAAATTGCAGCCAAAGCCAGTTGATGGGATCGGCCCATCAGAAGCACGAAACCGAGCAGGTTCCGTGGCATCGACTCCTTGGGAGGGACTTCAACATAATTGTCAGGATTGGCGTCCATGAAGCATGTCTGCGGACGAAACCTGCAGCCTGTCAGTGTAGCCGGTGACGACGCCGCGCATCGCCTCAACATCCTCTTCCACGACGACAGGCAGGATGATGTCCCCTATGGACGAGCGGTTACTCGGGATGTCGCGTACGAGCTCGAACTCGGCGCCGCAGTTGCGATCTTCCGATGGAACTGCCTTGATCTCTCGGCGCATGATCAGGTCGCCCTTTACGACAGTTCCGTGCGCGCCACCTTCATCGCCCGTCGTGTGAAAGCCTCCATAAAGCGAAGGCGTGAGTTTGGTCACATCTCGAGTCGTCGCTCCGGTCCTGATTGCGGGACGATTGAGCGCCATTGTTGACCGGGCCAGCATGACGGTTCCTTTCCTCCAGTGTGATCCTTGATGGCCATTTTCACACATGCCAAGGATGATGCTTTGACCAGCATCAATCTTCGACGCGATCAGATAAAACCGATTGCGTTCATTTGCCCTCGACCGGTTGATTTGCAGCCCGAAAAGCCCTGATTTTCATGGCCGACAAATCGAGATGCAATAACGCAGCCCGCGCAAGGCTGCTGGGTCTTATGGGAGGGCTGTCGTCATCGATCCGATCGCTGGCTTACGCTGAGGCGAGGGCGGCATGTTCGAGCATGTCGTAGAGATTTTCGGCAAAGCTGCGCAACGCTGCGAACTCGAAGCGTGTGGCGTGCGTGCGCGTCAGCTGCACCGAGATATGTCCGAAGAGTGTGACTGCCGAGTGTCCGACGGGGAAGGCGGCGGGGTCAAGATCGACTGCCGTCCCCTGAGAAAGCAGTTCTAGGGCGCGGAAACCGGACAGAGCGATGCGGATGCGGCCGTGGCTCTGGTCGCAGACGAAACCCTTGCCTCTCAAGTGATCGGCAAGCAGCGCGATTTGCGCGGGTGGGAGGATTTCATCTCCTGTTACGTACCATTGTTGATAGCCCGCCCGTTGGATCGCGCTCTTTGCCAGTCCAGCCGCAGTAAGCGATTCTGCAAGCGTGTCGCCGTCGAACGCACCCATGACATGCAGAAGGTGACCCTCCGGCAAGGGCTCCAGCCGGATGCCGGACCCTTCCGTTGTGGCTTTGCCGGCAAGGGCCGGCTTGTGTTCGGGGCGTTCAGACATGGAGTTTCTCATTGTCGGGATCGACGAAGACGGGACTGCAAAGCACCGCTTCGGTGAATTCATTTCTGAGGCCGTTCCAAACCACGACCTTTTCCCCCAACCGTTCCGGCCCGCGCCTGACGAGCGCAAGGCCGATCGTGTGGCCAAGGCTTGGCGAGAATGCGCTCGAGGTCACGTAACCCTGATCGTTTTCAAGGGTCGCCGTGGCATGTTCGGCAAGGATATGCGAACCGGTGCGAAAGCTCGTCGCCGGATCGAGCGGCTTGACGCCGACGAGGCGGGGGCGGTCCTTTGCCTGCAAACCTTCGCGGGCGAGCATTGCCTTACCGATGAAATCAGGCTTGGTGGTGGAAACCATGCGGGCGAATCCGAGGTCGCCAGGCGTCACCGTGCCGTTGATCTCGGCATGGGTGACATGGCCCTTCTCTATGCGCATGACACCGAGGGCCTCGGCGCCATAAGGGCAGATGCCGTGTTTTTCACCAGCCTGCATGATCCGATCGGCGACCCATTCGCCGTAGCCGGCCGGCACGGCAAGTTCATAGGCGAGTTCGCCGGAGAAAGAGATCCGAAAGAGCCGGCCTTCGAGCGCGCCGCCGAAGAGCGAGACCGTGCGAGCACTCATGAAGGGAAAGGCGGCATCGGAAATATCCTCGTCGACGATCTCGGAGAGGATCGCGCGCGATTTCGGGCCGGCAACCGCCATTTGCGCCCATTGGTCGGTCGAGGAGGCAAAACGGACGTCGAGCTCCGGCCAGAGCGTCTGGGCGCAGAATTCGAGATGGGTCAACACGCCGGCGGCGAGCGCCGTCGTCGTCGTCATGAAGAAATGGTCGTTGGCGAAACGGCTCGTCGTGCCGTCGTCGTAGATCATGCCATCCTCGCGCAGCATGATGCCGTAGCGCGCCCGGCCGACCGGCAGTTTGGCAAAGCCGTTGCAGTAGACGCGGTCGAGGAAGGCAGCGGCATCCCTGCCGAAGATCTCGATCTTGCCGAGGGTGGAGACGTCGCAGATGCCGGCATTCTGCCGGATGTTCAACACCTCGCGGTCGACGCTCTCGCGCCAGTTCGTCTCCCCTGCGCGTGGAAACCAGGAGGAGCGGTACCAGAGCCCGGTCTCGACGAAGACGGCGCCATTCTTCTTGGCCCAGCCATGTAGTGGCGACCTGCGCACTGGCTGAAAATCGCGGCCGCGCGAGGCGCCTGTCAGGGCGCCGAAGGAGACAGGCGTATAGAAGGGACGGAATGTGGTGGTGCCGACTTCGGCAGGCGACACGCCGCGCGCCTCGGCCAGGATGCCGATCGCATTGATATTGGCGAGCTTCCCCTGGTCGGTCGCCATGCCGCTTGTCGTGTAGCGTTTGGCAAGCTCGACATGCCCATATCCCTCGCGAACGGCAAGGCCGAGATCCTTGAGGTGTACGTCGTTTTGATAATCGACGAAGGCCTTGCCCTTTGCGCCCTTGACGAACCAGAGCGGCTTCGATGCCGCCGCGGTGTCCTCGACGGGCGCGAAGGCGGCCGCGACCTTGACGAAGCCGATCGCCTGCAGCGCCTCGACTGCCTTGGCCGCGCCGTCGCCGAGGCAGGCTTCCGTCGAGCCGAGCCCGGCCGCAGAGCCGGCAATCGACAGGCCCTGCTGGCGTTCCGGCGCCAGAAAGGCTGCCTTTTCCTCCGACCAGACCGGCTTGGCGCCGCGATGGCAGGCAAGGTGGATGATCGGGCTCCAGCCGCCGGACATGGCAAGCGCATCCGCCTCGATGCGCTGTGTTGCCGAAGCGGTCTCGATCGTGACATGGCGCAGGCGCTTGCCGCCATGCGCGTCGCGCACCCGGCTGCCGTTCAGCACGCGGGCGCGTCCGGACCAGGTATTGTTGGCCGCGTCGCGGCTGTCGACGATGGCGGCGACATCGACACCGGCGGCTTCGAGCGCGGCTGCCGTGCGGTAGCCGAACGCATTGCTGGTGAAGATCACGGTGCGGGCGCCGGGCGTCACCGCTTGCCGGCTGAGATAGCTGTGCATCGCGCCCGCCATCATCACGCCTGGAATATCGTTGCCGCCGAAGACGAGCGGCCGCTCTTCGGCGCCCGAGGCGAGGATCGCCTGTTTGGCGATGATGCGCCAGAGGCGCTCGACGGGCCGATGCGGATCCGGCAGTGCCACATGTTTTTGCACGCGCTCGACAGCGCCGAAGACATTGTCGTCGTACCAGCCGACGACGGTGGTGCGCGCCAGGAGACGGACGTTCGGCAGGCCTTCGAGCTCATTGAGCATGTCCTGAAGTGCGGTCCCGTTTTCGAGAAGCAGGCTGCCGCCGAGCGCAAAACCTTCGTCGGCGAGGATGACGCGGGCACCGGCGCGTCCGGCCGTCAGCGCCGCGGCAAGGCCGGCAGGCCCCGCGCCAATGACGAACAAGTCGCAGTGAGCCCAGCATTTCTCGTAGGAATCCGGATCCGGTTCGTAGGAAGCCTTGCCGAGGCCGGCGGCCTTGCGGATCAGCGGCTCGTAGAGCTTTTCCCAAAGGGCGGCCGGCCACATGAAGGTCTTGTAGTAGAAGCCTGCACTCAGGAAGGGCGACAGCAGGCCGTTGACGGCGCCAATGTCGAAGTCGAGCGAGGGCCAGCGGTTCTGGCTGCGGGCGATGAGCCCCTCATGGAGCTCGATCGTCGTCGCACGCGTATTGGCCTCTGTGCGGCCGCCCGTACCCGTCGTGACCAGTGCGTTGGGCTCGGCCGCGCCCGCCGTCAGGATGCCGCGCGACCGATGATACTTGAAACTGCGGCCGACGAGCTGGATGCCATTGGCAAGAAGGGCGGAGGCGAGCGTATCGCCGGGATGGCCGGTCAGTTGTCTGCCGTCGAAGGTAAAGTTCAAGGTGCGCGACCGGTCGATCCGGCCACCGCTGGGAAGCCGCGAACTCGTCATGCCGCACCTCCGAGCTTGGCAAGCGCGGCATCGCAGACGGTGTGAACGGCGTGGGTGACGGTGTCGCGCTCGACAATCAGCCAGCGCCGGCAGCCGGAGGAGTGGTGCCAGTACTCCTTGTGCCGCCCCCTCGGATTGTCGCGCAGATAGATGTACTCGTACCAGGCGTCACCGCCGGCATCGGCTGCCGGTCGGGTCAGGCTCGCATCGCCCCGGATGGTGAATTCTTCCCTGGGGCGGACCCCGCAATGAGGGCAGGAAATCAGGCTTGCCATGGTCTCATATCCTCAATGCAGGTTGGGCTGGGCGCCGACGCCCTTTTCGTCGATCTGATAGCCGCGCCGGAAGCGGTCGAGGCGCAGCTCGCGCGCCGTCTCGTGCGGCTCGTTGCGGGCGATCAGATGGGCGTAGCAATAGCCGGAGGCGGGTGTCGCCTTGAAGCCGCCATAGCACCAGCCGGCATTCAGGTAGAGATTGTCGATATGGGTTCGGTCGATGATCGGCGAGCCGTCCATGCTCATGTCCATCACGCCGCCCCAGCTGCGCAGATATCTGACCCGCGTCAGCGACGGGATCATCGCGACGCCGGCTTCGGCGACGTGCTCGACAGTGGCGAGATTGCCGCGCTGGGCATAGGAATTGTAGCCGTCGATATCGCCGCCGAAGACGAGGCCACCCTTGTCCGATTGCGAAACGTAGAAATGGCCGGCGCCGAAGGTGACGACGGTATCGATGAAAGGCTTCAGCCCTTCGGTGACGAAGGCCTGCAGCACATGGCTCTCGATCGGCAGGCGCAGGCCCGCCATATCGGCGACCACGGTGGAATTGCCGGCGGCAGCAAGCGCCAGCTTGCCGCAACCGATGAAGCCCCTGGTGGTCTCGACGCCTGTCACCCTGCCATTCTCGCAGCGAATGCCGGTGACCTCGCACTGGGTGATGATGTCGACGCCGCGGCTGTCGGCGCCGCGGGCATAGCCCCAGGCGACCGCATCGTGGCGTACCGTGCCGCCGCGCGGCTGACGGAGACCGCCCATGACGGGGAAACGGGCATTGTCGAAATCGAGGAAGGGCAGCATCTTGCGGACCGCCGCCCGGTCGAGGAGTTCTGCATCGACGCCGTGCAGGCGCATAGCATTGCCGCGTCTTGTGTAGGCATCGCGCTGCGCATCGGAATGGAAGAGGTTCAGCACGCCGCGCTGCGAGACCATGGCGTTGAAGTTGAAGTCCTGTTCCAGGCCTTCCCAGAGCTTCATCGAGAGCTCGTAGAAAGGGTTGTTGCCGGGCAGCAGGTAATTGGAGCGGATGATCGTCGTGTTGCGGCCGATATTGCCGGAGCCGAGATAGCCCTTCTCCAGCACGGCGACATTGGTGATGCCGAATGTCCTGGCGAGATAATAGGCCGTCGAAAGGCCATGGCCGCCGCCACCCACGATGATCACGTCATAATGTGGCTTCGGCGAAGGCTGGCGCCAGGCAGGTGCCCAGTCCTTGTTGCCGCGAAGCCCGTTTAGGAAGATGGAAAGAGCGGAATAGCGCATGGATGGATCCGGTGGGAACTGGTGCCATGATGCCACAAAGGCAAGAGGCGACTTGCCTGTTTGGGACGTTTATCGATAAGAACGGGACATGGCGTTGATCGAAGCAAAAAACCTGCATTCCATCGGTTTCATCCTTCTGCCGGGATTTGCCCTGATGTCCTATGCCTCGGCGAGCGAGCCGCTGCGGGCCGCCAATCTGCTTGCCGGGCGGGAAATCTACCGCATCTCGTGCTTTTCGCCTGAGGGTGGGGCGGTGTTGTCTTCCGGTGGCGTCCCCGTTCCGGCCGCACCGCTTCCCGGTCGCGGTTTTGGGCTCGGCACTGTTTTCGTCTGCGCCGGCGGTTCGCCGCGCGACTGGCACTATCCGGCTGTGCTTTCCTGCATAAGGCAGCTAGCGCGCGAAGGCGTGCGCATCGGCGGCATTTCGGGCGGCCCATATCTGCTGGCTGCGGCCGGGCTGCTGGCAGGCCGTGACTTTACAATCCATTGGGAGCATGCGCCGGCACTTCTCGAAGCCTTTCCCGACCTGTCGCCGCGTCAGGCGCGTTTCGTCGTCGACGGCAATCGCATTACCTGCGGCGGCGGCATTGCGCCGCTCGATATGATGCATGCGTTGATAGGCGAGCACTTGGGGCCGGATTTTGCCCGCCGGGTCAGCGACTGGTTCCTGCATACCGAGGTCGGTCAGCCGACAGCGCCGCAGCGCGCTTCCCTTGCCGAGCGCTACGGCGTGCACCATCCGGGTCTGCTGAGCGTCCTGGAAAAGATGGAGGAAACCATCGAGATGCCGCTCAATCGTGCAGCCATGGCCCGTATTGCCGGGGTGACACCGCGCCATCTCGACCGGCTGTTCGCCACTCACCTCGATACGACCTTTATCGAGCAATACAGACGCATCAGGCTGCAGCATGCCCGAAGGCTCCTTGAGCAGAGCCCGCTGTCGATCTCCGAGATCGCCATTGCGACAGGTTTTTCCGGCGCTGCGCATTTTTCGCGCCTCTTTCGCGGCTTTTACGGCACTAGTCCGAGTTCGGTCCGCAAGCTCTGACTTTCTTCAGGGTTGAGAAGATTTCACTCTGGCGATAGGCTATTGTAAAGAGCGAGTGTACGAAGGACCGTGAATGAAGATCAAACTGGATGAAGCGTCGAGCCAGGAGCATGCCCAAGCGGCGCGTCAGGCCCTGTCCCAGAATCCGCATGCGGTGCGCGAGCCGAAGGAAAACAATCTCGAAATGGCGATTGGCCATGAGGTGCGCGCCTATCGCAAGAAGCTCGGCATAACCGTCACCGACCTTGCGGCGGCGACCGGCATTTCGCTCGGCATGCTGTCAAAGATCGAAAACGGCAATATCTCGCCATCGCTGACGACCTTGCAGTCGCTGTCGCGCGCCCTCGGCGTGCCGTTGACGGCCTTCTTCCGCCGCTACGAGGAACCGCACAACGCCGTCTTCGTCAAGGCGGGGCAGGGCATCGAGCTTGAGCGGCGCGGCACGCGCGCCGGCCATCAGTATAATCTGCTCGGCCATATCGACAACAACAGCAGCGGCGTGGTCGTCGAACCCTATCTCATTACGCTGACGACGGATTCGGATGTCTTTCCGACCTTCCAGCACGAGGGCATGGAGCTGATCTACATGCTGGAAGGTGAGGTCGTCTATCGCCATGGCGACCAGCTTTTCCCGATGCAGCCGGGCGACAGCCTGTTCTTCGACGCCGATGCGCCGCACGGGCCGGAAGAACTCGTGAAACTCCCAAGCCGCTACCTTTCCATCATCAGCTATCCGCAACGCGGCAAGAATGACTGACTTGCCTTAAAAGAAAAAAATATTCCTGCAGGTTGAAAAGCCAAAGCAGACCTGATAGTCAGTTTGCAGACGCGAAATGGAGGGTCTGTCATGTGCGGAATTGTGGGTCTCTTCCTGAAGGATAAAAGCCTGGAGCCGGAGCTCGGTGCGATGCTGTCATCGATGCTGGTGACGATGACGGACCGCGGACCTGATAGCGCCGGCATTGCGATCTATGGCGCAAGCAGCGGCAATAGCGCCAAGATCACCATCCAGTCCGCCAGACCGAAGAAGGATTTCTCCGGTCTTGAAGCCGAGCTCATGAAGGAACTCGGTGCAGGGGTCTCAATCGATATCAAGAGCACCCATGCCGTCGTCACCCTGCCGAAGGACATGCTCGAAGAGGGTCGCGCTGCCATCGCTGATCTGCGCCCCGACATCCGCATCATGAGCAGCGGCGACGCGATCGAGATCTACAAGGAAACCGGCCTGCCGAAGGACGTCGTTTCCCGTTTCGCCGTCAATGCCATGGCCGGAACACATGGTATCGGCCACACCCGTATGGCGACGGAATCGGCAGTCACCACGCTCGGTGCCCATCCCTTTTCCACCGGCTCCGACCAGTGCCTCGTCCATAACGGCTCGCTTTCCAACCACAACAACCTGCGCCGCGAACTCAAGCGCGAAGGCATGATGTTCGAGACCGAGAACGACACGGAAGTCGCCGCCGCCTACCTGACCGCCGAAATGGCCAAGGGCAAGAATCTCGGCGAGGCGCTCGAGGGCGCCGTCGACGATCTCGACGGCTTCTTCACCTTCGTCGTCGGCACCAAGTCCGGCTTCGGCGTCGTGCGCGATGCCATCGCCTGCAAGCCTGCCGTCATGGCAGAGACCGACCGTTACGTCGCCTTCGGCTCGGAATACCGCGCGCTCGTCAGTCTGCCCGGTATCGAGGCCGCACGCATCTGGGAGCCGGAGCCCGCGACCGTCTACTTCTGGGAACGCTGAGGGCTGCTTCTTCTGCCTTCATCCCATCGGCTCGATCTCATTTCAGGACGATTTCATGCCCACATTCGATCTTGCGGTGACCCCGCTTCGTGACCTCAACCAAGCCCTGCATGACGTGGCGTCAGGCGACAACGACCTGCAGTTCGATGTCATCAATCCGCGCGGCCACCATGCTGTCGCCGCCGGCGTGCATGCTCCCGTCAGCATCGATATCCACGGCAGCGTCGGCTATTACTGCGGTGGCATGAACGAGGAGGCCGTCATCACCGTGCACGGCTCGGCGGGTCCCGGTGTTGCCGAAAACATGATGTCCGGCCGCATCACCATCAAGGGTGACGCCAGCCAATATGCGGGAGCCACTGGCTGCGGCGGCCTGCTCGTCATCGAGGGCAATGCCTCTTCACGCTGCGGCATCTCGATGAAGGGCATCGACATCGTCGTGCGTGGCAATATCGGCCACATGTCCGCTTTCATGGCGCAGGCCGGCAACCTCGTCGTGCTCGGCGACGCCGGCGATGCGCTCGGAGACTCCCTTTACGAGGCCCGCATCTTCGTGCGCGGCAAGGTCGAGAGCCTTGGTGCCGACTGTATCGAGAAGGAAATGCGGGCAGAACATATCGAGCTTCTCTCGGCTCTGCTCAAAGAGGCCGGAATCACCGATGTGCGGCCGGAGGAGTTCAGCCGCTACGGTTCCTCCCGCAAGCTCTACAATTTCAACGTCGACAATGCCGACGCCTATTGAGTTTATCGAGGTTTTCCATGAGCTATCACAACCCGCCCACAAAGCCTCGCCTTTCGGCAACCTTCGACGAATACACGATGTCGGAAATCCGCCGCGCCGCAGCAACCGGCATCTATGATATCCGCGGCGGCGGCGCCAAGCGCAAGCTGCCGCATTTCGACGACCTCCTGTTCCTCGGCGCCTCGATCTCGCGTTATCCGCTCGAAGGCTACCGCGAGAAATGTGGCACAAACGTCGTGCTCGGCTCGCGTTATGCCAAGAAGCCGATCGAACTCAAGATCCCGATCACGATTGCCGGCATGAGCTTCGGCTCGCTTTCCGGGCCTGCCAAGGAAGCGCTCGGCCGTGGTGCCACGATTGCCGGTACCTCGACGACAACAGGCGATGGCGGCATGACGGAGGAAGAGCGCGGGCATTCTCAGACGCTCGTCTATCAGTACCTGCCGTCGCGCTACGGCATGAACCCGCGGGATCTGCGCCGCTGCGACGCGATCGAGATCGTGGTTGGCCAGGGTGCCAAGCCCGGTGGCGGTGGCATGCTGCTCGGTCAGAAGATCTCCGACCGCGTCGCCGAGATGCGCACCCTGCCGAAGGGTATCGACCAGCGTTCGGCAAGCCGTCATCCCGACTGGACCGGTCCCGACGACCTCGAGATCAAGATCCTCGAACTGCGCGAGATCACCAACTGGGAAAAACCGATCTATGTGAAGGTCGGCGGTGCGCGCCCCTATTACGACACGGCCCTTGCCGTGAAGGCAGGTGCCGATGTCGTTGTGCTCGATGGCATGCAGGGCGGCACTGCGGCAACGCAGGAGGTCTTCATCGAGCATGTTGGCATGCCGACGCTCGCCTGCATCCGCCCGGCTGTGCAGGCGCTGCAGGACCTCGACATGCACCGCAAGGTGCAACTCATCGTTTCGGGCGGCATCAGGAATGGCGCTGACGTGGCGAAGGCGCTCGCGCTCGGTGCCGATGCCGTCTCCATCGGCACGGCCGCCCTCATCGCCATTGGTGAGAATGATCCGCGCTGGGCGGCCGAATATGAGGCGCTGCATACGACGGCGGCCGCCTATGACGACTGGCACGAAGGCAAGGATCCGGCCGGCATCACAACGCAGGATCCGGAACTGATGAAGCGCGTCGATCCGATTACCGCCGGTCGCCGCCTCGCCAATTACCTCAAGGTCATGGCGCTGGAGGCGCAGACGATCGCGCGCGCCTGCGGCAAGAATCATGTCCACAATCTGGAACCGGAAGACCTCTGCGCATTGACGATCGAGGCTTCTGCGATGGCGCAGGTACCGCTCGCGGGAACGAGCTGGATACCGGGCAAGGGAGGTTACTGATTTCTACCGGCCGGGCAAAAAAGTCCGGCCGCTTCGCATCCATAACCAAAGTGTCTCTGAGAAATCCAAAGGGGAACGAGAATGACACTGGACCTTGCTGCTTTTGCGAAAGACAAAGGCATCAAATATTTCATGATCAGCTATACCGACCTCTTCTCCGGCCAGCGCGCTAAGCTGGTGCCGGCGCAGGCGATTGGCGGAATGCAGGAAGAGGGCGCGGGTTTTGCCGGGTTTGCCACCTGGCTCGACATGACGCCCGCCCATCCCGACCTCTTTGCCGTTCCCGATGCCGCCTCCGTCATCCAGCTTCCCTGGAAGAAGGACGTCGCCTGGGTAGCTGCCGATTGCATGATGGATGGTACGCTCGTGGCGCAGGCGCCGCGCAATGTGCTGAAGAAGCTTGTCGGTAAAGCCGAAGCGGCGGGCAAGCGGGTCAAGACCGGCGTCGAGGCCGAATTCTTCCTGATCACCGCCGACGGCGAACAGATTTCCGATGGCCGCGACACGGCTGAAAAGCCGTGCTACGACCAGCAGGCCGTCATGCGCCGCTACGACGTCATTGCCGAGATCTGCGACTATATGCTGGAGCTCGGCTGGGGCGCCTACCAGAACGACCATGAAGATGCCAACGGCCAGTTCGAGATGAACTGGGAATTCGACGACGCATTGAAGACGGCCGACAAGCATTCCTTCTTCAAGTTCATGGTCAAGTCGATCGCCGAGAAGCATGGGCTTCGCGCTACCTTCATGCCAAAGCCCTTCAAGGGCCTGACCGGCAATGGCTGCCATTGCCATATCTCGGTCTGGGACAATGATGGCAAGGTCAACGTCTTCGCCGACAGGACAGCCGAATTCGGCCTGTCGGCGGAAGGCAGGCACTTCCTCGGCGGCATCATGAAGCACGCCTCGGCACTTGCCGCGATCACCAACCCGACCGTCAACTCCTACAAGCGCATCAATGCGCCGCGCACGACCTCGGGCGCCACATGGTCGCCGAACACGGTAACCTGGACCGGCAACAACCGCACCCACATGGTGCGCGTGCCAGGCCCCGGCCGCTTCGAGCTGCGCCTGCCTGATGGTGCGGTCAACCCCTACCTGCTGCAGGCGATCATCATCGCCGCCGGCCTCGACGGCCTTGAGGACAGGGCCGATCCTGGCCCGCACCACGACATCGACATGTATGCGGAGGGCCATCTCGTGAAGAATGCGCCGCGTCTGCCGCTGAACCTGCTCGATGCGCTGCGTGCCTATGACGCCGACGAGGGTCTGAAGGCTGCGATCGGAACCGAGTTCTCCGCCGCCTATCTCAAGCTCAAGCACCAGGAGTGGAATGCCTACTGCTCGCATTTCACCCAGTGGGAACGCGACAGTACGCTCGATATCTGAGCCGACCGGTTGAGGTTTTGACATCACGTGCCGACGGGTCGGAGCATTAGCGCACCGGCCCGGCTGGTGGCCTATGCTTCAAAAGACGAAGGAAGAGATGGCATGAAGAGCTACGTACTGACGGTATCCTGCAAGTCGACGCGCGGCATCGTTGCGGCGATCTCGGGTTATCTCGCCGAACAGGGCTGCAACATCGTCGACAGCTCGCAATTCGACGATCTGGACGCCGGCCAGTTCTTCATGCGCGTCTCCTTCATGTCCGAAGAGGGCATCTCCGAGGCCGATATCCGCGCCGGCTTCACCAGCATCGCGACGCGTTTCGGCATGACTTACGATTTTCACGACAGCGAGAAGCGCATGAAGGTGCTGCTCATGGTGTCGCGCTTTGGCCATTGTCTCAACGACCTGCTCTATCGCTGGAAGATCGGCGCGCTGCCGATCGACATCGTCGGCGTCGTCTCCAACCATTTCGAATACCAGAAGGTCGTCGTCAACCACGACATTCCCTTCCACCATATTCCCGTCACCAAGGCCAACAAGGTGCAGGCGGAAGCCCATATCATGGAAGTGGCCGAGCAGACCGGCACGGAACTGATCGTGCTCGCCCGCTACATGCAGATCCTGTCAGACGAGATGTGCCAGAAAATGTCGGGCCGCATCATCAACATCCACCATTCCTTCCTGCCAAGCTTCAAGGGTGCCAACCCCTACAAGCAGGCCTATCAGCGTGGCGTGAAGCTGATCGGTGCGACGGCGCATTATGTGACAGCCGATCTTGACGAAGGCCCGATCATCGAGCAGGACACCGCCCGCATCACCCATGCACAGAGCCCGGACGACTACGTTTCGATCGGCCGCGATGTCGAAAGCCAGGTGCTGGCGCGCGCGATCCACGCCCATATCCATCACCGTACCTTCATCAACGGCAATCGCACCGTCGTTTTCCCGGCAAGTCCGGGCAGCTACGCTTCCGAGCGCATGGGCTGAGCCATGGTCGAGGTCATCGACGGCAAGCAGGTTGCCGCTTCCGTAATCGAAACCGTGAAATCGGCAAATGCTGCGCTGGAAGCCGCCAAGGGCATCCAGACGGGGCTTGCCGTCATCATCGTCGGTGATGATCTGGCGAGCCACACCTATGTCAGCTCCAAGAGCCGCATGGCCAAGGAATGCGGCTTCAAGTCCGTCCAGCACACGCTGCCCGTCGAAACGAGCCAGGGCGAGCTTGCAACCCTTGTCGCTTCGCTCAATGCCGATCCCTCGATCCACGGCATTCTCGTGCAGCTGCCGTTGCCCAAACATCTCGACAGCGAGCCGATCATCCAGTCGATCCTGCCGCAAAAGGATGTCGACGGCCTGAGCGTCGTCAATGCCGGCAAGCTTGCGACCGGCGACCTGAAGACCGGCCTCGTCTCCTGCACGCCGGCCGGCGCCATGGTGTTCGTGCGCCGCACCCATGGCGAGGACCTGTCGGGCCTCAACGCTGTCGTCATCGGTCGCTCCAACCTGTTCGGCAAGCCGATGGCGCAGCTTCTGCTCAACGCCAATGCGACGGTCACCATCGCTCATTCGCGCACGAAGGACCTGGCCGAGATCTGCCGCAATGCCGATATTCTGGTGGCGGCCGTCGGCCGGCCGGAAATGGTCAAGGCCGGCTGGGTCAAGCCCGGCGCGACCGTCATCGACGTCGGCATCAATCGCATCGCGGCCCCCGAACGCGGCGAGGGCAAGACCCGCCTCGTCGGCGATGTCGCCTTTGCCGAGGTCGCCCCGGTTGCTGCCGTCATCACCCCGGTGCCGGGCGGCGTCGGCCCGATGACGATCGCCATGCTGATGGCCAATACGGTGATTGCCGCCCATCGTTCGGCAGCACTGACGCCGCCGGTATTCTAGTGAAAATGCCGTTGGGACCGCCGACAAAAATCATCGGGATCGGCTTGCCACAGCGTGAAAGACGAATATAGTCAGGAAATAAATATTCCGTAGAGGAAATAAGAGGGAACGGAAATGGCATTATCTTGGCGTTTCTCCGCCTTGGCGGATCGGCATCGCGCTCTGGGATCGAAGCTCGAGGACTGGAGCGGCATGGGAACCGCTTGGACCTACGACAAGGACATGTCGGAGGAACATATCGCGGTCCGCACCAAGGCCGGCATCATGGATGTCTCGGGCCTGAAGAAGGTGCATCTGGTCGGCCCGCATGCGATCGCCGTGCTCGACTATATCACCACCCGCGACATGACGAAGATCTATCCCGGTCGCTCGGTCTACGCGACCATGCTGAATGACCGCGGCCACTTCACCGATGATTGCATCGTCTACCGCACCGGCCCGAATTCCTGGATGCTGGTGCACGGCTCCGGCTCCGGCCACGAGGAGATCGTCAAACAGGCGGCCGGCCGCAACTGCGCCGTGCTCTTCGATGACGACCTGCATGATCTGTCGCTGCAGGGGCCGCTCGCGGTCGACTACCTCGCCAAATATGTGCCCGGCATCCGCGACCTCAAATATTTCCATCACATGCAGACGACGCTGTTCGGCGCGCCCGTCATGATCTCGCGCACCGGCTATACCGGCGAGCGCGGCTACGAGATCTTCGTACGCGGCCAGGACGCCGTCATGGTCTGGGACCGCATCGTCGACGAAGGCGCCGATATGGGCATCATCCCCTGCTGCTTCTCTGTGCTCGACATGTTGCGCGTCGAGAGCTACCTGCTCTTCTATCCCTACGACAACTCGCAAATGTATCCCTTTGCCGACCAGCCGCCTGGCGACAGCCTGTGGGAACTCGGCCTCGATTTCACAGTCAGCCCCGGCAAGACCGGCTTCCGCGGCGCCGAGGAACATGCGCGGCTAAAGGGCAAGGAACGCTTCAAGATCTTCGGCATGCTGATCGATGCCGACGGTCCGGCCGATCTCGGCGACGAAGTCTATGCCGACGGAAAGAAGGTCGGCGTCATCACCTGCCCGAGCTATTCCGCGCTGACGAAGAAGTCGATGGCGATCGCCCGCCTCGACGTCGACAAGGCCATCCAGGGCACGAAGCTCGAGGTGCGCGGCAAGACCCTGAAGACCAGCGCGATCGCTCATACGCTGCCCTTCGACGATCCGGAAAAGAAGAAGAGGACGGCAGTCGGTTAAGGAGGCGCAGGCATGCTTGTCGAAGGCATCAAGAGCCGGCCGGTCTACAAGGGTCTGACGATCCAGCCGCAGGCCCGGCATCACATTTTCGTGCTGGAGGGGGAGGGTGCGAATGCCCTTCTCGACCAGACGGCGGGGCTCGATACAGGCATCCTTTCCCGCAGCGAGATCCTCTATGTCGCCCGCGCTTCGCAGGGAAAGGGCCATGACGAGGCACTTCGCCGCCTCGACGCCGACATGTTCTTTGTCGCCCCGACGATCCCCACGCTGCTCTTCCGACTGAAGGGATCGCTGACGACCGCCCGCATGGGTACGCGGCTCTATCTTGCAGGCACCGAAGGTTTCATTGGCCAGGCGATGATGGTCGCCCTCGACCACGGCATGGACCACGCCTCGATCATTACGGAGCATCGAGGGTCGCTCGCGCGGCGGGTGCAATGCGTCCATTGCAAGGGCATTACCGACAACGTCACGCACAGTCCCTTCACCTGCAGCCATTGTGGCCTGCCGCTCCTCGTGCGTGACCATTATTCCCGCCGGCTCGGTGCCTTCCAGGGCGTCAATATCGACGCCGAGGAGCCCGGCAGCGCCCCAGATCCGGAGGAATTGTTCCTGTGAGCGGTGGTACAGAAATTCCCGTCCGCGTGACGGAGGTGACGCAGGTGGCCGAGCGCATCAAGCGCTTCCGCTTCGAACGCCTGGATGGCCGGCCGATGCCCTATTTTTCGGGCGGCGCGCATGTGATCGTCTCGATGAATGACGAAGGCCATATGCGGCGCAACGCCTATTCGCTGATGTCGCCGCCGCAGGATTGCTCTGCCTATGAGATCAGCGTGTTGCACGTCGAGAATTCTCGCGGCGGTTCGGCCTTCATGCACGAGAGGGTGCGCGAGGGCGACGAGATGAAGGTCTCCTATCCCGTCAACCTCTTCCAGCCGGACTGGCGTGCCCGCAAGCACCTTCTGATCGCCGGCGGAATCGGTATCACGCCCTTCATCGCGATGATGGAACAGTTTTCGCGCGAGGGTGCCAATTTCGAGCTGCATTATGCGGTGCGCTCCCACGACCGCGGCGCTTATTGCCGGGAACTGGTCGACCGCTACGGTTCGCATCGGGTGAAGATCTATTGCGATGCGGAGAGCAACTTCATTCCTCTCGCCCGCCTGCTCGACAGCCAGCCGCTCGGCACGCACCTTTATGTCTGCGGCCCCTCCGGCATGATTGATGGCGTGCTGAGGGCCGGTCTCGAGGCCGGCTGGCCGGAGCAAAACCTGCATTCGGACCGGTTTCTATCCTCCCAGCCCGGCAAGCCCTTCGACATAGAGCTGCTGCGGTCGGAAAAGACGGTTCATGTCGGTCACCACGAGAGCATCCTGGAGGCGATCGAGGCGGCAGGCGTTGACGCTCCCTTCCTCTGTCGGGGAGGCGCCTGCGGACAATGCGAAACGGCAGTCGCGGCCTGCGAGGGCAGGCTCCTGCATCACGACGTCTATCTGAGCGATGAAGAAAAGGCCTCCGGCCGCAAGGTGATGATCTGTGTCTCCCGCTTTGAGGGAAACAGGCTCAGCCTCGACCTCTAGAGCTGAAAGCGGAACAAGGAGAACGGACATGGCCATCGTCTTCAAACAGGAAACCTTCCGCGACGACTTCACCTATCGCAACAGCCCGGAAAACATCCGGCGCTTTCCGTTTCCATTCGATCGCGACGAATACATGTATTCGGTCAATATGGAGCCGCATGTGAAGGGCCGCGAGGGCACCGTGTTTGAAAGCCTCATCGATGTCGACGAGCATTACGTCGCCGAGATGCAGGACAGGGCGCTGGTGCTGAAAGAGGACCCGCTGCGCTACCAGGCGCTGCCGCATATGATGACGGCGCAATGGGATACGCTGGAGCTCCTGATGGAGGAACAGGCTGCCGGCTATCCCGAGCATTTCACGCTGATCAGGAACGGCGACCAGTGGCGCTGGATCAACCGGCCGCTCGGCATCGACGACACATTCACCTTCGGCGACCGTTCGACGCTGCCATATGAGCCGCTCGAATACATCACTCGCCAGGCTCAGGGAGATTTCTGCATCGTCGACCAGCGTGACGGCAATCTCTGGATGGATGCCGGCATGGTGACGACCCAGGCCGACTGGTCGCTCGATTTCGATATCGGCATGAATTTCATGGAATGGCACGGTCCGGTGCCGCTCGCCCACCAGATCGGCGTCTTCGACAGGGCGCTGAAATTCCTCCTGAACCTGCAGCAGGGCAAGCCGACGCGCCGTTTCAACTGGACGATGACCATCAATCCGAGACTGGATACCAGTCCGGAGAATTATCACAAATGGGGACCGGACCGTACGACGGTGACATCGGAGAATGTCGGCGAGAAGGTGCATCTGCGCGTTGAGCTGCAGAGCCTCTGGCGCCTGCCGCGCTCGAACGCGATCCTCTTCGTCATCCGTTGCTACCTGATGAATATGGAGGAGCTGGTGACGGTGCCGAAATGGGCGCGCCGCTTTCCGCGCGTGCTGAAAACCCTGCCAGCAGAGCTCATCGACTACAAGGGACTGACCCGCTACCGCCAGACGACCATCGACTGGCTTTCCGGATATGACGACGGCGCGCCGACGAGCCCCGGCATCTTTCCGGACTGATGTCGCAACGGTGACGAACGACTGCATGAGATAAAACGTCGATACATCGAAAGGGGAATGCTTCATGACAAGAGTTGCCGTCATCGGCGCCGGTCCTTCCGGGCTTGCCCAGTTGCGGGCCTTCCAGTCGGCCGCGCAGAAGGGTGCGGAGATCCCGGAGATCGTCTGCTTCGAAAAGCAGTCCGACTGGGGCGGGCTCTGGAACTATACTTGGCGAACCGGGCTCGACGAATATGGCGAGCCGGTTCACGGCAGCATGTATCGTTACCTCTGGTCGAACGGACCGAAGGAATGCCTGGAATTTGCCGACTATTCCTTCGAGGAGCATTTCGGCAAGCCGATCGCCTCCTATCCGCCGCGCGCCGTGCTTTGGGATTATATCAAGGGCCGCGTCGAGAAGGCGAATGTCCGCCATTGGGTGCGCTTCAATACGCCCGTTCGCATGGTGCGTTTCGATGAGGGCACGAAGAAATTCACGGTCACCGCACACAACCGCCTCGAAGACCATATGTACGACGAGGAGTTCGACTATGTCGTGGTGGCGAGCGGCCACTTCTCGACACCGAACGTGCCTTATTTCGAGGGCGTGAAGACCTTCAACGGCCGCGTCCTGCATGCTCACGACTTCCGCGATGCGCTGGAATTCAAGGGCAAGGATATCCTCATCGTCGGCCGCAGTTACTCGGCCGAAGATATCGGCTCGCAATGCTGGAAATACGGTGCCAAGTCGGTCACCACGAGCTATCGGTCAAAGCCGATGGGGTTCAACTGGCCGGACAATTTCGAAGAGCGTCCGCTGCTCACCAGGCTCGAAAACCGCACCGCTCATTTCCTCGACGGTTCGACGAAGGAAGTAGATGCGCTGATCCTGTGCACCGGATACCAGCATCACTTTCCCTTCCTGCCCGACGAGCTGAGGCTCAAGACTGCCAACCGCCTCTGGGCCGACCACCTCTACAAAGGCGTGGTCTTCGACGGGAATCCACAGCTTTTCTATATCGGCATGCAGGATCAGTTCTACACCTTCAACATGTTCGACGTGCAGGCCTGGTGGGCGCGCGACGTCATGATGGGCCGCATCAAATTGCCGCCGGAAGAGGAACTGAAGGCGAATTTCGACATGTGGCGGACCCGCGAGGAGATGCTCGAAGATGCCGAGCAGATGATCTGGTACCAGGGCGACTATGTGAAGGAACTGCTCGCCGAGACCGATTATCCGAGCTTCGACATCGAAGGAACCAACAGGACCTTCATGGAGTGGGAGCACCACAAGGCGGAAAACATCATGGGCTTCCGCGATCACGCCTATCGTTCGCTGATGACCGGCAACATGTCGCCGACGCACCACACGCCCTGGGTCGAGGCGCTCGACGATTCCATGGAGGAATATCTGCGCAACTGATCTTTCCAGCTCCCGCGTAACCGAGAAGGGTCGTCCGTCGCGGCCCTTTCCGGCGTGTTTGAAATGAGACGAAGCAACCCGATCTGCAACTCATTGTCTCAAGGCGTGGTCTTCATGGATTTTCAGAGCAGTGTTCTCGGCCGCATGAGTGGTTTTCTCTATCGCTGCCGCGCGGACGAAAACTACACGATGCTGGAGATGACCGATGGCATCGAACGCATCTTCGGCTATCCAGCCGAAGAAATCATCGGCAACACGACACGCACGTTCACCTCGATCATGTGCGAGGAGGACGTGCCGCTGATGGACAAGGTTGTTGGCATGGCGCTCGAAAGCCGCACCGACTGGACGATCGAATATCGGATCCGCCACCGTGACGGACATTATGTCTGGGTGACGGAGACGGGCGGAGGCGTCTGGGACGAAAATGGCGAGCTGCTCTATCTCGAGGGCAGTATCATCAACATCGAGTCGCTCTACCAGCGCATCGACGAGCAGACTGCCGGTATGCGCATCACCGCCTCGAAGACCAACGAGATCCTGCACTCGCTGCGCTACCTGAAGCTGCTTGCCGTCAATGCCGGCATCGAGGCGGCAAGGGCGGGGACGGCGGGATCCGGCTTCGCCGTGCTTGCCGCCGAGATGCGCCAGCTTGCCAATTCCTCCGAAGAGGCCGCAAGGGCGATCACCAGCGCCCAGCGCAGGGCGCAGTAAAGGTTTTACGAACGCGGCCGGGTCTTCTGCGGGTCGTAGTGCGACAACGGCACTACGACCCCCGGCAGGCGCTTCTGCTGGCCGTCGAGCTTGCCGATCTCGACCTCGGTGCCGACGGCTGCATGGATCACATCGACGCGGGCGAGTGCGATCGTCTTGCCGAGGATCGGAGAGCGCGTCGCGCTGGTAACGACGCCGATCTGGGCGCGGCCAAGATGGATGCAGTCGCCGTGGCCGACAGCTTCGTTCGCCCGCACGTCCAGGCCGACCATCAGTTGGCGCGGATGCTCCTTGCGCCGCAGGAGCGCCTCGCGGCCGATGAAATCGTCCTGCTTGGATTTCAGTGGCACGGTGAAGCCGATGCCGGCCTCGAACGGATCGGTCTGATCGTCGAATTCGTGATGGGCGAAGACGAGGCCCGCCTCGATGCGGACCATGTCGAGCGCTTCAAGCCCCATCGGCTTCAGCCCATAAGGCTCGCCGGCCTTCCAGACGGCATCGAAGACGCTCAACGCATCCTTCGGATGACAGAAGATCTCGTAGCCGAGTTCGCCGGTATAGCCGGTGCGCGAGACGACGACCGGGGCACCTTCGAAGCCGCCGATGCGCCCGACGGTGAAGCGGAACCATTCAAGCTCGCCGATATCGGGCTGGCGTGGCGCCGTCCAGATGATTTCCTTGAGAATGTCGCGGCTCTTTGGTCCCTGCAGCGCGATATTGTGCATCTGGTCTGTCGAGGAGCGGACCCAGGCCTTGAAGCCCTTCTTCTCGGCCTGTTCGCGCAGCCATATGCCGCTATAGTCGTCGCCGCCGATCCAGCGGAAGTTCTTGTCGCCGAGGCGAAAGAGCGTGCCGTCGTCGATCATGCCGCCGTGCTCGTAGCACATGGCGGAATAGACGACCTGTCCGGTCGACAGCTTGCGCACGTCGCGCGTCAGGCAGTATTGCAGCAATTCCTCGGCATCCGGGCCTGTGACCTCGAACTTGCGCAACGGCGACAGGTCGATGACAGCAGCTCTTTCACGGCAGGCCCAATATTCTTCGACTGGACCTTCAGAGGAAAATCGGTTCGGCAGCCAGTAGCCGCGATATTCGGTGTAATCCCGCGTCAGTGCCGCAAGGCGAGGGTGGAAGGCGGTTTCCCGCGTCAGTTCTGCATCGGCGTCAGGGGTCATGCGATAGGCTACCGCTCTTGAGAATTTTTCTTTTCCGGAGAAGGTGCGGACATGGATGTCGGTCGGGTCCCAGCCATTGGCCGCATCGATATCGTCGGGGCAGGAGGAGGAGACGCAGACGAGATCGGTCAACGCCCGCATCAGGACATAATCGCCCGGCCGAGACCATGGCTCGTCGAGGTAGAGCTGGTTGTTGTGGTCGATATTCGTATTGTAGAAATAGTTGAGCGCCTCCCAGCCCTTGCGGCCGGGTATGCCGTAAGGCGCGAGCGCCGCATTGAAATTGTCGGTGCAATTGACATGGCCGGGATAACCCAT
The DNA here is from genome assembly GCF_018987265.1 of Rhizobium sp. WYJ-E13. Classification (NCBI taxonomy): domain Bacteria; kingdom Pseudomonadati; phylum Pseudomonadota; class Alphaproteobacteria; order Hyphomicrobiales; family Rhizobiaceae; genus Rhizobium; species Rhizobium sp. WYJ-E13. The sequence continues at coordinate 1,749,374 of NZ_CP076854.1, read as the reverse complement.
GTCGTCGTAGTAGCGCGAGTTGCAGGCGGTCGCGAATGCGTCATGGCGGCCAACCGTGTCCTGGACGATCTCCACCAGCGGCTCGAAGTCGCGGTCGAACGCTTTGGACGGCAGGCCGGGGGCGGGATAGCTGCGGCCAAGCAGGGTGCGGGTGACGGTGGAATCCAGCGCGAGATCGAGGCCCTTGTCGACCTTGCGGGCGGCAAAGGCCTGGAAATCGGTGCACTGCCGGCCGTAGACGTCGATGATCTGGATGAACTCTCCGGCACGGACGAAATAGGCCGAGGCGGTCGCCGCCCTGATCCGGATATCTTCGATCGGATCGGCCATCGGCTCGGGGAGGGCCGCGGCGTAGTCGCGGATCAGGCTGCTGCGCCGGATACGGATCTCGATCGGTGTTGCCGTGTCCTGCGCGTCAGGCGACATCGCTGCTGCGGGTGCGGCGGCAATCAGCAGCCCCTTCATCGTGATCACAAATTCAGCCTTGCTGCCGGGAGTGGAAGCTTCGCTGAAAATGCGGATTGCACCTGCCGTGGCGAGATCAGCTCCGCGTCGCTGAAGCGCCGTCCGCGTCCGGGCGGCGCCCTCATCGCCCGAAGAGAGAATGGCCTTCAGCCCGTCGGCCGAGCCGGTGAAGGCTGCACCGAGGCCGGCCGATTGACACCGGCCGTTTTCGTCGAGGAAGGAAAGCTCGCAAGCCTGTCCTCCCTCGCTGTCGATCAGGGTAACGTGGTCGCCGGCCTCGACACGAACAACAAGGGATCCGCCGCCCTTGCAGCGGTAACGCTCGACACCCTCGGGCAGCGTGGAGATACCGGGATAGCGGATGATGCTTGCTGACACCGGTCGCACCCCTGACATCCCGGGATGGAGATCTCGCATGTGGTCCTCATGGGATTGATGTGCCCTCCGGCACGCAAATCATGCTGACAAAATGCCACCCGAAAGTAAAGGGATGTTGACTAAAAAGAAAATATCTTCACTATGCATAAAGGGTCGAGACTCGGAAATCCGCTCGGGAACGCGGATCGAGAAAATGCCGGGCAGCCCATGCATGCCACGGGAGGCACGTTCAGGGAGACGTACGCAAAGCTACGTCCCGAACAAATAGAATGGGGAATTTCATCGATGACGGATATCGTGGACGCCGGCGTTGCCGCCGGCACCGAAGGTAAACTTATACGCGCGCTTGACTGGAAGGGCGCGTTCTGGGTGGCAGCCGGCGTGCCGCCGCTAGTTCTCTTCTCCCTTGGCGGTATTGCAGGTACGACCGGCAAGCTTGCCTTTGTCGTCTGGATCATCTCGATGATCATGGGCTTCCTGCAATCTTTCACCTATGCCGAAATCGCCGGCATGTTCGGCAACAAGTCGGGCGGCGCCTCGGTCTATGGTGCCACGGCCTGGCTGCGTTACTCGAAATTCATCGCGCCGCTGTCCGTCTGGTGCAACTGGTTTGCCTGGTCGCCGGTGCTTTCGCTCGGCTGCGCCATTGCGGCCGGATATATTCTCAATGCCTTCTTCCCGATCCCGGCTGCGGATTCGCAGGCGGTCCTCGCCTGGATCAGCGCGCATGCCGCTTCGATTACGGCCGATAGCCCCCGCGTCGCCGAATATATTGCTGCCCATGCCGGCACTTCGCCCGAGGATGCAGTCAAGGCGCTGCTGAGTGCTGACGGTGTCGCCGCGCTGACGCCGGCAATCCGCAGCTGGTCACTCGTCACTTTCAGCATTCCTTTCCTCGCCACCGCCAATATCAACGCCACCTTCTTCATCGGCGGCATCCTGATGCTGATCATTTTTGCGATCCAGCATCGCGGCATCTCCGAAACGGCGAGCGTCCAGAAATGGCTGGCGATCATCGTGCTGGTGCCGCTGCTTATCATTGGTCTCTATCCGATCATCAGCGGCCAGATCGTCAGCGCCAACGTCACCGGGCTGGTTCCGCCGACGGCCGCCTATGCCGGCTCCGATGGTACTTGGAGCAATGGCGGCTGGACGCTCTTCCTCGGCGGTCTCTATATCGCCGCCTGGTCGACCTACGGTTTCGAGACCGCCGTCTGCTATACGCGCGAACTGAAGAACCCGAAGACGGACACATTCAAGGCGATCTTCTATTCCGGCCTTGCCTGCTGCCTGTTCTTCTTCCTCGTACCTTTCACCTTCCAGGGTGTGCTCGGTCATGCGGGCATGCTGGCGCCCGGTATCGTCGACGGCACGGGCGTCGCCGAAGCACTCGGCGGACTGATCGGCGCCGGCCGCATTGTCACCCAGCTTCTCGTCGTGCTGATGATCATGGCGCTTTTCCTCGCCATCATGACGGCCATGGCAGGCTCCTCGCGCACGCTCTACCAGGGCTCGAAGGATGGCTGGCTGCCGAAATATCTCGACCATGTCAATGAAAACGGCGCCCCGACCCGGGCGATGTGGACAGACTTTGCCTTCAATCTTTTCCTTTTAGCGATCGCGTCCGATGCCGGCGGCTACTTCTTCGTGCTTGCCGTCTCCAATGTCGGCTACATCATCTTCAACTTCCTGAACCTGAATTCAGGCTGGATCCATCGCATGGATTCCGGTCATGTCGAGCGCCCCTGGAAGGCCCCCACCTGGCTGATCGGCGTCAATACCGTGCTTGCCTTCGTCAACGCTCTCTTCCTCGGCGCCGGCGCCAAGGTCTGGGGCTATGCCAATGCGCTCTGGGTCGGCTTCATCTTCGCCGCGCTTATCCTGCCGGTTTTCGCCTATCGCCACTATGTGCGCGACGGCGGCAAGTTCCCGCCCGGCGCCATGGAAGACCTGGGGCTCGTCGGCCAGGACCTCGGCGTCAAGAAGGCTGGCATGCTGCCGTACCTCGCACTGGCCGCAGGTCTCGCCATCGTGCTGATTGCCAACTGGATCTTCCAATTGCCGGCTTAAAGAACTGCCAGCCCGGGCATTTCGATGGATGTGTTGGGTACTCGGGCAAACCAGATGCGCGCAGATGGGCGTCAGTTTGAAAGGACTGACGCCTTGCGCTTGCGCCGCCGCCATGACTTTGCTGCCGGCAGATGATGCAGAGCATCTATCTGCTATCAGCCTCCGCTGCAGGATAGTCGTTCCTGGAAAGGCAACCCCCGCGTTTTGCAAGCGTTGCCTGATCGTAAGCCGTAGCAGGAGTGAGAGCTCAGGCAGCGTTGGCGATATCATCGCTGTGACGGATTTCCGTGCCCAGCACCTTCAGGCATTCGCGGATGAATGCTGCAAGTGCGGTCCATCCCTTCGCAGATACCATGGTGCCATCGACATAGGCTTCTGTCGGCGACAGATCGATATACGTGCCCCCTGCAAGCGTAACTTCCGGCTCGAAAGCCCCCAGAGCACCCACTTTTTTGCCGCGAACCACACCGTCAACGGCAATCAGAATCTGGACGCCGTGGCAAATCGTAAAGATCGGCTTCTGCTTCTCGTGAAAATGCCGCACGATTGCCTGAACGCGTTTATCGGTGCGGATATATTCAGGGCCGCGACCGCCTGCGCAGTAGACTGCATGATATTGATCGAGCTGCGCCTCGGCCTCCGAGAAGGTCTTGTTGATCGTGAAGAAGTGCCCGAGCTTCTCCGTATACGTTTGATCGCCTTCGAAATCGTGGAGCGAGGTCTTGATCAGATCGCCAGCCTTCTTGTCGGGGCAGATCACGTGGATGGTATGGCCGACTGCCTCCATCGCCTGCTGATAGACATAGATTTCGTATTCCTCGGTAAACTCACCGGTCAGCATCAGTATCTTCTTACCAGGCATGATTTGCTCCTCTTCTTCATGCAATGGGGCGGCGGCTGCGGCCGCCCCCGGTTTCGGTCTCATCAGAACGGAGAGTCGGGGAAATAGTATTCCTTCGCATTCTCCTGCGTGATCAGCGGCGCATCCAGCTTGACAGTGCCTCGCACCGGCGCCTGGCCGACAATATTGGCAACGGTCATGTAGATGGCGGTCTTGATCATGGCGGGCGGATAAGGTGTCTCGACCGGCGTCATCGGATCGCCGTCGATGACCTTCTTGACGATGTCCTTCATGCCATTGCCGCCGAGGGCAAGCTTGATGTCCTTGCGACCCGATTCCTTGACGGCCTCGAGCACGCCAAGAAGCATGTCGTCGTCATTTGCCCAGACAGCGTCGATCTGCGGGTATTTGGCAAGATAGTCTTGCATCAGCTTGAAGGCGTCATCACTGTTCCAGTTCGCATACTGGATGTCCAGAACCTTGAGATCGGTTCCCTTGATTGCATCCTGAAAGCCCTGGATGCGCTCATCGTCGATGACGGTCGGAATGCCGCGCAAGATGACGAGGTTGCCTTTGCCGCCGAGCTTGTCGATCATGAATTTCGCCGTATTGCGGCCAACTGCGATGTTGTCGCCGGCAAGGTAGAGGTCTTGGATGGATTGGTCGTTGAGGCCGCGATCCACGACGGTGATGAAGGTGCCGGCATCCTTGACCGCCTTGACCGGCGTCGTCAATTCCTCCGACGTATAGGGCAGGATGACCAGCGCATCGAGCTTGCGTCCTGCGGAAAGATCTTCAAGCGCGCTCACCTGCGCCGTCGCCGAGGGCGAAGTCTTCACGACGACCTCGACATTCGGAAAGGCGGCATTGACTTCCTTGGCGGCAGCCTGTGCGTGATAGACGATGCCCGCCGTCCAGCCATGATCGGCTGCCGGGATCGACACGGCGACAACCTTCTTATCTGCCGAAAGGGCTTGGCCGGCGAGCAACACCGTACTGACGGCCAGGGCCGCAATCCATTTTCTAGACATTCATTCCTCCCAGAATCGGACCACAAACATCAATCCGCGCGGTCCGGACGCGGTTACTTCGAGAACCTCTGAATGAGCATGGCGATGATGATGATGACGCCCTGAACGCCGGCGACGAGATATTCGGAGACGAAATCCGAGAGCACCATGAGGTTGGCTATGAGTTCGAGGATGACGGCTCCTGCTACCGTGCCCCAGACATGACCCTTGCCACCTCTAAGAGCAGTTCCGCCGATGACGACCGCAGTGATGACCTGCAATTCCCACAGCACGCCGGTGGTCGGCGTCGCTGCTCCGAGGCGCGGCACATAGCAGATCGCGGCGATCGCAACGCATACGCCCTGGATCGCGTAGGCGATCGTGCGCGTCTTGATGATGGAAATGCCTGAGTAGCGGGCGACATCCTCATTCGCGCCAACGGCAGCGCATTTGCGGCCATATTTCATCTTGTAGAGGATGAAGGATGCGATGGCGGCAACGGCAATCGAAATGAGGATCGGAAAGGGAATACCGCCAAAGGTCCCGAAATAGACAGGCCGATAGGCGTCGCGGAGGCTGCGATCGATCGGGATCGTCCCGCCATCCGACATATAGGTGATGAGGGCGCGGAAGATCCCCATGGTACCGAGGGTCGCGATGAAGGGCTCGATCTTTCCGACGGTAACGATGAGCCCGTTCATCAGCCCGCAGAGGAGCCCGACGACAAGCGCGATGGCCATGCCGGCGGGAATTGCCAGGACACCCCAGTCGGCAGCCATCCTGTTCATGAACATGATGGTTATGCCGGTGATGAATGCGGCCATCGAACCGACTGAAAGATCCAGTCCGCCGGACGAAATGACGAAGGTCGCACCGACGGCGATGATTGCGATGAAGGCGCTTCGCGTGATCACATTGCTGAGATTGGTCGCCGAGAGGAAATCCTGGTTGATCGAAAACCCGATCAGCAGCAACGCCACAAGCGCAAGGAACGGACCGACATCCGACCAGCCGATATTCCATTCCCGCTCCGGCCGAACCGGCGTCGAACCCGTAATCACACTCATTGTCTTCCTCCCTGCTTCGCCGCAACCGTCGTTTTGCTGGTGGCAAGAAGCGCAATCTCATGTTCCGTCATTTTCTCGCCCGTCACCTCCCCCGTGATGCGTCCCTCCCGCATCACAAGAATCCGGTCGCAGATCCCGATCAGCTCCTGCATTTCGGACGAGATGACGATGCAGGTCCTGCCTTCTGCGACGAGGCGCTCGATGAAGGCGTAGATCTGGGCCTTGTTCGCGATGTCGATCCCGCGCGTCGGCTCGTCGATGACCACGACCGAAGGATCGGTGAGAAGCACCTTGGCGAGCAGAAGCTTCTGCTGGTTGCCGCCGGAAAGCTGGCCTGCCTTGACGGCGTAACTTTTCAGGCGGATGTCGTAGGTGTTGACGGCTTCGACGAGCGCGCTCTGCTCACGGCGGCGGCGCATCATAAGGCCGGGGTGAAATCTGCCGAGGGCGGACAGCGTCAGGTTCGGCGCAAGCCGCTCCTGCAGCAGCAGGCCCTTGCCTTTGCGATCCTCGGTCAGGTAACCGATGCCGGCATCCATCGCTGCTCGGGGGCGCCTGATGTCAATCGCCCTGCCTTGCAATTTTACGGTTCCGGCAGCAGGGCGCAAGCCCATGATGCCCTCGAACACTTCGGTGCGACCGGCACCGATCATGCCGGCAAATCCGAGGACCTCGCCTTTGTGGGCGGTAAACGTGATGTCGCTTGCGAAGCCGGGAACGCTGAGATCCTGGACTTCAAGCATCGCCTGCAGGGCTGGCTTTACGGTCTTTTCGGGATAAAGCGCGGCGAGATCGCGCCCGACCATCAGCCGCGCCATGTCCATCTGCGTCAGGCTATGACCGGGATATGTGCCGACCATCTTGCCGTCTCTGAGCACCGTCACCTTGTCGGCAAGCCGCTGGACTTCATCGAGGCGATGGCTGATGTAGAGCACGGCTGCTCCTTGCTCCTTCAGCTGCAGAATGATGGCAAGCAGTCGCTCGACCTCGTCACCCGTTAAGACTGCGGTCGGCTCATCGAAAATGACAAGCCTGTAGTCGTCGAGGAGTGCGCGCGCGATCTGCACGAGCTGGCGATCCGCAAGCGAGATGTCACGCACCAAAGCGTTTGGCGATACGTGACATCCAAGGTCGTGAAGTTTTTCGACGGCCAGGCGCCGCATCATCCGATCATCGACCAGGCCATGACGCATCAGTTCACGGCCGAGGAAAAGATTTTCGGCGACGGTCAGGGCGTCCGCAAGCAGGATCTCCTGGTGCACCAGGACAATACCCGCTTCCTGCGCCTGCTCAGGCGTTGAGAAGCCGACCCTGCGGCCGCCCATCGACAGCGTTCCTGCAGTGGGTTCGGCATAACCGGAAAGGAGCCGCATGAATGTCGACTTGCCGGCGCCGTTCTCGCCGATGATGGCATGGATCTCGCCGGGCAAGATATCGAGCGTGACTTCCTGGAGTACGGTGACCGGTCCGTACCGCTTCGACATGCCCTCTGCACGAAGGACCGGATGAGAGACAAGGCCGTCGGTCTCGGACACCACGCTCCTCCCCTTCCTCTCCATGGTCATGACGCTCGACATTGCCCGCCTCTCAATCGAAAGCCGGCACGAGCCGGTCCCGTGAATGTTCGAGATGCGTTCTCATTGCCTTCTCCGCAGCCGATGGGTCACCTGCGGCAAAGGCGGAGAGAAGCGCCTCATGCTCATCCAGCGCCTCTTCGGTAACGCGGGAATGGAACATCAGTCGAAAGATGTGAAAATGCGTGTGCTGGTGGCTGAGGGTTTGGCGAATGAGTTCGTTGCCGGCAAATTCCATGATCCTGTCATGGAAAACGGCGTCCTGCCGCGCGAAGGTGGAATAGCGCAGCCGTTCATCGGCTCCTTCCCGGCGGCCCATGACGCCGGCCGCCTCCCGGAGAATAGCGAGCTTTTCATCGTCCATGGCCTTTGCCGCCCTCGCAGCACCGTCGGGCTCGAGAAGCAACCGCAAATGATAGAGCTCATCGAAGCGCCGATGGGTGATCTGTGGGGCTGCGCTGTAACCGATGAGATGCGTCTTGACGACAAGCCCTTCTCCTTCGAGGCGGCCGAGCGCCTCGCGGATCGGGGTCTGGGAAACGTTGAATTCCTTGACCAGATTATCGACGGTGATGCGCGCACCCGGAGCGATCTTCAGAGACATCAGCTGCGCAAAAATCACCTCGTAGACGCTGTCTGCGAGACTGCTGCTGCGCTGTATGAAACCACTCGGAGCAGGCGTGGCATTGAGCATCATCGTATTCCGGCCCTGTATTTCTTTTGCCTCTTGACAGGAACAATCGCTAACATGATGCTCGGTGATATGCAATCCCATATCCTATAGGATTTTATATCGGAGGTTTCATGAGGGTCATTTGGATGAGCGCAAAAGAAATCGAGCGCCAATTTTGCGACGCTTCCTCAAGGTCTTTCTTCATCCCACAACTGGTGAGAAGGTCAGCACAATGACCCTCTTTGCAGCTATCCGGCTCCCGAAAGAAATCCTGTTCGGCAAGGGCCAACGTTTCGCGCTGCCATCGGTCGCCAAACGGCTTGGTCAAAGGGCGCTGATCTGTACGGATGAGCGCTTTGCTGGGACGTCCATTTTCGCCGAGCTCGTCGCCGCGTTGAACGTGGCATCGATCGAGACACTGGTCCATGACCGGGTCCTGCCGGATGTCCCGCGTGACACCGTTGCGCTATGCGTTGAGGAGGCGCAGAGCTTCGCGCCCGACATGGTGATAGGGATAGGCGGGGGGAGTTGCCTCGACATGGCAAAATGCGCCGCCCTGCTTTTGAGCCATGGCGGAAGCCTTGCGGACTACTATGGTGAGTTCAAGGTTCCTGGTCCGACAATCCCGATCATCGCTGTCCCGACCACAGCGGGTACCGGTTCGGAGGTGACGCCGGTTGCCGTCATTTCCGACCCGGATCGGACGCTGAAGGTCGGCATATCGAGTCCATATCTCATCGCCGCAGCGGCCCTCTGCGATCCGGAGCTGACGATGTCCTGCCCGCCGGGTCTGACCGCTGTCGCTGGCGCGGACGCATTGACCCATGCGATCGAGGCATTCACGGCCGCCCGACGCGGCACTGACCCGTTGCTGCCTCAGAACCATGTTTTCATCGGTAAGAGTGCGCTTACCGACAATTTCGCTCTTCTCGCCATAAAGCTCCTGGGACGCAGCCTGGAGACGGCGTGCAAGGAGGGAACGAACGAGGATGCGCGCGCTGACGTCATGATGGGTGCGCTGGCTGCCGGTTGCGCATTCGGCACGGCCGGCACGGCAGCAGCGCATGCTATCCAGTATCCGGCAGGTGCATTGACTCATACCGCCCACGGGCTCGGCGTCGCGACGATGATGCCCTACGTCATGAACTATAACCGAGCCGCCTCGACGGCCGAGCTGGCCGAGATCGGCCAGGCGCTCGGCCTCGATTCAACAGGCAGGACGAAGCAGGAGATGGCGGGGGCGGCGATTGAGGAGATCCGCAGGCTCTTTCAGGCCATCGGCATCACGCCGACACTCGCCGATCTCGGGCTTACCGCCGACAAACTCGACTGGATTGCCGAACAGGCGCTCAGCATCGACAGATTGATCAAGAATAACCCGAGGCCCTTCGACATCGACGCCATGAAGCGTCTCGTTCGTGCAGCCTATGACGGCGATCTTGCCGCCTCCGCCCTTTAAACATTCGAGGAATGAAATGACTATTGCCCAGCAAATGCCACAGGTCACCCACCACCTGCTAGACATTGAGGCCGCAGCCCGCGGCCTCTATATCGATGGGAGCTGGCGCCAATCCAAAAGCGGGCGCAAGATCGATGTGACCGACCCCTCGACCGGGACGCTTCTTGCTGTTGTAGCGGACGCGACCATCGAGGATGCGCAGGCGAGCGTCGAGGCTGCATCCCGGGCTGCGCCTGGCTGGCGGTCAACACCGCCGCGCAAGCGCTCGGAGATTTTGCGACGCTGTTTCGAACTGATGATCGAGCGTTCCGAAATGCTTGCCACCTTGATCTCCCTGGAGAATGGCAAGGCGCTGCGCGACGCCCGCGGCGAGGTCGCCTATGCCGCCGAGTTCTTTCGCTGGAATGCGGAAGAGGCCGTGCGCATAACGGGAGAATTCGGCATCGCTCCGTCGGGAGCCAACCGGATCATCGTCGACTACCAGCCGATCGGCATCTGCCTGCTGATCACGCCTTGGAATTTCCCGGCTGCAATGGCCACCCGCAAGATCGCCCCGGCGCTTGCCGCTGGCTGCACCGTGATCTTGAAGCCGGCAAGCGAGACGCCGCTGACGGCCTACGCACTGGCCTCGATCTATGAAGAGGCCGGCGTGCCGCCAGGCGTCGTCAACGTTTTGACGACAAGCACTCCCGCCCCATTCAGCGCCACCATTCTCGCGGACCCGCGCGTCAGAAAACTTTCGTTTACGGGCTCCACAGGCGTTGGCCGCCTGCTTCTCGCCGAAGCGGCCAAGCATGTCGTCTCATGTTCGATGGAGCTCGGCGGCAACGCTCCGTTCATCGTGTTTGACGACGCCGATCTGGAGACGGCACTCGACGGCGCAATGGTTGCGAAGATGCGCAATGCCGGCGAAGCCTGTACCGCCGCAAACCGTCTCTACATCCAGTCGGGAATCTACGAGTCTTTCGCAGAAGGGCTGACCAAAAGAATGGCAGCTCTCAACGTTGGTCCCGGTGTCGATGCCCTCGCCGAATGCGGGCCGATGATCACGACGAAGGCGGTGGAGAAGATTGATCGCCTGGTGGATGATGCCAAGGCTAAGGGTGCGCGCGTCACCTGCGGCGGTAAGACCCCTGCCGGGCCGGGTTACTTTTACCCGCCGACAGTTCTCGTCGACATGCCCGATGGTGTCGAGATGGCGCATGAGGAAATCTTCGGACCGGTTGCACCTCTTTACAGGTTCGAGACCGAAGACGAGGTGATAGGGCGTGCCAACGACACCGAATACGGTCTTGCCGCCTATGTCTTCACGCGCGACATAGCACGCGGGTTGCGCGTTTCCTCCGCTTTGGAGGCAGGCATGATCGCGCTCAACCGGGGGCTGGTTTCCGATCCGGCGGCGCCCTTCGGTGGCGTCAAGCAAAGTGGTCTCGGCCGTGAGGGCGGGCAGCATCACGGCATCGCCGAATTCATGGAAGCCAAATATATCGCAACGAGCTTCTGACGCGGAGGAGACATTTTTGGAGACCGATCCGTTTCGTATACGGGGACATGTGCGCGAATTCGACGCCATCGTGGCGGAGATCAGGGCAAGGAGTGCTTCGACGCGGGCGAGGCTCCGCATGAGAGAAATCTCTTATGGGGACGATGCAAGCGAAACCCTAGACATCTTCTATCCTGACGGTACATGCGACGGGCGGCCGGTGCACATGTTCATCCACGGCGGCTACTGGCGGATGTTTTCCAAGCGTGACTACTCCTATGTTGCCGACACGATTACCGGCACGGGCGCGATCGCCGTCATCGTCGATTACGCTCTGATGCCGCATGTCAGGATGGACGTGCTCGTCGATCAGGTTCAGCGGGCCAAGCAATGGGTGCTCGAACACATCGCGAGCCACGGCGGCGACGCCTCGCGCTCTACGGTCAGCGGTCATTCCGCCGGTGCGCACCTTGCGAGCTTCCTGTTTCATCGACGCGAGGCTTTCTCGGGCGTGTCGGCGGCTCTCCTGCTTGGAGGCCTTTACGACCTGAAGCCCCTGCAATCATCGTTTCTGCACTCCGAGATCGCCATTACCGACAGGGAGGTTGCTGACTTTTCCCCGATGCTGCACTCCTTTGACCAGGGCTGTCGCGTCACTATCGCGGTGGGTACCGAAGAAACGCCGCCATTTCATGAGCAGGCGGACGCCTTCTCATTGCGCTTGCGACAGCAAGGATTGTCAGTCACCAGCGAAAGGCTTGAAGGCTCCAATCATATGAGCAGCGTTCGCGATCTTGGCCTTCCCGAAACGGCTATCGGTCGTATCCTCAGCGAAACGATCGCATATACCCGTTGACGTCCAAAAGCCGATCCTGATCGGGATCACGAGATTTCCGCACCGGAAAACCAGCTGATCGCGGGATCCTGAAGCGCGTCGCGATCCCCAGGATTCGCTTGCCACGCTTTAAGCTTTTGTTTTCGCATGTCGTTATCGCGAAACCGCTGCACAGTTTTGCGCGACATGCATTAGCATCTCCAGCGCAATGCAGCGGTAGCAATGGGCGAATCCCATAGAGAAAGCTCCTCGTCCGTGAGGAATGCGAGCGTGATGGAAAGGCCCTGCATGTCGAGCGAAGTGGCATAGGTGCCAACAAGCGAACGCTCGATGCGGAGGCCGTATTCCGACATGATGCGAAGGGCTGAGTTGTAGGCAAGATAGAGTTCCGCAGGCGGTGTGCCGCCAAGTCCGTTCACGAAGAGAAATGCTTTGTCTGTGCTGCGGGTGGTATCGTTGAGAATTGTCTCGCTGAGATACCTGACGATCGTGTCGGCATTGGAGAAATGTTCTCTCGAATGCCCGGCCTCCCCGTGAATGCCGACGCCCATTTCTACCTCATTCGGTCCGAGCGCGAAGGTCGTGCGCTGGGTGTCCGGCACCGCGACACCGGTCAGGGCAACGCCCATCGACCGGATGCGTGAGGAGAGGCTGTCGCCAAAGGCTTTCAGTTCCGAAAGGGAACGACCCTGCTCGGCGGCTGCTCCAAGTAGCCTTTCTGTGATCAGCGTACCGGCAACCCCGCGTCGCCCACGACTGTCGCCGCTCCTCGTCGTTTCGATGTCGTCGCAGGCAAGGACCATTTCAATTCTATGCCGGTCAGACGCCATCTCTGAGGCCATTTCGAAGTTCATGACGTCGCCATCGTAGTTCTTGACGACAAGCAGGCAACCGGCGCCGGTGTCTGCCTCCTCTATCGCGCTAACGATCTGGCTGGGCGTGGGCGACGTGAAGATATGCCCTACGCAGGCGGCATCGAGCATGCCGCGACCGATGAAGCCGATATGCATCGGCTCATGGCCTGCCCCACCACCCGAAATGATGGCGACCTTGCCAGGAACCAGTTCACGGCGGCGGATACATTTGCGGTCGGCGCCGAACACAACGAACTCCTGGTGGGCGCGCACAAAGCCTTCGATGCTTTCGGCGACCATAGTCTCCGCTGTGTTCATGAATTTCTTCATCAAGCCCCTCCCAAGGCGATGATCATGCCAATCCTTTTGCGTCTGCCACAAGGGCTTGCTTAATCCGACAGCCCGGAAATTGCGGCAATCTTCTGCACCAGATCGCCAATCGCTTCCTCCAGTAGCCGGTTGCGTCTCTCGTCGCCGAAATCGGGCACCATCAGCGAAAGATGCCGCAGTTTTTCCGAGGCGCCAAGTTCCGGCAGCTTGCCTGGATGTGCAGCTTGATAAGCATCCAGAAAGCGCTCCTGTTCAGCGGCGCTGAAATGGCACACCCGGAAGATCGTGGCGAGATGGCGCGCAGGAAGAGGTGTCGCGTAGGTCGGGCTTGTTATCTGCGTGACGAAACTGCGATGTTTGCCAAGTTCCGTCGCGAGCCGCTGGCGAGTTCCAGAGGGCCTGTTGTCTATGATTTGCGCCAGAATGGACTTGTAGGCGATAATCGCGTCCTCGGTGTCTTCGCGCGCCATCCTATTCTCCGGCTGCCTTTGTGCCATCTGCCTTCAGGCCGACGATCGCCGATCTTATCGCGGGAAGTTGAGCGGGTGCCATGGAAAAATGCCGTATGCCTGCGGCAAGCAGAGCCGCAGTCAGGGATGGATCCCCGGCCATGTCGCCGCAGATGCTGACCGGTTTTTTTCCGGCGAGTCTGATGGCCTGGGTCAGCAGGCGCAGGACGGCCGGCACTGCCTTGGCCTGGTAAAGCGCGAAGTCGGCATCCTCGCGTGGCGATGCGACGAGATATTGCGCAAGGTCATTCGTTCCAAACGAAAAGAAGTCTGCGCTTTCGAACTCGTCCAGCATGAGCGCGGCGGCTGGGACTTCCACCATCATCCCGATGGGAGGCATGCGATGCGGCACGCCCCGTCGGGAGAGCGCGTCGGATTCTTCGCGATAGATCTGCCTGATATCATCGACGTCGGATGGAAACATCACCATCGGCAGCATGATCTGAAGACTGCCGAAGACTGCCGCACGCAAAAGCGCGCGGGCTTGAACACGCGCGATCTCCGGCCGGGCAAGCAGAAGACGGATACCGCGTAGCGAGGGTACGTCAATCAATCCGGCGAGCGGCTTGTCGCCGCCTATATCCAGCATGCGAATTGTCGTTGACCGGCCATCTGTCCAATCCAGCAGACGGCGGTAGATGGCAAACTGCTTTTCTTCATTTGCAGCATCCCCAAGCGACGTCACGGCGAATTCCGAACGCATCAATCCGATGCCGGCGGTTGTCGCAACGTCGATCGCATCGATTTCTTCGGGGGCATTGACATTGATGGCCAGCAGGACCTGGCAACCATCTGCCGTGTGCAAAATGCCGTTGTCGGCTGCCGATGCCATGCTTGTCAGGCGATGGTCGTGCGGAGCCGTCGTCGCGCTCTGCTTGGCTATCTGAAGCATGATGATACCAGAATCGCCATCAACGCCAATGTGTTGTCCCTTCTCCGTGGTGAAGCGACCGGCGCCAATGACCATCGGGACCGAGCGGGACCTGGCAAGCAGTGCCACATGGCCGACTGCGCTGCCCGCATAAAGAGCGATACCCCCACCAGCCGACCAGTCATGTGCGAGGAACCGACTGGGCTCCATGTCTTTCCCGACATAGATGGAGCCGGCCGGAAAGTCGTCGATCGGCGTTCCGGTAAGGATCGACAGGACACGATTCTTGACGTCGAGAATGTCGACCGCACGCGCCTGCAATTGGTCTTCCTCTGCGCATTCCAGTTCGCGAATATAGGTATCGAGCGTCCCGACCCAGGCAAAGACTATATTTTCGCCCGCATCGATCCGCGCGCCGGCCATCTCCATCAACGTCGGATCCTGGAGCACTTCGATCTGAAACTCGATGATTTCGCCACTCTCAGGGTCTGTCCCGGCCGCAAGGGCGCGTAGGTCGCGGATGGCCTTCTCGATGGCATTGCCGAGTTCGGTAAGGCCGGAAAGGTGCGATGGCGGCGACGCGGCAGCGGCCATCGGCGTCGCGACATAGGCCGGTCCGGTCGCAACGCCTGGCGACGCACTCGTGGCTTTCAGTCTAGGCGGTGCGGCCATGCTTCTTCTCCTCATCGAAATTACGTTCGACGAGGCCCTTCAATGCGCGGATCGCTTCCTCGGCGAGGATCCCCTCGGCGCGGATCTTGAGCAACGATCCCTTGCGGATCCTGGCACCCATGATCTTGATGATGCTCTTGCCATTCAGCCAGACATCGCTGCCGTTGATCGCGACTTCGATCGAGCAGGGAAACGACTTTGCAAGCCGCGTGAATGTAACCGAGGGCCGGGCATGCAACCCCACACCATGCTTGACCTCGACCTCCGTCTGGCAGCTTGTATGTATCTGCTCGCCCTCAAGGTTTCCCACGCGCAATCCGCCGCTCATCAGGGTGACAGCTCCTCTGCCGTCGCAACGACCTTGGTCAGCGATGCGCCGCCGGAGGCCTCGGCGGCCGCGATAACAGCGCCCTCCACGACGGGCGCATTGCAGATCGATACCTGTTTCGACCGCGGCAGGCCAAGCATCTCAACCGCCATTTCACTGTTGGTTTCAGCTCCGCCAAGATCGACGAAGACGGCAACGCCTGCGTCAGACCAGGCCTCCTCGATGGCGTTGAGAATACCGCGGGCATCTGTTCCAAGTTCGCCGTGACTGTTGCCGCCCGACCAGGCAAGCGGCACACTGTCGCCGACCATCTGCCGCACCATATCGGCGGTACCACGTGCAACCAGAGGCGAGTGGGAAACAATCACAATCCCAACGTTAGGCCTGTTCCCATTCATACCGGTCGATACTCCTCGAGGTAGCGGCAGATCGCCGTTGTCAGCAGCGCACAACTTGAGGCACCCGGATCGACATGGCCGATCGACCGGTCTCCGAGATATGAGGCCCGCCCGCGCATGGCCCTCATCGCAGCAGTCAGCTCGGCAGAAAGTTCGGCCTGGCGTGCGATGTCCGTCAAAGGCAATCGATGTGCGAGCGCGTCCTGAACGGGATAGAGAACATCAAGAAGCGTCTTGTCCCCGGCGTGTGAGCGGCCACGACGCGCGACGGCGTTGATCGCCTGTTTCAACGCCGATGGAAAATCCCTCTCCTCATCCGGGACACGGAGCTTGCGGCCCATCTCCATGAGCAGCGTCCCGTAAAGCGGGCCTGCCGCTCCGCCGATGTTCATGACGAGCGTCAGGCCAATTTTCTCAAGCGCGTCGGGCAAGGGAAGGGCTGAAACAGAGGCGTCCTCGGCGCTTACCGCTTCGCAGCCACGTCGCATGTTCGTTCCATGATCGCCATCACCAATGGCGCGATCAAGCGCGCACAGGTGCTCGCTGTTTGCTGCGATCGTCGCACGGCAAGCTTCGATCAATCCCATGAGAAGAACCGGTTCTGCCTGCACCCAAAACCCTCCCGCGTTCAGAGCTCATACGAGCGCTGCCGCCACTTCGAAAACACCTGCCACGGCGACAGCACCGGGATCGGGCACGCCTTCGAGATCCTTTTCGCCAACGTAGGAGGCACGACCGGCCCTTGCCTGTCGCATCGCTCTTGTCGACTGAGCACCTGCCGCCGCCGCTCTTGCCGCGGCTGCGACACCCCCTGATGAAAGGGCGGCAAGCGCGGGAGCCAGTGCGTCGACCATTGTGCGGTCACCCACAACAGCACCTCCATAGAACGTCATCCGATCAAGGCCGGCAAGCAGGGCAGCGGCGAAATCGTCCTTTTCTGCCATGGACTTGGATGCGGCCGTGAAGAAGATCGAGAGAAGGACACCGCTGGAGCCGCCCATGCTCGTGCTCAGGATTTCGCCGATGGAGGCCATTGTCGCGGCCGGATCTTTCAGTGGAAGTGTGTCGATGCGGGCAAGAATGCTGCGGGCTCCGGTCGCAACGGTGGAGCCGGTATCGCCATCACCAACCCGGCCATCCAGGCGGTTAAGCTCGGTCTCGAGCGAAATCAGATGCTCGCAAAGCGCAGTCACGAGGCGACGATTGTTCCTATTGTCGCTGGCGGGTACTGCATCGCTCTGTCGCGACGCCCGTTGAGGCGCAGGAAGGATAACGATCTCGTGCCGTTCGGCCGCGGGCGGCCAGGCATGGGGTTCGACGGTGGCCCTAAGGGCGGCTTCACGGTCGGCGTCCAGTCGAATGAGCGACAGGGAAAAACCGTTCATGTTGAGAGCGGTCATCATCGGTGCCGGCCCGATGATAAGCCGAACACGGTTGGCGATCTGCGACGACAGGACAGCGTTGGCGATGACCCCCATTTCAAGCGGGGGCACGGCACCGAGATTGTTGATCAGCAGCGCATGATCTGCCGCATCCTCGAGTTTCGCCGCCAGTCGCTCGGTCATCGTCGCGACCAAATCGGCAATCGGCTGCAGGGAAATACGCTCAACCCCGGGCTCGCCGTGAATGCCGAGACCGAGTTCGCCTTCATTGGTGCCCAGTCGATCCTCATGCGTTTGGCCCGGCACGCTGCAGGTCGAAAGCGACATGCCGAGTGAGACGATGCTGCCCGCTGCGGCACTCGCCAGGCCCGCCACCGTCTTGAGCGCGGCGCCGGCCTCGGCATGATAGCCGGCGATCTTGTGCACGAACAGCGTACCGGCAACGCCGCGGGGCTGGATGATGCCGGGGATCGCGATATCGTCGGCAACGATGACCATCTCGACGTCGAAACCTTCGGCACGTGCCTTTTCGGCGGCGAGACCAAAATTAAGGCGATCGCCCGTATAGTTCTTGACGATCAGCAGGACGCCCTTGGGGCCGGTTACGGCGCGGATCGCCGTCAGCACCGCATCGACGCTCGGCGAGGCAAAGATTTCGCCGGATACGGCAGCCGTGAGCATGCCCTTGCCGACGAAGCCCGCATGTGAGGGCTCATGCCCCGCCCCGCCGCCTGAGATAATTGCGACCTTCGACTTGTCCCAATCGGCCCGCAGGATCACCTTGATCTCCGGAAACGCGTCGAGACGGGCGAGACGACCGGCGCTGCTCGTCTGGAGCAGGCCGTCCAGGGCTTCGGTGACAATGGTTTCCCGGCGGTTGAAGAAGTGTTTCATGGAGACAGATCCGTCTTTTATGCCAATGATTTCGTTTCTTTCAGTTGCTTATCCAAGGCGCTGGCCACTGGCGTCGAAATAGAGCGGATCGCGCAGCGTCAAGCTTATTCGATCACCCGGCCGGATTGCGAGATATGGATCGGCCAGCGTGACCAGCTTGTGGTCGCGCACCTTGATGTGAAGGTGGTTCTGGTCCCCCAGATGTTCGATCCAGTCGATCTTCGCACTGGCGTTCTGATCGACGACGATATCAAGGTGCTCGGTTCGCGCGCCGATCGTCTTCGTTCCCGGCGGCGGATTGGCACCAGGAAGAAGATCGGCCGGCAACAGGTTGATGTGTGGCTGGCCAAGGCGTGCGGCGACATGCAAGCTGGCCGGATTGCCATAGATTTCGCGCGGCGTTCCGACTTGCAGCAGCCGTCCTTCCGAGACAATGCCGATCCGGTCCGCCATGGTCATCGCCTCGACCTGGTCGTGAGTTACATAGAGCAGGGTCGAGCCGAGTTCCGTCTGGATGCGCTTCAGTTCCAGGCGCAGTTCTGCGCGCAGTTTCGCGTCCAGCGACGAGAGCGGTTCGTCCATCAGATAAATGGCAGGCCTGCGCACCAGCGCCCTGCCGATCGCAACGCGCTGCATTTCGCCGCCCGACAGACGTGTCGAACGGTTCTCCAGCTTGTGATCGATCCTGACCATGCGCGCAATGTCCCGGACGCGGCGGTCGATTTCTTGGCTCGCAAGCCGGCGCGCCGGGGCGCGCAGCGGAAAGGCAAGGTTGTCGTAAACCGTCATATGCGGATACAGCGAGTATTGTTGAAAAACGAAGGCGACATCCCGTTCAGCGGGAGCTTCGCCTGCGACATTGCGGCCACCGATTTCGATGCGTCCACCGTCGGGACGCTCAAGGCCGGCAATAAGGCGCAGCGTGGTCGTCTTGCCGGCGCCCGTTGGCCCAAGCAGGACGACGAATTCACCGTCTCGGATCGAGAGATCCAGATCAGCCAGAGCCTGTGTATCACCAAAACGCTTGCTAAGATCCTTGAGAACGACGTCAGCCATGTTCGGCCTCCGAGTAGAGCGCCGAAGCAACGGCGCGGCCCGATTTGCAGTCGAACAGCGCGAGCTTAGCCGGATTGAACTCAAGACCAACAGTCTCGCCAATACGGAAGTCGCGGTTTGCCGGAACGCGTGCCTTGATCACGCCGCTCGATGTCTCGATTGCCACGACCTGATTGGTTCCAAGATATTCGCTGCCATAGACGGCTCCGCGCAACGGTGACGCGTCGCTGAGGCGGATATGTTCGGGCCTGACGCCGAGCGCAAGCTCCGACTCGGCCATATCCTGGTGCACCTCGGGAACGCTGACGTCGATGCCGTTGAGCGATATCGACTGCGCTCCCGACTGGAGACCTGACGTGAAGCGCATGAAATTCATTGGCGGCGAGCCGATGAAATCCGCAACATACATGGTGGCCGGCTTGCTGTAGATTTCCTGCGGCGTGCCGAATTGTTCGATGACGCCATGGTTCATGACCGCGATCTTGTCGGCCATCGCCATCGCCTCATGCTGATCATGCGTCACGTAAACGGTCGTCGCGTGGATGCGATTATGCAGTTCGCGCAGCTCATGGACCATCACCTCGCGGAATTCGGCGTCCAGTGTACCAAGCGGTTCATCCATCAGGAAACACTTCGGGCGGCGCACGATCGCGCGGCCGAGAGCCACGCGCTGGCGGTCGCCGCCAGCAAGTCCGGAGACGGACCGGTTCAAGATATGATCGATCTGGAGCAGCCGCGCAGTCTCCTCGACGCGCCGACGGATCTCAGCCTTCGGCATGCCTTGCGACAGGAGTGGGAAGCCGATGTTCCTGCGCACATTCATATGGGGATAGAGCGCAAAAAGCTGGAAGACGAAGGCAATGTCGCGGGCGCTGGCGCGATTGAAGGTGACGTCCTCCCCATCAAGGTAGATCTTGCCGCTGGTCGGCAATTCCAGGCCGGCGATCATGCGAAGCGTCGTCGTCTTGCCGCAGCCAGAGGGGCCGAGCAGTGCCAGGAATTCGCCGTCATGGATGACGAAGCTCGAATCCTGCACCGCCACGAAGCTGCCGAACTGCTTGCGGAGATTTTCTATCCTGATGTCCGCCATGGTTCACTCCGGAAACTTCGAGACGATGATGAACATCGCGGTGCCTGCGAGCAGCGTTACCAACGAATAGGTATAGAGCACGAGAAGGAACGGCTGGAAGAGCATGAGGAAACCGACGGCAATCAAGGCGGTCGCGATGTTCTCCATAGGCCCCCGGCGCAAAAAGAAGGGGCGCTTCGGGCGGGATGGACGTGGGGTCTCGCTGAGATGGGTCATTTGCGAACCGCTCCGAAGGTAATGCCGCGCAGGAGCTGCTTGCGCAGCAGAATGGTAAAGACGAGGATCGGGATCAGGAAGATTGTTGTTCCCGCAGCAACGGCGGGCCAGTCCTGGCCGCCTTCGCCGATGATCGTCGGGATGAATGGCGGTGCCGTCTGGGCTTCACCCGAGGTCAGCAGTGCGACAAAGGCATATTCGTTCCAGGCAAAGATCAGGCAGAAGATCGCAGTGGCGGCGATGCCGGTGGTTGCCTGCGGCAGGACGACTTTCCAGAAGGCCTGCAGCCGGGTGTAGCCGTCGATCATCGCAGCCTCTTCATATTCGCGCGGGATCTCGTCGATGAAGCCTTTCAGCAGCCAGACGGCGAGCGAGACGTTGACTGCCGTGTAGAGCAGGATCATGCCCAGCGCCGTGTCGGAGAGGCCAAGCTCGCGGTACATCAGATAGATCGGTATGGCGACCGCGATGGGCGGCATCATGCGCGTCGACAGGATGAAGAATAGAAGGTCGTCGGCGAGCGGCACCCTGAAACGGGAGAAGCCGTAGGCGGCCAAGGTTCCCAACAATACGGCCAGAAACGTCGAGCCGAAGGCAATCACCAGAGAATTGGCAAAGCGTGGCAGGAAATTCGAGGGACCCGCAATGACCATGTTTCGCTTGCGGGTCACCTCATCACAGGTGCCGGTCGGTGCAGGCAGGGAGGCGATGTATTCCGGTGTCTGGCGCGTTCTCGTCGTCAGCAGATTGCAGTAGCCTTCCAAGGTCGGCGCAAAGACGATTTTCGGAGGATAGCTGATGGAATCCGGCGGAGATTTGATACTGGTCAGGAAAATCCAGACGAGCGGGATCATCGTGATCAGCGCGTAGAGGATCACGATGGCGCCGGCGATCCGCTTGCTGGTCGGGCTCGGCTCGACGACCGAATGGGCTGAGGTAACCGAGCTCATCGCTGCTTCACCTTGTTGAGTGCCTTGACGTAGATGTTCGCAAGACCGAACACGGCAACGAAGAGGACGATGGCAAAGGCCGACGCCCGTCCGGTTGCCCAGCTCTCGAAGGCGGCCCGCTTCAAGGTGATGGAGGCAACCTCGGTGGTCGAGCCCGGGCCACCACCTGTCAGCAGTGTCACCATGTCGAACATCTTGAAATTCTCGATGCCGCGAAACAGCACCGCAAGCATGATGAAGGGCAGCGCCATCGGCACGGTGATCGACCAGAATTGCCGCCAGGCGGAAGCGCGGTCCACCTCGGCTGCCTCATAAATATAATCGGGGATGGAACGCAGGCCTGCCAGGCAGATCAGCATGACGTACGGCGTCCACATCCAGGTGTCGACGATAATGATCGCCCACGGTGCCAGCGAAACACTGCCGAGCATCTGGATGTCGGCTGTCGGGATGCCGGTGACCAGCGAAACGGCATAGGCGAAGAGACCGATCTGCGGCTCGTAGAGGAAGCGCCAGAAGTTGCCGACGACGGCTGGAGACAGCATCATCGGGATCAGGATCAGCGTCGTCCAGAAGGCGTGGCCGCGAAACTTGCGGTCGATCAGATAGGCGAGCGCAAAACCGATGACCGTCTGCAGCAGGATCGTCCAGAAGACGAAGTGCGCCGTCGTCTGCATCGCCTGCCAGATGTCGGGGTCGTTGAGCACCCGCTCGTAATTGCCCAATCCAACGTTCAGGACCGGCGCATTCGGACGGTTGGCGCGATAATTCGTGAACGACAGATAGATCGCCCAGATCAGCGGAAAGATGTTGATGGCGAGAAGCAGGATAATGGTGGGCGCGATAAAGACCCAGGCGATCGCTCGATCGGATAGTCCGCGGAGGCGGCGGACAACCGATGTCGGCATCGCCCTTGCAGTTGCGTCCGCAGCCTTCTCGACCATGGAGGAAGAGGAAATGTTCAAGGTGTCACCTGGTCTTCGCGTATATGAGACATGTGGCGGCCCGGCAGTCTTGGCGAGCCGGGCCGCCATTCTGGCAAGAAGGTTGCGCGTCCAGCCGGACACTAGATCTTGCCATCGTCCTCGAAGACTTCGGTCCAGTCTTTCACCAGGCCATCAAGCGCCTCTTGCGCGGTGCCGTTGCCGGCCACGACATAGTTATGAACGCGCTTCTGCATGTCCTGCAGGAGGGTTGCGTAGCTTGGCTCGGCCCAGAAATCCTTCACGATTGCCATTGAGTCCAGGAAAGCCTGGGCATAAGGCTGGCTGGACGCAAAATCAGGGGCGTTCACCACCGATTTCAGGCAGGAATAGCCGCCGAGCTGCCACCATTTCGCCTGCACCTCCGGCTGGGCGAACCATTTGATGTATTGCAGGGCGGCATCCTTCTTGTCGGAATAGGAAACGACCGAAATGCCCTGTCCGCCGAGCTGAGCGAAGTGCTTCTTTTCAGCCGGATTGGGGAAGAAACCGATCCTGTCGCCACCCACCTTCTCGTCCTTATAGAGGCCAGGCCAGGTGAAGGCGAAATTCATCTGCATCGCGACCTGGCCGGATTTGAAGGCGTCGGCCGACTCGACCATGTAGACATTGGAACTGCCGGGCGGAGTGCAGCAATCATAGAGCGACTTGTAGAATTCCAGCCCCTTCACCGCATCGGCAGAATTGACGAAGCCTTGCATTTCGTAGGGCTTTTCAGGGTTGTCGTACTGGAAACCCCAGTCATACAGCACGTTGGTTACACCCATCGTGATGCCTTCGGAACCGCGCTCGGTATAGATCGAAGCACCGTAGACAGTCTTCCCGTCGATTTCGCGCTTCTGGAAGAACTCGGCGATCTGCTTCAGTTCGTCGTAGGTCTTGGGTGCGGCGAGCTCCCGGCCGTACTTTTCCTTGAATTCCTTCTGCAGTTCCGGCCGCTCGAACCAGTCCTTGCGATAGGTCCAGCCAACCACGTCGCCCATGGCAGGCAGCGCCCAGTAGTTCGGCGTATTCTTCGGCCATTCCGAATAGCCAACCACCGTCGCCGGCACGAAGTCATCCATCTTGATGCCTTCCTTGTCGAAGAAGTCGTTGAGCTTGACGTAGTGGCCGTTTTCGGCCGAGCCGCCGATCCACTGGCTGTCGCCGATGATCAGGTCGCAGAGCTTTCCGTGAGAGTTCAGTTCGTTGAGAAAGCGGTCGGCATAGCTGGTCCACGGTACGAACTCGAACTTCATTTCGGTGCCGGTTTTGGCGGTGAAATCTTTCGAGAGTTCGACCAGCGCGTTCGCCGGGTCCCAGGCCGCCCAGCAGAGTGTCAGTTGGTCAGCTTTTGCGAGATTGGGCAGCGCCGACGACATGACAAATGCCGAGGCCAGCCCGAGAAGGGCTTTCGATTTCTTTTGCATACGTTCCTCCCAGAACCAAAGCCGGCTCCCCGCCGACATGCAAGTCCACCAATTTCAGAAAATGCCTACATGAACTCCTCAACCCTCATGTTTAGCAATATGTTTAGTGATAGACGATTTTATAAACATTGCAAGTAACAATCGTCGCGGTCCGGTCATCCATCTCGTGATGATGCAGATTGCTGGCCTGTTGAACAGTTCAGGACCCTGGCGTGCCGCGCCGACGGGCTGCCGGCGTGATGCCCGGAGGTCGGAACGACGCTATGGGCAGGAGGGAACGCGCCGCGTATGATCAATCTATTGAAGGGAGATCGACTGGTGTCCGCGCAGACGGATCGCGGCGGGGATTGCGGGTTGAAAGAGAAACCGGCCGCAAGGTCTGTCCGCGCTCATGCCAAAAGAAATCCAGCCATTCCGGCAAGAGCGGCGACGGTCGTTGCGATCGCCAGTCGGACTGCAAAGGCGAAACTGCCGATACTTGCAGCAAGCACTGCTTTTGCAAGAAGATTGGCGAAGGCGGCGACCGCGATGGCGTAAGCCGCCGCGTCCGCGGACAGTTGGCCCGATGACAGTTTGGCGACCGAGAGGGTTATTGCGTCGAGATCTCCGAGACCGGTGATGAAGGCAAGGGCAAGTAGCGATTGCGTTCCAAAGACGATCAGCGTCGCCCGCGTCAAGATTATTACAACGGCCAGAACAAGGGCAAAACGAAGCGCGACCATGATCTCCAGCGGGTTTTTCGGTGAAAAATCGGGAGTATCGTCGCTACGCCGCAACGATCCGATAAGGCCGCCGGCAATGGCGAAGACGACGGCCGCCGGAGCGACCAACGGTGCAAGCTCCTTCAGAACGGTTGGCCCAACGACGCTGCAGATCAGAAGCGTACGGGCGAGGGAGACCGCCCCCGCCAGCATTGCACCGGCCGAAAGCAGATGGGACAGTCCAGGCGTCTGCGACGACTGGCGGGCGAAGGAAAGCGTCAAGGCTGTCGAAGAGACGATGCCGCCGCTTGCGCCCGTCATCAAGATGCCGGCACGTGCGCCGGTGAGCCTGATCAGCACATAACCGGCGAAGGATACGGCTCCGACGAGGATCGTCATCATCCAGAGCTCGAAAGGATTGATCGTCTGCCAGCGATCGATCGGGGCGTTGGGCAGGATCGGTAAGACGACGACCGTCATCGTCAGCAGGATCAAGGCCGCCCTGAGCTCAAGCCAGGTCAATCGTCGAAGGAACCCATGCAGCGGTTCGCGCGCCGCAAGAAGGACCGTTATCGCAACGGCACCTGCCGCGGTCACCGTCATGTCGGCAACGACGGCGGAAAAACCCAGTACGAATACCATGATTGCCGCAATGGCAGCCGTTGCGCTGTAATCCTCATCGCGGGACGCCTGCAAGATGCTGAACACGAGGATCGTGATGCAGAAGAACGCAAAGATAACAACGGGCAGGATCGCTCCTGTCATAGGCTGGAGGAATCCGCACAGGCCGCCGAGGAAACTTGAGAGGCCATAGGTTCTGATGCCCGCGACCCTTTTGCCCGGCGCAGCCTCGCGCTCCTGCCAGCCGCGCTCGATGCCGACGAGGATACCGATCGCAAGCGCCAGACTGAGGCGCTGAAATGCTTCCATCATTACCAGTGCCGACATGTCCGAGGTCCGATCGCCGCCGTACGTTTCTTCAGAGGTCTTCTCGCGCCTTCGCGTTGCGAAGAACGGATATGCCGAGAACCATAAGAAAGAAGCCGCAGATCACGGCATTCCAGACGAAGAGCGGCCTTTCGGCGTTGTGGAGCATCCATGGCGAAACAACAAGCCAGATACCGATCAGGAGATTACCCCACTCCTCCCATAGACGGTAGGAGGCGAATGCTGCAGCGCTGAGGATGGCGACGGCGACGCCGCAGACGAGGATATTCCAAGCGTCAATGCCGAGCGGCACGGAGTCCGGACTGAAGCTTCCAAGTGCCCAGGGGGAGGCGATAAGCCATACCCCGATGATGAAGGCGCTGTGGTCTTGCCAACGACGACGGTCCATTTCTCGATCTCCCTGTTTTTCACGAAAGCCAATCACAACTGGCGGCCTGCCTCATTGCGCCGGATCAAAATCTTCGCGGTGAAGAAATTTCTATGGGCGCACATGGCCTGTTTTTGACAACCGTCAATGACCGTTTGCCGTGGGTTCGGGATCATGACATCCTCGAGATAAGGAGCAGCTTATGAAGGCAATGATCCTGGAAGCGATCGGTGTGCCCCTGCGTGCGGTGGACCGACCTGATCCGGTGCCGGCAGCGGGGCAGCTGATGCTCAAGGTCGAGGCCTGCGCCGTGTGCAGGACGGATCTTCATGTCTGCGATGGCGATCTCGCCAACCCGAAGCTTCCGCTCATTCCCGGCCATGAGATCGTCGGCATCGTCGAGGCGGTGGGGGAGGGGATCGCGCCGTCGCGCATCGGTCAAAGGGTCGGCGTGCCCTGGCTCGGCCACACATGCGGTTGCTGTTGCTTCTGCCGGAGCGGAGAGGAAAACCTCTGCGATGAGCCGCAGTTTACCGGCTACACGCGTGACGGGGGCTTTGCCACCCATGTGGTTGCGGATGCCGATTATGCCTTTGTGCTCGATAGTGCGGCCGATCCCGTTGCCCTCGCTCCGCTTCTCTGCGCCGGCCTTATCGGCTGGCGTTCGCTGAAGAAGGCCGGTGACGGCAAGAGGATCGGGCTCTACGGGTTCGGGGCGGCCGCACATATCATCGCGCAGATCTGCCGGTGGCAGGGTCGCGAGGTCTACGCCTTCTCACGCCCAGGCGACGAGGCAGCGCAACGCTTCGCGCTCGAACTCGGCGCCGTCTGGGCAGGAGGCTCGGATGAGCCGCCGCCCGTCGCGCTCGATGCGGCGATCATCTTTGCGCCCGTGGGCGAACTCGTGCCGGCCGCATTGAAGGGGGTGCGGAAGGGAGGCAAGGTCGTCTGCGGAGGTATCCACATGAGCGACCTGCCGGCAATGCCATATGCCCTGATATGGGGGGAGCGAGCCGTGGTTTCGGTCGCCAATCTGACGAGGAAGGACGCTGAGGAATTTTTCCCCGTCGCTTATCAGGCAGCTGTCCGGACCCACACGAAAACCTATCCGCTTGCCGACGCCAATGCGGCGCTCGACGATTTGCGCGCCGGTCGTCTGAGCGGGGCGGCCGTCCTGAAGCCTTGAGCGGCGGCGCTATTGGGATGTGGCGACGCTGGTTTCGCTTTCGAGCGCCTTCATGGCGGTAACCACGCGCGCCGCAAGCTGCGGCGTGCGTGCACCAATGAAACCGTCCACTTTTTGTGCGCGATTGGAGCGGTAGGCGAGCGACGATCCGTCAGCCCGCAGAACTGCGCCGCCCGCAGCCTCGATGATCGCCTGGCCGGCAGCGCAATCCCAAATCATCGTCGGACCGAGCCGCAGATAGAAATCGGCCTCGGCGGCAGCCACCAGCGCGAATTTCAGCGACGATCCCATTGCTTGCACGTCGCAGGGCTGCAGTGCCGCGAGAAGGGCTTCGGTCCGCGGATCGCAATGGGAACGGCTGACGAGGGCAATCGGCTGAAGCCTCGGCGCGAGGGGGTACGGGAGCTTGCGTCGAAGGCCGGCGGCTGTCTGTTCGAAGGCAAGCCCGGCACCCCAGGATAAGAAGAGCCGGTCGCGAGCAGGCGCGTAGATCAGACCGGCGCTGACGCGCCCGTCTTCGACCAGAGCAATGTTGACGGCAAATTCGTCGCTGCCTTTTATGAACTCCTTGGTGCCGTCGAGGGGATCGATCAGGAGGATTGCGGCATCCGTATCCTGACCGGCCCGGGCAGTAGGAGTATCCTCCTCGCTGATGACGGGGATTGCCGGGAAGGATGCCAGGCATGCCGCGCGAAGGATCGCGTGGCTGGCAAGATCGGCGGCGGTGACGGGCGTGCCGTCTTCCTTGGTTCTGGCGGCAAGGTCATTCTTCTGCAGCTCGAGCGCGGCCTTGCCGGCCTTTCGAATGATCGGGATCAGTGTTTCGACAAGCTGCCTTCTTGAAGACAGGTCCATCATTATCTCCCCGCCAACTGCACGATGTCTATTCTTTCCTATTCTGCGGCGACGATCCGATCATTGATACGGGTCAATGCGTTGTCCCGGGAGGATCGCAATGCTTGCAAGGCTATATGGCAATTGAAAGGTCTGCAGATGATCACCGAAGACCAGTCGGCAACCATTTCCTTTCTGAAGAACGCGTTGTCTCGGAATGCAGCGCCCGTCGAAACGATCGAGACACATATATCGCGGATCTTCCTGGTAGGAGAGCGGGCCTACAAGATGAAGCGCGCCGTGAAGTTGCCCTATGCCGATTTCTCCTCCCCGGAGATACGGCTGGCGGCATGCCGCAAGGAAGTCGAATTGAATACGCCGACCGCGCCCGGCATCTATCTCGGCGTCAGGACGATCACGCTGGAAGGCGACGGCAATCTTGCACTCGACGGCCAGGGGCAATTGGTTGACGCGCTGGTGGAAATGCGGCGTTTCGATCAGTCGCTGTTGCTCGACCGCATCGCCACGTCAGGCGGACTGACGCCATCGATGGTGACCTCGCTTGCGAAGGCGATCGTCCGGTTCCACCGTCTCGCCCCGATCATCCATGATGGTTCGGGCGCGGCCAATATGGCTGCCGTCCTGAAGGTCAACGAGGCCGGCTTTGCGACCAGCGATGTTTTTTCACCCGACGAGGTTGGCGAACTGACAGCGGCCTTCGACCGCCGTCTGACCCAGCTTGCCGGCCTGCTGGACCAGCGTGAACAGGCGGGCAAGGTTCGGCGTTGTCATGGCGACCTGCATCTTCGCAATATCTTCCTGCTCGATGGCCAACCGTGCCTGTTCGATTGCATCGAGTTCAACGACCAGATCGCAACGACCGATATCCTTTATGACTTGGCCTTCCTGTTGATGGACCTCTGGCACCGCGGGCATCCCGAATTCGCAAATCTGGTGATGAACCGTTATCTCGACGAGATGGATGAGGAAGACGGCTTTGCCGCGCTGCCTTTCTTCATCGCCGTGCGTGCGGCCGTGCGCGCGCATGTCACCGCCACCCAGGCGGAAGACGCGGGCGAGCGGGCGGCGATGCTGGCCGGCGAGGCGCGCTCCTATTTCCAGCTTGCCCGCTCCTTGTTGCAGCCGGTGGCAGGACGGCTCGTGGCCATCGGCGGCCTCAGCGGATCGGGAAAGACGACGCTTGCAGAAGCGCTGGCGCCGCGCATTGGTCAGGCGCCGGGCGCGCGCATTATCGAAAGCGACCGTATTCGCAAGGCGATGCATGATGTTCCAGCCGAGACCAGGCTGCCGCAGGCTGCATATCGGCCCGAGATTTCCACAAAGGTCTATGAGGAGATGGCTTGGCGAGCCCGCCTCATCCTCGCGGAAGGCGGTTGCGCGGTGGCCGATGCGGTCTTCGACAAGCCGGCCAACAGGCGTATGATCGAGCAAGCGGCAGAAGAATGTCACCATCCCTTCTCAGCCTTCTGGCTCGAAGCTGATCCGGCATTGCTGCTGCGGCGCGTTGCGGCAAGGGCCGGCGGCCCCTCTGACGCGACGGTCGATATCCTGGCGCATCAGCTTGCGCATGATACAGGTGCCGTTGCATGGCCGCGTCTCGATGCCACCCGGTCTGCGGAAAGGATCGCCGACGAGATCATCCATCTCATCGGGACGAATGGCTCAGAACCCGTCCGCGCAAATGCCGCAGCCCGCACGGTTTCTCCAAGCCATCCCAATACTGCTCTTTGACCGGCTGCAGTGAGGGTCCGCAGGGGGGGCGGCTTTACGCCGTTGGTGAACTATGACCAGCGGCCCTCCGCAGTGAGCCATGTTTGTCATCGCGCCGGTGGAAGAAGAAGCGCTTTGCAATTTCGAGGGTCACGGCAAAGGCCAACGAAATACCGAGCAGGCCGCCAAGCAGGGGCAGTGGAAGGGGTACGAAGCCGAAAGTGCCGGCAAATGGCAGGTAGGGCAGGGCAATGGCGACAATGCCGATGAGCATCGTCGTCCCGAAGAGCAGCCGGCTCGGCCGGCTCTTCCAGCTTGCGGCAGTGGTGCGCACGATCAGCATGGTTGCAAGTTGGGTGACCAGCGATTCCACGAACCAGCCGGTGCGAAACTGATCGACGGTTGCCCCGAAGAAGAACATCAGGAAACCGAAGGTCAGGAAATCGAAGAGCGAGCTGATCGGGCCGAAGCAGAGCATGAAGCGCTGAATAGCAGCGATATTCCATCGCTTCGGGCGCAGCACATCGGCATGTTCGACGCGGTCCGTGGCAATTGCCATGGAGGGTATGTCGGCCAGAAGATTGTTGAGCAGGATCTGCTTGGCGAGCAGCGGCAGGAAGGGCAGGAAAAGCGAGGCGACCGCCATACTGATCATGTTGCCGAAATTGGCGCTGGTGGCGATCGAGATATATTTCAGCGTATTGGCGAAGGTTCGCCGGCCATTGTCGATACCGCGCGCCAGCACGTCGAGATCACGGCGCAGGAGCACGATATCGGCCGCCTCACGGGCGACATCGACGGCGCTGTCGACGGAAATGCCGATATCGGCCTCGTGCAGCG
Organism: Rhizobium sp. WYJ-E13; assembly: GCF_018987265.1. Taxonomy (NCBI): domain Bacteria; kingdom Pseudomonadati; phylum Pseudomonadota; class Alphaproteobacteria; order Hyphomicrobiales; family Rhizobiaceae; genus Rhizobium; species Rhizobium sp. WYJ-E13. Next base: position 1,718,970 of record NZ_CP076854.1, on the reverse strand, counting down.
CCGGTGCGTCATTGATGCCGTCGCCGAGATAACCAACCACATGGCGGGCGCGGCGCAGGGCCTTGATGATCCGCTCCTTTTGATTGGGATCGATCTCAACGAAGAGATTTGTCTTCTGCGCGCGGGCAAAAAGCGCGTCAGTGCTCATCGCGGCGATCTCGCTGCCGGTCAGGAGATGGGTGGATTTCAGGCCGATGGTTTCAGCCAGATGCCGGACAACGTAACGATTGTCGCCGGAAATGATCTTGATGTGAATGCCGCGGTGCCTCAGACCGGCGAGAGCCTCCTTCACGCCGGCTTTCGGCGGATCGAGGAACAGCAGGAAACCCTCCAGGCAAAGCCCGGACTCGTCGTCCTTGCCGTATCCCGTTTTGCCCGCCGGGAACCGGCGCGTGGCAATGGCGATCACCCGGATGCCGTCCTCGCTCCAGTTCCGGTAGCGTTTCTCGATGGCGTCGCGCAGCGGTGCGTCAAGCGGCCGTGTCATCGCGCCGGCCTTGGCCGATGTGCAGACGGTGAGGATATTGGCGACGGCACCCTTGCAGATGAGGTCGGTCCCGTCTTCCCCTCGGGTGACGACGGAAAGTCGCTTGCGGGCAAAGTCGTAGGGAATTTCATCCACCTTGCGATAGTGCGCCATCTCGTCCGGAGCACTGCCCGATGCAAGGATCGCATCGTCAAGCGGGTTTTTCAGGCCGGTCTGCAGGCTTGCATTGAGGGATGCGAGCAGGCGCACCCGGGCGGAAGCCTCCCCGGCAATGTCGACGCAGCCGTTGAGCTGGATGACGCCTTCCGTCAGCGTACCTGTCTTGTCGGTGCAAAGCAGGTCCATGCTGCCAAGATTTTCCATCGCCTCCAGGCGGCGGATGATGACGCCTTGCCTGGCCATCACCCGGGCACCGCGCGCCAGCGTGACACTGATGATCGCCGGCAGCAGCTCCGGCGTCAAGCCGACGGCGAGCGCCAACGAAAACAGCAGCGAGTCGATCAGTGGTCGATGCAGCAGGAGATTGGCGACGAAGACGACGAGGACGATCGCCAGCATGATCTGTGTCATCAGATAGCCGAAGCGGCGAATGCCGCGGGAGAATTCCGTCTCCGGAAGTTGACGCGTCACCGCGTGGGCGATCGTCGCGAATTCGGTTCGGCCGGCGGTGGCGACGACGAGGGCGGTCGCCGTACCGCTCCGCACGGAGGTGCCGGTAAAGATGCAGTTGAGGCGGTTGCCGATCTGGGCTTCAGGCTGCGAGATGCCGGGAGCCTTCCCGACCGGAAAGGTCTCACCGGTCAATGCCGCCTCGCTGACATTCAGATCTCGAGACGACAGGATCACCGCATCCGCCGGCACGAGACTGCCAGCCGAAAGACTGATCACGTCGCCCGGCACGACCGCTGCGGCCGGAACTGCCCGTTCAGTGCCGTCGCGCAGCACGGTCGCCGACAGCGATATGCTTTTCCGCAGGGATTCGACGGCACGGCTTGCCCCATATTCCTGGGTGAATCCGAGCAGGCAGCTTGCGAGAACGATGCAGCCGATGATCAGTGCATCATGCAGTTCCCCGACGCTTGCCGCGACGATGGCGGCAAAGATCAGGATGAGGACGAGCGGACTGACGAATTGCTTGAGCAGCGTGCGGAACGCACCCGCGTCGCCGGCGGCATCGACGGTATTCGCTCCATATACCTGCAGCCGCGCTTTCGCTTCCGCCGATGTGAGGCCGGAGGGCCTCGACTTGAGCTCTCGCAGAAGCTCCGGCAGCGGCAGCGCCCAGTAGGGGCGCTGATTGCCTGTGCTCCTGTCGAGATAGGTGGTGCCGGAATCAGCCGAATTGTCCATGTCGCCGCTCCCTGGATCGCCGGGAGAGCTTGCCTTGCGCACAGGTTGCGACATTGACCCGCGTCAATTCTACGATCACGGATCGTGCAGCATTTTAACCTTGCCGCACCGCTTGCGGGCGCTCCGGCATTTGTCGGTTTCCAGGAGCTCACTGCAGCACAGTCAAACTGCCTCCGCGGTAATGCATATCGGTTTTGATTTGCCGCAATGGCTGGAATTCACCATTGGAACCACTCTTTGAGCGACCAATTGATCAAGCGGTACCCAACGCGACCAAGCTCTCTAAATCGCACGGGTCTAAACTCAGTCCGTCGAAACGCAACCGCGGTATAGGTGATGGCGGCAAGACCGCGTCCGAGAGATTCTCGATCTGCGCACCAAAGTCAGGAGACAAACAAAAACGGCCGGACATCCAGCCCGGCCGTTTCCTTTAGGGTGAGCACCCGATCTGCCATCCTGTCACAGATTTCAGACCGGGCGCTCTTGCGCTTCCATTGCCCCCAGAAGCGCGGTCCTTATTCCCGCTCGCCCGTGAAATTGAGCAGAAGCTGGAAGATGTTGACGAAGTTCAGGTAGAGCGAGAGAGCGCCGAAGACGGCCAGCTTCTGGTTCGATTCCTGATCGTAGTTTTCCGAATACTGTTCCTTGATGTTCTGCGTGTCGTAGGCGGTGAGGCCGACGAAGACGACGATGCCGATCACCGAGATCGCGAACTGCAGCGCGGACGAGCCGAGGAAGATGTTGACGATGCCGGCAATGATGATGCCGAACAGACCCATCATCAGAAACGAACCCATCTTCGAAAGATCACGCTTCGTCGTGTAGCCGTAGAGGCTGATCGCGCCGAACATAGCAGCGGTAATGAAGAAGGTCTGCGCAATGCTCGTCTTGGTGAAGACCAGGAAGACGGAGGCAAGCGACAGGCCCATCACGGCGCAGAAGGCCCAAAAGGTCATCTGCGCTGTGCTAGACGACATCGACTGGATGCGGAACGAGAAGAAGAAGACGAAGGCAAGCGGCGCCAGCATCACCACCCACTTGAGCGGCGTTTGGAAAATCGGCACGTAGAGCGCCGGCGTCGAGCCGACGATGAAGGCGACGATGCCGGTGATGACGAGGCCGAGCGCCATGTAATTGTAGACGCGCAGCATGTGCTGGCGCAGGCCTTCATCGAAAAGGGCCTGTGTTTGGGCGCCGGAGCCGTAACCATAGCGGGGATTGATCGGGTTCATGACTGATCTCCTCGGTTGAACTAATAGAGCGATCGGGCAAGCCTTTCGGCTGCCTGATCGAGATTGGCGCCGCTGTTGTCGGCGATCAGCGCGTAAGCGACTTCGCCGATTTGCCAGTAGGCGGCTTCTGTTTTTTCAAGTGCGATATGACTGACCGGCTTTACCTCGAAGGCACCCGGCCTGACGGCGAAGAGCGACAGGCGCTTGCCGTCGATCTCCTCGATTGCCATTTCGACGCTCGGGCCAAAATCCGACGGGAAGATCTGCACATCGGCGACCTTCCAACCCTTCGGCAACTCGGGCATCACGATTGCGGTCGCAGCGCGGATTTCCTCGGCGCTGTAGGCCGGTGCCGTCTGCGACGGAATGGTTTCACGAAGTGCTGCAGTGCGATAGGCGCGCACCGCATCCTCGACATAGGCTGGCGTAGGAACCGAAGCGGCGACTTCCGTTGCCGTGAAGGCGCCGAAGGAATTATGTGCCACCCAGCCGGCGGCGAGCAGAACACCGACAGCAGCGATACGCTGCACCGAATGCAGGATGCGGCCATAGGAAAGGCCGCGTTCCAGCTTGCGGGCGGCATCGCGCGTCTCCGGGCGGCCGAAGGCGCTTTCGCCGGCGAGCGCCAGGCGCAATTCGCCCTTCACGCTGAGATCGGCCATGACCTTTGCGGCAATCGCCGGGTTCTCGGACAGATAGGACTCCACCTGAATGCGCCGCGCAACATCGAGCTCGCCGTCCACATAGGCGTCGAGATCGGCATCGATGATTGGATCAATCGCCTTCATTGCCGTTCCCTCCAATTAATCTCAGCTGCGCGATGCGCGGCGTCTTTTCCTCGAACTCGCGCAGCTGGGCGCGGGCACGCGAAATGCGCGACATCAACGTGCCGACCGGAATGCCGAGCGCGTCGGCCGCTTCCTGATAGGACAGGTCCTCAATCGCCACGAGATGCAGTGCCTCGCGCTGCTCTTCCGGCAGATCGAAAAAGGCGTTGCGCACCTGTTGTAGGCGAACAGCATGTTCCTGCCCGGCTGGCAGAGACTGTTCCGCCTCGATCGCCGCTTCATCATGGCGCCGCGTCAGCGAGCGGGTCTGCCGCATCCGGTCGATATGCGCGTTGTGCAGAATGGAAAGCAGCCAGGTGCGAAGGTTTCCGCCGCTGCGGAAGCTCTTGCGTTTTTCGAAGGCCCGCACCAGTGCATCGTGCACCAGATCCTCCGCCTCGTCCGAATTGCGCACCAGCGAGCGTGCGTAGCGCCGAAGCGCTGCGAGCTGACCGATGACATCGAAGGGGCGTTCTTTCCGTTCCATGATTGAGTATACGAAAGCATCGCGGATTTTATTCCGCGGTGATGCAGATTTTTTAGTCGGCCGGAAAGGGCGTGCCGCTTTAGAACGCCAAAAGCCTCCGCCATTTGTCACGGCGGAGGTGGTGTCTGCAGCCGTAATACAAGGCATCAGCCCTTGGGCATGATCCCCGGCTGGTCGGCAGGGAATTTCGCGATGTCCTGCACGCTGACATTGAGATGCTGGGCAACGAGGGCGGCCGGCGTATGGGTGAGCCACGAGGAGAGGCCGACTTCCTGATATTCAGCGACCTTGAAGACGGCGACGAACTGAAGGTCCGTCTTGCCGGTATTTTCGATGATATGGCCCTGGCTCCTTTTGACATAGCCGATATCGCCGGGCCGGAAATCGGCGGTCTGGCTGCGGGGGCCGGCATCGAACACCGTCATGCGGCCTTCGCCCTTCATCCAGTACTGCCATTCGTCGGCATTCGGATGCCAGTGCATTTCGCGCACCCCGCCCGGCTTGATCGTCTCGATCGCTGCGGCAATCGTCTTGGAAACTTTGAACATGCTGCTGTCAGCAAGCTGAATCGTGCCCGCTGCATTCTGCTTCAGCGGCGCCGATGCCGTCAGCCGATAGGTAAAGGGGTAGGGCGGCAGGCCCGCGGAAGCAACGGCCTCCTGGTCGGCCGAAAGCGGACCCGGCTCCTTGCCCTGGAAGATCCAGAGATCCTGCAACGGGATGTTCTTGAACGTGTCCTGCGGGACTCCGAAATTCTTGGCGAGCAGTTCCGGCGAGGTATGCGCCAGCCAGTCGGTCAGGAGCAGGGTGCCATATTCGGACTGCTCGCCCTCATCGAAGACGAGGACGAACTCGGCGCCTTCAGGCCCGAGGCCCTGCAGCGAGTGCGGGTAACCTGCCGGAAAATACCAGAGATCGCCAGCCTCGACGTCCTGCACATAGGCGCGGCCCTGCGGATCAAGCACAGTCACCCGGCAGCGGCCGTTTGTCATGATCGCCCACTCGGCAGCCCGGTGCCAATGCATCTCACGGATGCCTCCGGGGCCAAGGCGCATGTTGACGCCGGAGACCGCTTCGGAAATTGCAAAATCGGATTGCGTCACTTGCCGTGCCCAGCCGCCGTTCTGGATGCGCTTGGGCGCATTGTTAAACGACCCCCAGAAAAGCTGCATATCGCCGACATCGGTTGCCGGCGGATTGCCGAACGAGGGGAACTGGTCATTAAGGGCGGGGTTCTTCGGACCGGGATCGGAGAGCCCGGCAGGATTGGCGTTGATCGCCCCTTCTGCCGGCTGATCGGGATTGCCGAAGGTCGCTGCGTGCGCTGCACCCGCCGCAAGTGCCGTTCCGCCCATCGCTCCAAGCGCTAGGACCGTGCGTCTAGAAAGAGGTTCCATGGTTTTTATCCTTTCGTGTCGATTGGGAGGGTTATTCCGCCGGGGCTTGAGTTGGGGCGCCGGTGGTGGCGTGCCGTCTGCGGCTGACGAATTGGCTCAGCTTTTCCAGGTAGAGGTAGACGACCGGGGTGGTGTAGAGCGTCATTGCCTGGCTGATGAGCAGGCCGCCGACCATCGCGTAGCCGAGAGGCTGGCGCAGTTCCGAGCCGGTGCCGTGGCCGAGCATCAGCGGCAGGCCGGCAAGAAGTGCTGCCGCTGTCGTCATGATGATCGGGCGGAAACGCAGGAGACAGGCCTGACGGATTGCCTCTTCCGGCGACAGTCCCTGATCGCGCTGGGCGGCGATCGCGAAGTCAACGATCATGATGCCGTTCTTCTTGACGATGCCGATAAGGAGAATCACGCCGATGAGTGCGATCACGGTAAAGTCAAAGCCGAAGGCCCAGAGCATGGCGAGAGCACCGAGGCCCGCGGAGGGAAGCGTTGACAGGATCGTCAACGGGTGGAAGTAGCTCTCGTAGAGCACGCCGAGGATCAGATAGATCACGGCGATCGCTGCAAGCACCAGCAGCGGTTCACTTGAGAGCGAGCTCTGATAGGCCTGTGCATTGCCCTGGAATGTGCCGATGACGGTTGCCGGCTTGCCGAGATCGGCTTCAGCCTTGCCGATGGCGGCAACAGCCTGGCTGAGTGCTATCCCCTTTGCCAGGTTGAACGAGAGTGTGACTGCCGGGAACTGACTCTGGTGGTTGACGGCAAGCACGGCCGTCGGCTCCGTCGTCTGCTTGACGAGCTCGTTCAAGGGAACCTGCTCGCCGGTCAGCGGCGATTTGATGTAGAGGCCGTTGATCGCAAGCGGCGACTTCTGGAACTGCGGTGCGAGTTCGAGAACCACATGGTAGCTGTTCAGGTCGGTGAAATACTGGGTGACCTGGCGCTGGCCGAAAGCATCGTTAAGCGTATCGTCGATCATTTGCGGCGCAATGCCGAAGCGCGATGCCTGGTCACGGTCGATCGTAAGCGTGACAGTAGCGCCGCTATTCTGCTGGTCGGTGGCGACATCGGTCAGCTCCGGCAGCGTCTTGAATGTGGCGAGCAGCTTGGCTGCCCAGTCGTCCAACTCCTCGGCATTGCCGTCCTGCAGCGTATATTGGAACTGCGTGGCCGAGGCCCGTCCCCCGACATTGACATCTTGCGCTGGCTGCAAGAAGAGCTCTGCACCCTGCATCTGCGCAAGTTTCGGACGAAGCCGGTTGATGATCTCGCTTGCCGAGGCATCGCGCTGGTCTTCAGGCTTCAGCGTGATGAACATGCGGCCGTTATTGACGGTCTGGCCCGCCCCGCTGCCGACGGCCATGCCTACGGTCGCAACACCGGGATCGCTGGCAACGATATTGCCTGCCTCGAGCTGATGGCGCGACATTTCGGCGAAGGAAATATCCTGCGCGGCTTCGAGTGTACCGGTGATCAGGCCGGTGTCCTGGATTGGGAAAAAGCCCTTCGGAATATTGACGAACAGGAAGCCGGTTGCCGCAAGCGAAGCGATGAAGACTGCCATGGTCAGCCGGTGATGGCGCAGCGCTATATCGAGCGTGTAGCGGTAGGCGGCAAGAAGCCCGTCGAACGCCTTCTCGCTCATTGCATAAAGCCTGCCATGGTGGGCGTCTTTTTCCGGCTTCAGGAAGCGTGAGCTCATCATCGGTGTGATGGTCAGCGAGACGATTGCCGAGACGACGATCGTCATCGTCACTGTAATTGCGAACTCCCGGAACAGCCGGCCGACAATGCCGCCCATCAGGAGCAGGGGAATGAAGACGGCGACGAGCGAGATGCTGATCGAAATGATGGTGAAGCCGATTTCGCGCGCGCCATCGATTGCCGCCTGTTTCGGCGTTTTATCCATCTCCATGTGGCGATGGATGTTCTCGACCATCACGATCGCATCGTCGACGACGAAACCGACGGCGATACTCAAGCCCATCAGCGAAAGATTATCGAGGCTGAAGCCAGCGACATACATCAGCGCCAGCGTGGCCAGGAGCGCCAGCGGCACCGTGACGCTCGGGATCACCGTCACCCAGACATTGCGCAGGAAGACAAAGATCACCATGACGACAAGGGCGATGGTAATGACAAGCGTCGTTTCGACATCCGCTACCGAGGCGCGGATCGTGGTCGTCCGGTCGCTGAGGATGGAGAGGTGGAGTGCCGCTGGTGCGATCGCTTGCAGCTGTGGCAGGGCAGCGCGGATCGCACCGACCGTATCGATGATATTGGCGCCCGGAAGCTTGAAGATCGGCAGGAGGATCGCCCTCTTGCCATCGGCCCAGGCTGCCAGCTGATCGTTCTCCGGCCCGTCGATCGCCTGACCGATATCGCTGATGCGCACCGGAGCGCCGTCGTGATAAGCGACGATCGAATCGTTCCAGGGGGCGGCCTTCAGGAGCTGGTCATTGTCATAGATCGTATAGGTATGCTGTCCGCCCTGCACGCTGCCCTTTGGTGCGTTGCTGGTGATGGCCGTCACGGCGCTGCGGATATCCTCAAGCGAAAGCCCCATCTCGGCGATCTTGCCGGGATCGATCTGCAGGCGCACGGCCGGCTTCTGCTGTCCGAAGATCAGAACCTGCGAAACGCCGTCGATCTGGCTCACATGCTGGGCGAGCACGCTTTCTGCAAAATCGTCGACTTGTGTCAGCGGCAGGGTATCCGAAGTGAGCGCAAGAACCATGACCGGCGGATCGGCGGGATTGACCTTGCGATAGGTTGGCGGCGAAGGAAGGTCTGTCGGCAATTGACCGCCGGCGGCGTTGATGGCGGTCTGCACGTCCTGAGCGGCGCTATCGACGTCGCGCGACAGATCGAATTGCAGAGTGATCGCGCTCGAGCCGAGCGTGCTCGTCGAGGTCATCTGGGTGACGCCGGGGATCTGGCCGAACTGCCGCTCCAGCGGCTGGGTAACCGCCGATGCCATGGTCTTCGGATCCGCACCGGGGAGCTGTGTCGAGACCTGGATCGTCGGAAAATCGACCTGCGGCAGGGGTGCCACAGGCAGGAGAGGGTAGGCGACGATACCGATGCCGAAGAGGCCTGCCATCAGCAGCGAGGCGGCGATCGGCCGCTCGATAAACCAGGAGGAGATCGACATGACCTATTCCTTGCTTGCGGCTTGCGTAGCGGCCGCCTGTTGAATGCTGACATGAGTGCCGACATCGAGCCGATACTGGCCCGACGTGACGACCTGTTCGTTGCCGGAAAGGCCCTTTTCGATGACGGCATGGCCGCTCTCGATCGGCCCGGGAGTGACCTTGCGCACGGCAGCCGTGCCGGCAGCATCGATAACGTAGACGAAGAAGCCGTCTTCACCTCGCTCGAGTGCTGCGGAAGGAATGGTGACAGCCTTCCGCAGCGTCTGCTGCTTGACCCTAAGCGTCACGAATTGACCGGGCCAGAGCGTATCGTCCTTGTTCTCAAAAATCGATTTGATACGGATCGTGCCGCTTGCCTGATCGATGACGTTGTCGATAAGCGAGAGCGTGCCTGATGCGAGCTCTTTCGACTGATCCATCGACATCGCCGTCACCTCGACCGGGCCAGCTTTTAGGGCGTCGCGCACTGCATCGAGATCGTCTTCGCGCAGTGTTGAGACGACCGTGATCGGCTGTGTCTGGGTGATGGTGACGATCGGCGTCGTATCGGTCGTGTGGACCTCGTTGCCGGCATCGATCCGGCGGATACCCGTGCGCCCGTCAATCGGCGAGCGTATTTGCGTATAGGAGAGCGAGACGTCAGCAGCCTCCTTGGCGGCCTGATCCTGCGCAAGCTGCGCCTGTGCACTTGCCACCATGCTTTGCTGCTGCTCGACGGTTTCCTGCGTGACGATCTGCTGTTGGCCCAGTTTCTGGTCTTTGGCGAGCAGATATTGGGCGTTGGCGAGATCGGCCTGGTCCTGCTTGATCTTGGCGGCAGCCTGATCGTCGGCTGCCTGGAAAGGGCGAGGGTCGATGATGGCGAGCACATCGCCCTTCTTGACGGCCTGTCCCTCGACAAACATCACGCTCTGCAGCTCTCCGTCGACACGCGTCGTGATGTTGACGGTATAGTTCGCCTGCACCGTGCCGAGACCGTCGAGATAGACAGGCACGTCGGTAACGGTAGGGGATGTAACCTCGACCGGCACGGCCTGCGTGCCGGGCTCCGGGGCGGCATTGGTCGGCTCCGTCCCTGCAAACCAGAAGGCTGCGGCCGTTCCGCCCGCAACGGCGAGAACGGCGATGGCAGCAAGGATCGCCGGTTTGCGACGACGACGGGGTTCGGTCACGATTCGGATGGATGTCACTGCCGGCTCCATGGGCTAAAGGGCGAACGACGCTGCAACGGCCACCGGCGTTGGGCGGCCTCCCTGAATTGAAGGGCGAGTACCTGGGCCAGGGGTCAGTCTGCCGATTATCGGCACGCCGACCGGCGCTTCTGTGTCCTGCCGGATCAATTCACTGCGAGGAGGCTACGTCCGGGCGGGCGTTGGCGCATCTATACGCAGGTCTAGTTGCCGTTCCCCATAGGTATAAGCCCGCATCCGGGTGGCTGGTGGCACGCAGTAGGACCGGCGCCAAGAGCATTCGCACCGGCTCTTTGCGCCTATTCAAAGGAGATCGGGTGTGGCCGATCAGCCAGCTGTGGCCGGCTGCGCTTTGGGCGCCGATGGGTCCTTCCGGAAATCAGGATGCAGCGGTCCGAATGGCATGGCGCCCATGCAGGCCACAAGGGCAATGCCGGCGATCGCGAAGCAGAAGGAAAGGATGAAGACGTCCGCATAGGCGAGCACGCTCGCCTGCGCGTGGACTTTTGTCGCGACGGTGGAGAGAGCCTCAAGATTTCCGTGATGGTCTGTGCCGAACAGCGTCTCAAGCTTCGCCAACACGGCCCGAAGACCATCCGAGGATGACGAAATCGGCCCGGTCAGGATATTGGAATGATACTGCTCGCGTTGCCGCAGCCAGGTGTTCAAGAGGCTCAGAGCTAGTTCGACACTGCCGAGCCGGATAACCTGGATATAGGCGGAGACCGCTGTCGAGCGCTTGGGATCGGAATTGGCGATCAGATAGACGACCGTCGCGAAGAAGGCGAAGGATTGCCCCGCCGTATGGAGGAGCACGACCGGCAGGAAATTAAAGGGCGCCCATGTAATGGAGAGGTTTGATCCCCAGAGAGAGCCGAGCGCCATCGCTGCCAATCCAATCATGATGCAAAGGCGCGCATCGATACGGCGCAGCAGGAAGATCGCAAAGGCGATGAACAGAAAGACCGGGATGACCGCGCCGAAGATATAGAGTTCGGAGATGGCGATCGGCCGTAAACCGACAACCGTCTGCAGGAAACCCGGAATGGAAATCGCGGCGCCGGAACTGGAAAACGTGAAGGCGATGATGATCGCGTAGCCGATGCCGATGTTGCGCGACAGGATCACGCTCGCATGCGCCCAGGGATTGGCAACGACGCTCTCGTTGATGAGGAAGCCGATGAAGAGGATCGCGCCGCCTGCCAGCAGCGAGGTGACGATGCCGGAGTTGAACCAGTCCAGCCGGTTGCCCTGATCGAGACCGACGTAAATCATGGTCATCGAGCATCCAAGCAGCATCATGCCGCCCCAATCGGCGCCTTGGAGCAGGCTGAGATTGATCTCTTCCCTCGGGGCTCCGATGATGAGGAGCAACGCGATGATCGGCGTGACGATCACATCCTGCCAATAGACCCACTGCCAGCCGAGATAATCGTCGTAGAGGCCGACCAGTACGAACCCCAGATTCTGCGACAGCGGCACGCGAAGCGCGTAGATCGAAAGGCCGATCAGCCAGTATTTCATATCCAGATTGCGGAAGATTACCATAATCGTGGCGGGTATGAAGACGCCGAGCAGCAGGGCTCTTGCCGCATGCAGCACAAACAGCGGCGCACTGTCGTGGACGATCGGAATGGCAAACGAAATGCAGGCGTAGATCAATGTCGTCGGGATCATGACCCGCCGCACGCCGAAGACGGTCGCAAGCCAGGCCACAGCAGACGAGATCAAGATCTGCGGTGCGTTGGCGACGGTGCTGAGCCATGAGGCTTCATCGAAACCAAGCGAATAGGCGCCGCGGATATCCGGTAGTCCGACGGCGAAAACGCGGGTGTCGAAGCCGACCACGAAGGAGGCGAGCAGAAGTGCCGCAACGATGAGAACAGGGTGGCTGGTCGTCGTGCCGCTGGTCAGCGGACCAAAGGCGCGCGGTGCTGCGCTCATTGCTCTTGGTCCGACTTCGTATCGACCGTGACGACGGCCGACATTCCGGGCTTGAGCCGATCCAGCAGCGGCTGGCCGGGATCGAAGACGATCTTGACCGGGATGCGCTGGACGACCTTCGTATAGTTTCCGGTCGCGTTGTCGGGCGGCAGCAGCGCAAAGATTGAGCCGCTGGCCGGAGACAGGCCGCTGACGGTGCCGTGAAGTATCTGGCCGGGGAAGGTGTCGATGGTAACGTCTGCCGTCCTGCCTGGGGTCATGCGGGAAAGCTGCGTCTCCTTGAAATTCGCGGTTACATAGACACTCGGGAGGGGAACCACCGAAATGACGCTCGTTCCGGCGGCCACCAGGTCACCCTCGTGGACGAGCCTGCGGCCGATGACGCCATCGAAAGGCGCGTAGATTCGCGCATAGCCCTGATGAATGAGAGCCGTGTCGAGCGAGGCCTGCGCGGCGTCGACCTGCGAGCGCAGCAGCGGATATTGCCCGTTCAACACATCAAGCTGCGCCTTCTGCTGCTCGATCGAAGCGGCTGTCGATTTCACAGAGGCCTGGGCTTGCAGATAGGCGGCTTGCGCCTGCTGCAACAGCTGTTGCGAGGTCGCGCCGCCAAGGCTTGTCTGGCGGTGGAACTCCTGTTCCGTTTGCGTCTGCTGCGCCTCGGCCGATGCGTTCTGTGCCTCGGCCACCTGTACGACAGCCCTTTGTAGTTCGATCTGGTTCGCCAGATTGGCAAGCGAGGCGTTTGCCGCGGCAAGATTGGCTTTGGCGCCCTCGACCGCCGCATCATATTCACGCGGGTCGATCTCGGCGAGCAGCTGGCCTTTCGTCACCTTCTGATAATCGGTAACCGGCGTGCTGCGGACGATGCCGCTGATCTGGGCGCTCAAGGTGGACACGTCGGCGCTGACGACGGCGTCGTCGGTCGATTGCGATGCCGCACCTGCCACCCACCGGTTCCAGTCGACGGTTGCCACGGCCACCCCGCCACTGACTAGGGCAATGGCGAGAAGCGGAATGGCAAGGCGTCTCAGCGAGATCACCGTCGCCGGCGGAGATCCGACCGGCGCGGCCGGACTGTCCGGCAAAGGGGACGGCTGCAACGGGCTAAGGCTGGTGATGGTGATCGGATCGGCCATGAGACGCCTCATTTCTCGTTTCGGTCGGTGGAAATCTTTGCGCGGACGCGAACCGGGGCCGGCGAGAAGGAGACGTGGCCGCTGCCGTAAAACTGCAGCCAGTAGCCAAGCGCCATGAAAACCGCCCCGCCGATGAGGTTGCCGATCGTCACCCAGACGAGATTGTGGATTGCTGCAGCAAGCGTGATGTTGGCTGGATGCTCGCCCATCAGCGCCATCGAGAAGGTGAACATGTTGGCGACGCTGTGTTCGTAACCGGCTGCCACGAAAATGGTGATCGGCCAGAAGATCAGCATGATCTTGGCAGCGGCATTTTCCGTGCGTCCAGCCATCCAGATGGCAAGGCAAACAAGCCAGTTGCAGAGAATGCCGCGGGCAAGGAGCTCGAGCGATCCAGCCGACATCTTGGCGGAAACTGCGGAAAAGAACGCCTGGCTTCCATCGCCCAGAAGCACGCCGCCGCCGGCCAGGTGGAAGAGGCCGGCGAGAACGACCGCGCCGATCAGGTTGCCGATCCAGGCGCTGGCCCAGACGAGCAGCATATCGGAAATACGGCTGCGCCGGGTCAGTACCGCAAGCGGCATATACATTGCCGTTCCCGTGAAGAGTTCGCTGCCGGCAAAGACGACGATTGTGAGCGCGGACGAGAAGACGATCCCCATGACGAGATGTGCCCAGGCCGGATCGGCATGCGCGCCGGCGGTAAACATGATGATATCGCCGAAACCGATATAGGCGCCGGCCATGGCAGCCCCAATCAGGAAGGCAGGAAAGTGGCTACGGACTGCTTCGGCTTTCTCTTCGCCGGACTGGGCAAAGTGATCAATCGAATCCTGATACATGACGGCACCTCGTCTCTCTGGTGATCGAACCGGGCTTCGTCCCGGATGCAAAGGACGTTAGTCGCGCATGCCGCGTTGCTGAATCATACCTACGTCTAGGCTGCCTCCGGGCAGGTCCAGACATGTGTTGTCATGCTCGCATGCTGCTTCGGTCGTGACGGATAATCGGGCAATACTCACAAAAAAGAGGCCGCCTCCGAAAACGGAAAGGCGGCCATTTGCGGATCCTCGGGCAATCCGTGACTTCGGGCGGAGGGGAGGGACACCGGGAAGCCCTAACCGAGATTTCTATCGCCTGTCAGGAGGAGGCTCCAGGCGATGGAGTGGAAGATACGCCCATCCCGAAGCAGGCGGAACTAAACTTAGGTATCGGCCTGCCTAGACCAGCGCGCGATTTCATCCGGTCGGGCGGCTTCCCTATTCTTTTCGTCGATCGGCGAGCCCTCGTCGACGATGTCGGGCAGCATCTGCGGTTCCCTCAGACGAGCTATGCCGCCGACAGCGACCTTCAACTCCGAACAGGATCTATCATGAAAACCATTCTTCTTTCCCTCTTCGCAGCCGGCATGCTTGCCGCCCCTGTCGTTGCAAACGCCGCCCAGGCCGATGTCGGCAAGCTGGATTGCGACGTTTCCAAGGGCATCGGTGTCATTGTCGGTTCCAAGCAGGACGTCGACTGCACCTATACGCCGAGCGCTGCCGGTGATGCCAGTCAGCATTATGTCGGCACAATCACCGATTTCGGTGTTGACGTCGGTACCGTCGAAAAGGGCCGGATGGTCTGGCTGGTCTTTAACGCCACGCGTGAACCGATTGCCGGTCTTGAGGGCAATTATGCCGGTGTAACCGCCGATGCCAGCATCGGCATTGGCGGTGGTGCCAATGTGCTGGTCGGCGGAACGAACAAGACTGTCTCGCTGCAGCCGGTTTCGCTTGAGGGCGATGTCGGTGTCAACCTGGCCGTCGGTGTGGCGGCGTTGAAGCTGCAGCTCGCTGACTGAATCCGGCGAACTGAAGCTGAAAGCCGGCTTCGCGGGTAGCACCTGGGAAGCCGGCAAAGTGCAAAGAGCCGAAACCCCTCGAATGCGTGCGGATGACCGGTTCTGCCATCTTCAATCCAGATGAATGCTCGGCATTGCGCGTGGGTCCTCCGCTCAGTTCTCGCAGCAGCGGCATGCCGAATGACCAGGCAACGACGGTCTCGGGCCGCTTTTCCATTTCCCGCATCTGGCGCGGTGGGCCGAGGAACTCGCCGGTCAGGACGACTTTCTTGACATCTGATCAATCAGAAACCTTGCCGTCGCTGGTGCGGGCACTGTAGGGAAGAGCCTGCATGGAGAAGGTCATGAGCAGAACCACCAAACAAGAAGCAGATCTCCTCATCACCGACGAGAAAGAACCGGTAAAACGCAGGCTTCGCGAGCGTAGCGCCGCGGAGCGTCCTCCAGAGCTCGAAAACTTCCTGAATCTGCTGGCTCGTGCGATGCTGCATCCCTCGGCCTCGACGATGGCGAGTTTTGTCGCCGGGAAGGTTTTCCAAAAGCTTGAACGCACGGGAACGCTAAACCACAAGCAGCTTCAGGACACCGGTATCCCGACGGGCCTCGAGGCCGCCCTCCAAAACGCAATCGCGACCAGAGGCATTTGTGCCGAGGTAGCGCAGTGCGTTCGGCGCCTCGCTCACTCGCTCGTGTGGATCAAAGGCAGAAGCGGACCATTTGCCAGCCTGAACTTCGAGACAGCTCATGCCCACGCCGTGGTCGTCGGACCAGGTGGGCTGGAAGACCGGACGGATATCCGCATTGGCCTCACCTATATGGAGCCCTACAGCCGGTTCCCCGATCATGTGCAGCGGTTCTCACGGGCTTTTTTGTTGCTCTCACCCTGCGAACTTTCGATTGCCGGAGAGAGCTGGTTTTCGACCGGAACAGGCGGCGTCTTTGCGGCTGAAGCGGGACAGTCCTTCGCGATGCGTTGTACCACGACACCGCTATTGGCGGTCTGGTGTCACGTCGAAGAGCCCGGACGTGCGCGCAGTTGAAAGGAATTGGCTCCGCCAAAATACCGTTTTCCACGGTTGCACAGCTGTTCAATCGTCGACGCTTGGTTTCCGGCGATTGTATATGACGATTTCATGACAGAGTATGTGCCCCGCTGATTTGCAGGGGAATACATGCATGAAAGAAAAGAAGCGGGTCTATCAGGCTCTCGTGGACGGCGCCATGGAAGGGCTGGTGGGCGATGCGCTTTACGATTTCGTCCGCAGGCGCTGTCCGAAAGCCTCCAGCAAGAAGATCGTTCGCGCCTCGCTTCTGGCGCTGAGCGATCCTCATTTGAAAGACCGCAATATCCTCGATGTCATCTATGCGCTGGCGATCAAGCACCGGCTGGATGCGATCACTATCGAGGACGAACAGGAAGAAGAAACCGAGGAGGAGCAGAAGCCCTCCGACCTTGTCGCCTTGGACCGCCCGCCGCTTTCGTGACTGCGAGGTGAAAATGCCCTTCAATTTCCGGAGGAGCGCTTTTCGGAGGAGTGCTGGCACTATCAGGTGGCGGTGTCCGAAAGTTCTTCCAGGATCGGACAGTCCGGACGATCATTGCCGTGGCAGGCATGGACGAGATGTTCCAGTGTATGCCGCAGCTCCGTCAGCTCGCGGATCTTCCGGTCGATTTCCGAAAGCTTGGCCTCGGCGATCCCCTTGACGTCGGCGCTCGCCCGGCTCTTGTCCTCGTAGAGCGCAAGCAACTGGCGGCATTCCTCCACCGAAAAGCCGAGGCCGCGCGAGCGCTGCAAAAAACGCAGCTTGTGCACGTCCGAGGCCGCATAATCACGGTAGCCGTTTCCGCCCCGGTCGGGGCGGATGAGGCCGATGTCTTCATAGTAGCGGATGGTCTTCGAAGGCAGGCCGGACCGTTCCGAGGCTTCGCCAATATTCATCGCTTGATCCCTTTACAGCTTTTCGACCCTGAGCCTCAGCGCATTGCCGATGACCGAGACGGACGAGAGGCTCATGGCGGCGGCCGCAATCATCGGCGAGAGCAACAGGCCGAAGATCGGGTAGAGCACGCCGGCGGCCACGGGGATGCCAAGCACATTGTAGCCGAAGGCAAAGCCGAGGTTCTGGCGGATGTTGCGCATCGTGGCTTCGGCAAGCCGCCTTGCGCGGACGATGCCGTTGAGATCGCCCTTCACCAATGTAATGCCCGCACTTTCCATTGCAACGTCGGCGCCGGTGCCCATGGCGATGCCGACATCGGCGGCGGCGAGCGCCGGCGCATCATTGACGCCGTCGCCGGCCATGGCGATGACAGCGCCTTTCGCCCGGAGTTCATCGACCAACGCCTTCTTGTCCTCAGGCAGAACATCGGCACGAACCTCGTCGATCCCAAGGCTTCTTGCCACGGCACGGGCCGTCCGCTCATTGTCGCCGGTTGCCATGATGATCTTCAGGCCGCTTTCGTGCAACGCCATGATGGCGGCAGCCGTTGTCGGCTTGACGCGGTCGGCAACGGCGACAAGGCCAGCCAGCGCGCCGTCAACGACGACGAACATGACGGTCTTGCCTTCGCCGCGCAGCGCCTCGGTCTTCTCAGACAGCGGCGAGGGATCGAAGCCGAGATCGGCAAGCATGGCGGCATTGCCGAGCGCGACGGATGCGCCGCCCGCCTTGCCTTCCACGCCCTTGCCGGTCCTTGCCTCGAAGCCTGTCACGTCGCTGAAGGTGAGGCCGCGTTCTTCCGCACCGGAGACGATAGCCTCGGCGAGGGGATGTTCCGAACCGCGTTCCAGGCTTGCAGCAAGCGCCAGCAGACGGTTTTCATCAATGCTGCCCAAAGCCACAACCTCGGTCAGCTTTGGCTTACCTTCGGTCAGGGTGCCGGTCTTGTCGACGATCAAGGTATCGACCTTCGAAAAACGCTCCAGCGCTTCCGCATCCTTGATCAAGACACCCTCCTGCGCGCCACGGCCGGTGGCGATCATGATAGACATCGGTGTTGCAAGGCCGAGTGCACAGGGGCAGGCGATGATCAGCACGGCGACGGCGGCAAGCAGGGCATTGGCCAGACGCGGCTCCGGCCCGACGAAGGACCAGATGAGGAAGGCTACGATCGCGGCGGCGATGACGGCGGGAACGAAGATCGCCGAAACGCGGTCGACAGCCCCCTGGATCGGTGCGCGCGAGCGCTGCGCCTTCGCTACCATGTCGACGATCCGCGACAGTGTCGTGTCGGCACCGACCTTCTCGGCGGTCATGATCAGCGCGCCGTTCTTGTTCATGGTGCCGCCGGTCAGTGTGTCGCCCACAGCCTTTTCCACCGGCAGCGGTTCGCCCGTGATCATCGATTCGTCGATGGTCGACTGGCCCTCGGTCACCGAACCGTCGACCGGCACGCGTTCACCAGGGCGTACCCGCAACCGGTCACCGGCCTCAATCTCGTCGACAGGCACGTCGCTTTCGCTGCCGTCGGCATGGATGCGGCGCGCGGTTTTCGGCGCCAGGTCGAGCAGCGCGCGGATTGCAGAGCCGGTGCGTTCGCGCGCCTTCAATTCCAGCACCTGCCCGACGAAGACCAGGGCCACGATGACGGCGGCAGCCTCGAAATAGACGGGAACAGAGCCGCTATGGCCGCGGAAACTATGCGGAAAGAGATCGGGCGCCAAGGTCGCCACGACGCTGTAGACATAGGCCGTGCCGACGCCGAGGCCGATCAATGTCCACATGTTCGGACTGCGGTTGATGAAGGATGCCCATGCCCTGCGAAAGAAGGGGAGGGCTGCCCAGAGGACGACCGGTGTCGCCAGCAACAGTTCGACATAACTCGCCAGCGGTTCACCGAGCGCTTGGCGCGGCCACGACAGGCCAAGCATCGGACCCATGGTGAGGATCAGGAGCGGAACAGAAAGAACGGCACTGACCCAGAGCCGCCGGATAAAATCGACGAGTTCCGGGTTCGGGCCTTCATCCTCGGGCGGAACGCCCATCGGCTCCAGTGCCATGCCGCATTTCGGGCAGTCGCCGGGATGGTCGCTGACGATCTCAGGATGCATGGGGCAGGTATAGAGCGTTCCCTTCGGCATGGCGGCCGCCGCGGGTTTCCTGCCATCGCGATAGGTCTCGGGATCGGCCTCGAACTTCGCCTTGCAGCCTGCCGAGCAGAAGTAGAATTTTTCGCCCTCGTGCTTGAGGAAATGCCTGGCGCTGGCGCGATCGACCGTCATGCCGCAGACCGGATCCTTGGCTGTCAGATAATCGTGCGGTGCCGCCTCGAATTTCTTTCGGCAGCCATCGCTGCAGAAGTGATAGGTGTGACCTTCATAATCCAGGGAAGGCTTGCCGGCATTCGGATCGACCGTCATACCGCAGACGGGATCGCGCACCACCAGCTCTTCAGCCTTTTCGTCGTGGCCGCAGCCGCATTGCGCACCCTCATGATGGTGATGGTCGTGACCATGCCCATGATGGTCGTGGCCGTGATGATGATCGTGCTTGGTATCCATAATGCTTTCGCCTTTCATGCCCTTCTGGCATCCGGACAGCTTTATGAACCTTCCAGCAACTGGAATGTCAACAGCTTTTTTTACGTCGTGGATTTTTACGGAATTAGGCACCAACTGGCATCAAGGAGTAGGTTTTCAGTCTCACTTGAGTATGTCTGAAGTGGCGGCCGTCTTCGATGACCGGGATGGCGTAAGTTGTAAATGGTCGCCTTTCAGAGCATATAGGAATGAGGTATTTCCATAGGAGTGTACCATGTCGTCTACGGTTTCGGCGAACGTCGATGGCAAGACAGCCACGAAGTTGAAGATGATGGCTTCGATGGAGAACAGATCCGTATCGAATGCGGTATCCAGCGCAATTACCGTATTCGTTGGACTTCCGAAGGGAGTGCGGGATTTCCTGCTCGAATTGAACGCGCAAAACGATCAGGAAACGATTATCAGACTTGGCCGCGAGATGATGGCAGCGGTGGCAAGGGTACGCCTTGAAAAGGCAACCAACGACCTTGCAGCCGAGCACCGGTTCGGGGGACGGGAGCATGCAGGCAGCGAGATTGACTTATTGGAAGAAGCTACTGCGTTGAGCCGAGCCGCCGCACGTCGGAAGTAATGTTTGGACTGTGACTGCAGGGACAGTGCTCCTGCGTTGCAGATTTAGATTTGGAGGCAGTAGCGACATAATTCCGGATTTTTTCAAGGTTACCGCCAGGCCGGCACGATCAGGGCCGCCGGCTGGTCTCCGAGAAGGGTGGCAAGCGCGATCTTCGTTCCCGGCTCCACCATCTTGCCGGTCAGGAGATCTGCCTTGAGACCGTGAAGCGGTGAAGGCACGGATATTGCCGTATCCTCCCAGAATTCCGGCCCGGCAAAGAGCACGCCGGGATCGAGCCAGCCGAACATCAGTCTTGGCACGACGGTGATAGCAAAGTCGTTATGGTGCAGGCGGGCAAAGGCGACGACATGGCCGCTTCTGATACCGCTGACGGCAAGCGGCAGATATTCGCCCTCGGTGAAAAGCCGGCCGTGATCGAGCCGGAGTCCCAGGCCGATCTGGATGACGCGCTGTTTCAGCGCCGCCGCCTGCAATCTTGCCAGCGGACCACCCTCGGCAAGCCAGCCTGCGAGTGTCTCGAAATCTGGCGGCCGCCTGTTGTCGGGGTCGACGAAACTGAAATCGAAACCTTCGGCCCCTTGATAGATATCCGGAATGCCCGGTGCCGTCAGCTTGATCAATGTCTGCGACAGGCTGTTGACGTAACCGGCCTCGATGAAGGGCTGCAGGACGCGGGCGAAATCCTCGGTGAAGGCGTCGTTGTCGGGTGACACGAGTGCTGCCGCATAGGCACGGACCGCCTCCTCATAGTCATTGTTCGGCCTCGTCCAATCGGTGCGCAGCTTGGCTTCGCGAATGGCCTTTTCCGCATAGGCGATGAAACGCTCGCGCAGCGCATCCGCATGGCGGCGGTCGAAATCCTCAGGCCAGGCGCCGGCAAGCGCCTGATAGAGCATCCATTCCAGATTGGGCTCGGGTGCTGAACCGTCCGGCAGCTCGATACGGTGACCTTCGTTCAGTCTGCGCCAATGTTCGACGGCGTTGGCAAAGACGTCGGCGCCTTCGCTCACAGTATAAAGCCGAGCCCGCGCATCCTCGCCGCGCTTCGTGTCATGCGTCGATGTTGCCGATAGACCCGAGGGCTGGGAGCGCGCCCGATTCTGCATGAGTTGGTGAAACGCTTCGATGCCGCCGGGCACATGATCCGGCTCGCCGCCGACCTCGTTTGCCGCCAGCAGCCGGTTGTAGCGATAGAAAAGCGTATCCTCCATTGCCTTGGCCATGACAGGGCCGGAGAGCTGCTGGAAACGGAGGCGGAATTCGCGAGCCGCCTCCTTGTCGACCTTGCCCTCAAGGATGGCCGCGATGCTTTGCAGCGGCTGCGCATGGTCCAGATATCCGGCGGCCGCCAACTCGGTTCTTTTCAGCAGATCCGCATCCCGGCCATCGAGCCGGCCATCGGCTCCATAGGTGCGGTAGACGGGAAAGGCGATCAGAAGCTCGCGGATCGCCTCGGTGATTTCCCTGGTCGACAGTTCGGGCAAGAGGCCGCCTGCAATGTGGGCAAGGCGAGCCGCCTCTCCGGCGAAATTCCGCTCGACCATCAATCGCTTGGCCGTCCGTCGCCCGGGTTCGAAATCGCCATTGCCACCCGCCAGCTGGCGATAGGCTTCATCGAGCTTCTGTAAGCCATTGCCTTCCACGAAAAGCGCGCTCAAGGCGGCAATGAACTCGTAGCCCGTCGTTCCCTGTATCGGCCAGTCGGCCGGCAGTTCTTCGCCGGGGCCAAGAATTTTTTCGACGACGATATAGGTGTCCGCGCCGACTGCTTCCCGCAGCCGGTCGAGGTAGGCTTTCGGTTCCGCCAGCCCGTCGATATGGTCGATGCGCAGGCCCTGCACCTGGCCTTGGCGCACGAGATCGAGAACCAGCCGGTGGCTCTCTTCGAAGACCCTGATATCCTCGACCCTGAGGCCGACCAGCCCCGTCACCTCGAAAAACCGCCGATAGCTCAGATGCTCCGAAGCCTCCTGCCAGCGCTGAAGCTGCCAGTGCTGTATCCCGTGCAGCCGCGTCATAAAGGCATGATCCTTTGAAAGCTCCGCAAGCTTTCTGCTCAGGCTTGTGAGATCGCCGGCCTCGAAGATCATGTCACGCAGCCCTCGATGCAGGTCATCGCCACCGATGGAGCCTGCCAGTTCGGCCATCCCGGCGAGAACAGGATCATCCAGCTCCGTCGAGAGCGCTGCGTAGCTTTCCATGCTCAGCGGAAAGAGGGCGTCGTAATAGCCGATCGCCAGATTGCCATGCGCCTCATCGACCGTGATCGTCAGTTCACCCGCAGCGACACTTTCATCGAAACTCTTCCCCAGCTGGGGCAGGGTCAGCCGTTCGCTCCAGTCTATATCGAAATGGCCTGCAAACGGGCTGTGTTTGCCGAATTCCAGGACGCTCCGCCACCAGGCATTCTCCAGCGAAGCAGCCATATGGTTCGGCACGATGTCGAGGATCAGGCCCATGCCCGCTTCTGACAGCGCCTCCGTCAGGCGATCGAAGCCCGCCCTTCCTCCAAGTTCCGGATCGATCTCATTGGCGTTGGTTACGTCGTAACCGTGGGTCGAGCCCGTCGTGGCGGTGAAGACCGGCGAGGCGTAGAGGTGGCTGATGCCGAGCGACTTCAAATAGGGGACAAGCCCGCAGGCACGATCGAAGGTCATGCCGTTGCGGAACTGGACCCGGTAGGTCGCGGAGGGAAGCGTCATGGGGTTCGTTTTTGCCGTTTGGAGGGGACATCTTCCAACGGTTGTGAAGGGTTTTTGTTCCCGTCAGTCGACGAAGACGCCGACGCTTGCCGCCCGGCCCATGGAATCGATCACCGTCAGCTTGGAATACCCGCCGCCATCAGGCATCCAGCTTTGCGTGCGCCGGCGGGAAAGTTCGGGCAGCGGCTTGCCGTTGGCAAGCCAGCGGAAAGGCGCGCGGCCGCCCTGCAGTTTGAGCATCAGCGGCGAAAGATCACCTACCTTTGCTCCAAGATCGACATGAGCGCCCTCCGGCGGATAGACGATCTGGGGTGACGGCTCGCGGCCGGACGTGACCAGCAGCCCGTTGGCATTGACGGCAAAACGGCGCTGGCTGATCGGCAGATCGGTCTGGGCGATGCGCACGGCGCCTGCCGGCGGGCGCGGCAGCGGTGTCGTGGCGATGCCGGATTTCGCAAGCGCCTCGAAGAGGATGGGTGCAGCCGTGCCATAACCCGTCAAACCGGGTACGGCGCTGTTATCCGGCCGTCCGACCCAGACACCAAGCACATAGCGTCCGTCATAACCGACCGACCAGGCATCGCGATAGCCATAGCTCGTACCGGTCTTGTAGGCGATGCCGCGCTGCGGCGCACCCGCCGGCGGTATGACGCCCGAGAGTATGTCGGCGATATTCCAGACAGCGACCGGCTCCAGCAAGGGCTCTCCATTGAGCTTGCCGGGCATGTTCGTCACGCCATCGCCGATCCTGACCGGCTGGCCGCGATTGGCAAGAGCCGTATAAAGCTGAACCAGATCCTTCAGCGTGATGCCGACGCCGCCAAGGCCGATCGCCAAGCCCGGCGTCTCGTTCGGCGGCAGGACCGGACGAACATCGGCGCGACGGAAACGCACCATTAGCCGCGACGGGCCGACCGCATCGAGCAGCTTGACGGCCGGCACGTTGAGGGAGAGCTGCAGGGCCTCGCGCACGGTCACGTCACCCTGATAGCTCATATCGAAATTGCGCGGCCGGTAGCCGAAGAAATCCGCCGGCCGATCCTCGATGATCGTTTCCTGGCTGACGAGCCCCTGTTCGAAGGCAAGGCCGTAGATGAAGGGTTTGAGTGTCGAGCCGGGTGAGCGGTTGATACGCGTCATGTCGATCCAGCCGGAGCGGCTGGCATCGAAATAGTCGGCCGATCCCACCTCGCCGACGATCTCGCCGGTTTCGGCATCCGCCATCACCATGGCGAGCGACAGCTTCGGCCCGAGCTTCAGCGTCGCGGCGCGCGCGACGGATTCAAGACCGGCCTGGACCTGCTTCTTCAGGGTCGTCTGATGCTGGACCACCTTCGGGTCCTTGCGGAGCGCGGCTTCCGCGACATGGGCGGCAAGGGCTGGAAGCTGCAGCCGGCGGGCTGGGATTGCAACCCCTTCGGCGCGTTCTGCCTCGCCGTCGCCCACCACTTCGGCCACGGCAATACGGTCGAGCACGCGCTTGCGCGCCGCTTCGGCGGCCTTCAGGTTTCGGTCCGGCCGACGCCTTTCGGGCAATTGCGGCAGCGCGACCAAGAGGGCAGCTTCCGCCACCGTCAGCCGCTTCGGCTCCTTGCCGAAATAGGCAAGGCTTGCGGCGCGCACGCCTTCCAGATTGCCGCCATAGGGCGCATGGGTGAGATAGAGATCGAGGATCTCTTCCTTCGAAAGCCGCCGTTCGATCTGCACGGCGCGCACGACCTGCAGGAGTTTTGCCGAAAGCGACCGGCCCTCGCGCGGCTCGATCAGCCTTGCCACCTGCATGGAGAGCGTAGAGGCACCGGATACGATGCGGCCGTTGCTGACGAATTGCAGTGCGGCGCGCCCGAGCGCCCAGACATCGATGCCGGAATGCGCGTAAAAGCGCTGATCCTCATAGGCAATCAGCATGCGGATGAATTGCGGATCAACGTCAGAAACGCGTGTCTTCAGTCGCCAGCGCCCCTGCGGCGTTGCAAAGGCGCGCAGCAATTGCCCGTCGGCATCAAGCACTTCGGGTGAGACGGCGACTGCCTGTTTAAGTGGCGGGGGAAAGGCCCGATCGGCGGCATCGAGCGCAAAAAGCCCTGCGCCGGCAATGAAAATGCCGGCCGCAGTCCCGATCGCAAATTTATGCCACCGCCTCATTGTTGAGCCGCAACGACCTCCATCTTGCCGGTCGCCGTGCGGGCGGACAGATCGGCGCGATACATGTCCTCGACCGTCGCTGCCGGATGATCGTAGACGCCGGGGGTGACGGCGCGCACCACATAGGCGACGTTGAAGTCGCGCGCGGAATTCTCATCGCGGTTGAAGGCGGCAACGAAACGGTCGTAGCGGAATTCCGTATGGGCGGCGGACATTTCGCCGACCCAGTCGAAATTCGTCATCTGGGCGCTGTCGACGAGGCTCGGATTGTCGATCTCGAAGCCGGCCGGCAGCAGGTCGGTGATGACGATGCGCGAGGCCCAGTCGTTCTGCTCTGTTACATGCAGCACGACGACATAACGCTCGTTCTGCTGTGCCTCGCTGACATTGGCCTCCTCGCCGTCGAGCGTGTAATAGCTCCGCTCGATGGTAAAGCCGTTGCCACCGGCCGGCAGCGGCTTGACGGGGGCGGCGACCGTCGTGAGGACGGCCGAAACCGTATCGCTCGTCGCACTCGTCAATGTCAGCGGATGGTCGATCAGCGCGTCACCCGTCATCTTTGCCATATAGGCGCCGGTTCGCTCAGCGCCATTGACGTTGATCTTCAGATCGTCGTCGCCGTTCTGCAGGGCACGCGCTGCCAAGAGCATCCAGGCCTGTTCCTGGGTGCTCGTATATTTGCTGCGATCCCATTCCCGAGCGACCGCCTTGGCAAGTTCCGGAATGACGGGCGGAACCGGCCTGCTTTCGGCGGCAAGCGCCAGGATCGCTGCGCCATCACGCAGCACCGAGCCATAATCGGTGCGCGAGAAGTTCACGCGGGTCACCATCGACTGTTTCGACATCTGCAGCGCATCGACAAAGATGTTCTTCGAGCGGGTCGCATCGCCATAGAGCGCCAGTGCCGCAGCGATATGCGCCTTGGCAAGCGGTGTCGGGAAGTCGTTGATCATCGTGTCGGCATAGTAGCGCAGGTCGCTGACGGCTGCCTTCTTGTTGCGGGCGAGCACGTAGAGGGCGTAGGCGATTTCGTCGCCCTTGCCTTTCACGTCCGTCGTATAGGAGAGCGAATTCTGGAGGTTTTCCAGCGCCTGCACCAGGGCGCGATCCGGCACGTCGTATTTCTGCTCGCGTGCCCGCGTCAGGAAGTCGGTGACGTAGGAATCGAGCCAGAGATCGCCGGAATCCGGTCCCCAGAGGCCGAAGCTTCCAGCATAGGCCTGATAGGAGAGTAGTTTGTAGATGGCATCCTGCACGCGTTTGTGGATGTCGTCATCGGTCTCATCCATACCGGCCTGCTTGGCGACTTCGGCCAGATAGAGCAGCGGCAGCGCGCGGCTCGTCGTCTGTTCGGCGCAGCCGAATGGATAGCGATCGAGCGTCATCAGCAGCGCCGGAATGTCGAAGGCGGCAGAGCGGGTGACGTTGACGGCGACCGAGGCACCCGGAAGCACGCTGTCGGCCAACAGGTTCTTGTCGACGGTCAGGCTCTTGCCGGGTTTGAGCGCGATGACGCGCCGTTCGGTGACCGGCAGCGACGACGGCCGCACCGGCACATCGACCACTTGGTCGAGCGACAGGCCCTGATCGTTCGACAGGTTGATTGCCACACTGCCATCGCCCGGCGCGCCGCCGACGAGCGTCAGCGTCAGGTCGGACTTGGCGCCGGCTTGAAGCTTCAACGTCTGTTCGGCTGGCCCGTCGATGGTGAGCGCGCTGTTGCCGCTCAGCGTCAGCTTGTAGTCACCGGCCGGTGCATCGGTATTGGCAATGTCGAGACGCAGATTGGCCTTATCCCCAGGTGCGAGGAATTTCGGCAGGCTTGCCGTGACGACGACAGGGTCGCGGATGATGACGTCCCTGGCGCTGTGGCCGACGCCGGTCTTCGTCCAGGCAACCGCCATGACACGCGCCGTTCCGTTGAACTGCGGAATATCGAAGCTGACCTTCGCCTTGCCTTCGGCATCGAGTTTGACCGGACCGGAGAAGAAGGCGACGAGCTTCTGCGTTGGCGGACTTGCCTGCAATGCGATCGCGCCGCCGTCGCCGCCGGTACGCAGCTTGCCGGTCGCGCCCAGCGAGCCGTCGATCAGCCGACCATAGAGGTCGCGGATCTCGAGGCCGAGCTGGCGCTGGCCGAAATACCAGTCTTCCGGGTTCGGGGGCTCGTAGCGCGTGAGATTGAGAATACCGACATCGACGGCGGCAACCGTGACGTAGCCTTCCTCATTGGCGCCAGCGCCGGCAACCTGCAGGCCGATGTCAAGCGGCCCGCGTGGCAGCATCTTCTCAGGCGTATCGATCTTGACCTGCAGCGCTCGCTCATCCGGATCGACCTTCAGCCATTTGATGCCGATCGAGCGCGCCGGCATATGGGTGTCGAGCGAATCGCCCGGCCGGAAGAGGGTCGCGGTCACATAGGCGCCAGCACCCCAGTCGGCGGTAACGGGAATATCGACCTCGCCGCCGGTCTGACCCATCGTTGCATTCTGCACGGCAACCAGGTTTTCCGTGCCGGCCGTGATCATCAGCTCGCCGCCATTACGCGACGTAACCTTCAGCTTGGCCGTTTCGCCGACATGATAGCTGTCCTTGTCGAGAGCAATTTCGAGACCATCAGGCGTTTCCGTCGAGGTCGAGGCGACAAACCAGCCGGCATCGAATTCGACGCTCGAGGCCGGGCCGTCGGGATCGGTGCTTTCCACCTCGAGCCGGTAGCGGCCCCACTCGACCGGTGCCTGGATTTTGCCGCCATTTTCAGCCGTCGCATCCACCGAGCCGGAGGCGACCTCTTCGGGCGTATAGGTCGGCTCGTATTTCCAGGCAGTGCCTTCGCGATACCACTGATAGTCGCGGCGAAGCTTGTAGAATTTCCAACGCAGGCCCGTCATCTCCTGCTTCTGGCCCTGGGTATCGAGGCCGATCACCGTGAAATTTGCGAGCGCATTCTCCGGCAGGTCGCCATCGAATTCCGGCTTGATGCCGATTGCGGCCTGATCGGCCTTGACCGGGATGTCCAGCGAGCGCTCGATGGCACGGCCGCCGGGCTCCTGCATGCGCAGATAGACGGTAGCGTTGAGGAGTTGTGTCGTTGCCGGCAGTTCGCCGATCGTCAGATCGGTCGAGGCCTCGCCATTCTCGTCGAGCTCCGGCAACCCGTCGATCGGCTGGCGCGAATCCTCGCTCGCCTCTTCATCGGCAAGGCCGAATTGATAGCCGGGATAGGCGGCATTTTCGCGCGTCGGCTTGACGACGACATCGCCCTCAATCGTCAGGGCGGCCGCCGGGGCGCCATAGAGATATTTGCCGGAAATCGTGATGGTGGCGGCCGTATCCGTGCCGATTTCCTTGGACACGGTCTTGATCTCCATGTCGGTGCGATCTGGCACGAAATCGTCGACGAGGAAGGTCTTGGTGGCGATCGCCGAGCCCTTCGGATCGGTATAGACGTTCATCGTCCAGGTGCCGCGCATGGCGTTTTCCTGCGTCTGCAGGTCCACCTGATAGCCGCCGAGATTGCTCGTCTGGCTGACGATGCGCCGGTCTTCCACACCGTCGGGCCGTGAGAAGATGAAGGTCAGCGGCAGGTTCTCGATCACCTTGCCGTCCGTGTCGCGGGCAAGGGCTGCCGCATGCACCGTCTCGCCGGCGCGATAGATGCCGCGCTCGGTCCAGGGCAGTACGTCGATCGCACCCGGCGCGGCGCGGCCGGTGACACCACGGTCGGAGAGATCGAAGCCGGCGCGCGTCATGTCGAGGAAGACATAGTCGGACGTGCCGTTCCTGGCGGTGATGACGGCGGGTGTGAGTGCGGCGGTGCCGCGCATCAGGCCGGCGGTGAAGGTGGCGCGACCGTTCTGATCGGTCGTCGCCGTGCCGAGGACCTCATTGTTCTTGGCAAGAAGCTGCAGCTCGACGCCGGCCATCGGCTTGGCCGACGCAAGCGAGCGGGCAAAGACGTTCAGACCATCGGTGCCGGCATAGGTGGTGATGCCGATATCGGAAACGAGGAACCACTGCGTCGCCTGCGAATCCCAGTCCTGTACCGGACCGGTCGGCGGGGTGGCGACGAGCACATAGATGCCGGGCTTGCGCTCGGGCAGTGCCTCGTCGACCGGGAAGGAGGTCACGACATCCTTGTTGAGCTCGTTGGCGATCTCGATCGAGCCCTGCCAAACGAGTTCGCCGCTCTGGTCCTGGATGTTCTGGGCGCTGTAACCGTCAAGCTGTGTCAGGAACTGCGAGCTCGTCAGAAGCGGCGCAATGCCGCGATCGCCGATCCGGTAGAGTTTCAGATTGGCAGACGCCATATTGACGGAGACGATCGGCACGCCGCGGCGCGCCGTCGACGGCAGCACGAAGCTATCGCCGGTAAAGCGCACCACCTGGCTGCGGTCCTTGATATAGACGTCGATCGTGACAGGCGCTTCCAGAACCTCGTCGACCGAGGAGGGCAGGCCGGTGCGGAAGCCAATCTTGTAGGTCTCGCCATGGGTCAGGCCCTCGACGCAGATCTGCTTGTCCTTGGCTTCGAGCGCTTTGGGTGCAGCCCCGTTCAGCGTCACGAAGGGCGTATAGTCGACCGTCTTGACCAGTGCCTCGGAGAAGGTGACGCAGGCGCGCGGTGTGGCGCTATCGGCATCGACAGTATGTTCGGTGATGCGGAAGCCTTGCGTCTGCTTGAGCTGCAGGTAGTCCGCCTGCACGTCCCTGGCGCTGACGAGCGCCAGGCTCGCCTTATAGCTATTCAGCGCATCGCGGTAATTTGCGTTCTTTTCCAGGGCCTTGGCAAGCACTGCCAGCGCGTCGGCGCGCTTGTTGGTCGTGCGCGTCAGCTGGTAGCCGTTCAACGCATCGATCACCGCCTGGCCGAAGATGCCGCTGTCAGGTGCGCCGAGCGAGGTGGCGGCACGCGCCGTCTCGATCCAGAGATCGCCGTCGTCGGGGGTAATCGACAGGGCACCATGGAAGGCCTTCAGCGCATCGGCAAGATTGCCGCCGGTCAAGTCGAGGCGCGCGCCAGCGGTCAGGCTGTCCACACCCTGGCCTTGCTGGTCGTCCGTCAGCGTCAGATCATTGCGGAAATCGCGGGCCTGCTGGACCAGATCGTCGGACAGGAAGGGCAGGCGAGGGGCCGCACCGATATCCGGCTCTTTCGGCGTGGCGGCAGCGGTCGTTTCAACGATCCGGCCGGCAATCGCGCCGGGGGCGGCGTTCATCGTCTTGAAATCGGATTTCAGGAAGCACCACTTCACCTTGGGATTATAGGTGAAGGCCTTGCAGCTCTTGTCGCCGATGCAGGCCGCCTTGCACTGATCGAGCGAAATGTTCTGCTCGGTGCGCAGGTCGAAGCCGAAATAATCCGCGTCCTTGACGGTAACGATATCGCGCTTGGCATCGGCAGAAAAAGCCGGCGGGCCTGCAAAAATCATAGATACGGCAAGGACAGAAAAGGCGAAGAACGAGCGCGCAGACATTGGATCCCCCCGGGTGCTGGCTCTGAACCGGGCGGCACTGTCCCCACTCCTCAGGGAATTGTCAACTCACCTTCCCGCCTGTTCCGGTTTCGCACATTCGCTTTCGTGTAATCGTCACATCGGCGTGAGTGAACAGCTTGTGATTTGCGGCTTTTTCGTCGTTCGGCAAGGATTTGGCGATGTTGTTTCCGGAGGTAGCCCCATGCCCATATCCACATCAGGCAAGTTCCTTGTCGCGCTTTTCGCAACCGCAGCCCTTTCGCTCGGCCTCGGTTCCGTGGCCACCCGGGCGGCAGAAGATGCTGTCGTCATTCCAGCCCCTGCCATCGACGAGGCGGGCAGGTCCGGCACGGAGACCGCCGTCTTCGCCGGCGGCTGCTTTTGGGGCGTCCAGGGCGTCTTCCAGCATGTGAAGGGTGTCAAAAGCGCCGTTTCCGGCTATGCCGGCGGTGAAGCGGCAACCGCCAGGTACGAAACGGTCAGTACCGGTACGACAGGCCATGCCGAATCCGTTAAGGTGACCTTCGATCCGAGAGAGGTCAGCTACGGCAAGCTCCTGCAGGTCTTCTTCTCGGTCGCGCACAACCCGACACAGCTCAATTTCCAGGGACCGGACCAGGGCACCCAATACCGCTCGGCGCTGTTCATCTCCGACCCAGAGCAGCGAAAGGTCGCCGAAGCCTATATCGCCCAGCTCGACAAGGCGCATGTCTTCAAACAGCCGATCGTCACCAAGGTTACCGACTATACGGGCTTCTACCCGGCCGAGCAGTATCACCAGGATTTCCTGACGCTGAACCCGACCTATCCCTATATCGTCTATAACGACCTGCCGAAGATCGAAAACCTGAAGCAGATCTTTCCCGCCGATTACAGCAAGGATCCGGTTCTGGTGCTGAAGGCCAAGGGTTGAGAAGTCTCTCAACCGAAATACCTTAAAGGCGGTATAGCCGCCGCCTTTACTGTAAGCTTCTAGGGAAAATAAGAAATTATTAATATTAACAGAAGTTTAATTGAGAAATACTGCGTTTCATGCCGGAACATCTCGTCGCATGGCTCGTTTAAGCTCTGGGCTTCGTGGAAGCAATCTGCCCTCCACGAAGCGAAGTCTCCTCAAAGCATACGAGGGATCTGTCATGGCCACGAATGTCGTGCGTAGCTGGCAACGGGAACATCTCATGGAGCAGCGAGTGCTGATTGTCGAAGACGAACTGTTGATAGCTCTCGATCTCGAAACGATTATCGAGGACATGGGATTACATGTCGCGGGTCTCGCATCGGGTCGGGAAGCGGCCCTCAGCCTAGCACCCCTTGCTGACATCGCCTTCGTCGACGTCAACCTCTCCGATGGCGCCACCGGCCCTGAGATCGGCCGGCAGCTCGCAGAAGACCATGGCATTTCCGTTGTCTTCATGACTGCCAATCCGGAAGTGGTTGCGGGTGGTGTCCGCGGCGCACTCGGCGTGGTGGCAAAACCTGTCATGCCAAGGGTGGTCGAAGAGCTTTTGAAGTATGTCACCGCTAAGCGTGCTGGTACGATGGCGGTGGTGCCGCCGCAGATGGTGGTGTTTGCTTAATGCGAATGGATGTCCTGGAAAGGCCTTGGATTCCAGGTCCCAAATGACATTGCATACACTTGGCAGAACTGAATCGATGTAGACGCAAATCCTGTTCGGGTCGGACTGTTCAGTCGATGAACTGAGCGAGCGAAAGCGCCGCCTCCAAACCTCCTACGATGCCAAGCGGGTTACCATACCGAAAAGCTTGATAGCGAGGTCTTCGACTGGTCCGAGTCCATTGCTGCAGTACTGCGGACCGTTCACAAGGGATCGGGCTTTCGCCTATCATTATTTGTTGCTTAAAGCGGAGCGAGGCCGCTTGCTACATCTCAAGAGAGAACGCACGTTACGTTAATATTAAACGCCGACGCATGATCAATGAAGGAATTTGAAACTCTCACTGTAGTAGCGATCGCTCATTCTCGCTCCATTGAGGAGGTGGAAGCAGTGCAGCCGATTTGGCGTAAGAAATCGCGACGTAGAAAAGAACCGTCAAACAAGCCGCGATGATGATCGCGCGCTGCTGGTCTGTCCACCGCATAAAAGTTCTCTACTGCCTGAGTGAAGCATCGTTGCTAACACGGCAGACGCCTTATGGCAAACGTGTCAGCCCACAGCTTCCAGGCATTATTTCTGCAGTACTTCATTGCTTGGCCAGGTGGCGCGCTACACGATCCAAAAGGAAGATGACGACGGGGATCACGGCGAGCCCATAGGTGATGAGGGCCGTCTGCAACGCGATCTGATTCAAGAAAATAACGTTCATTCCGACCGTTGAAAAATAGGTCGCTCGTAAGATCGGCGTTTGAATCAGCTGTTGAATTTCATCCAATATCCAAAGCAGTCCAAATCCGAGAAACGAGAAGATGACTATGCCGAAATAACCGAACGCCGCATAGCCACCGACAAAGAACACGCCGGGATTGCTTCCGCTATCGGGTCCAAGCAGGGTTCGCGCTACCTCCACGTCAGGCATCCGAACCGGCACGCCTATCATTTGGGCGATAAGGTTGATGCCGCCAAAACCCGCGAATGACTTCATATCGGGGTAAACTGTAAAGTATCGCACGATTATCGAGTAAGGTTCTCCCCAAATACGTTCGAGTGCGAGCGGCACTGGTTGTAGCGTTCCGTTCATGATCGCCAGTCGATATTGGCCAAAGTATAGTAAGGAAAGTACGCCTACTGCCAGACCGGCTGAGACGATTGAGACGATCGTCAATGTCTCGATATCAAGAAGTGCACGGCGGCGTTGTGCGAGCAAAAGAATCATGTAACCCGAAAAAAACAAGATCGGCAACTTTGAGAGAGATCCAGGAAGAAGAACGAAAAATATTATGGAAGAGATTAGCGCAAATATATAATGCTTTCTTATAATTATTGGATAGGCAATGAGACAAAATAGGATCGGGTACAAGGTAAATCGGAGACGTCCGACCAGGCTTTCTACCACCCAAGATTGATAGTAAGTCGTGCCCCTTAATGTTCTATATTCCGGACCATCAAGGTTGATCGTTAGATATCGCAGAACATTCCATTTGAAATCACGGAATTCTGCATTCAACATGAGAAACGCAAATATGAGCAGGGAAGCCGTAATCGCGCTCACACTCCAAAAAAAAGTTGGTGGGTCGGAATGGACGCTGGCTTTCCGTTCTAAATTCTCTGCTGACGGCCGGAGGCGGCGTCTGAGAAAGAAGACCCCCGATCCACAAATGAGCGCCAAGCTGAACCCATACTCAGCAGCAAGCGCTGACCTATCGGATAGGTCCAGCCCATTGAGAGTGGTTTCACCGCTCGGCAGAAATAGGTAGCCGGGAAGGAAAATGATCAAAAACGAGAGAATGAAAAAATCGCTAACTTGTGCCGATGACGACTGTTTGGAGCGCCACCAAGAAAACAAGAAGCAGGCAGTCGCGAGCAATTTCAGGGCGATCATTGTCCACCGTCTACCAGTCTGAACAGGCCAGTAAGAAAGAATGCGACGAAAAGAAACGTGTTAGCTGCTGTCGCCGCCAATGCCACCGCATAAGCACCAAGGGTATCAGCCAGTCCAAAGGCGATTATCCCAGCGGTGACCAGAGCGATCAGGTGCGCAAACGCATAGATCCTCTCGCCATTGCTCATGAGCAAGAGATTGCTCCACGGCAATGAGAACGCGAACATAACTTGCGAGAGTACAATCAGATTTATGAGATTCCCCGCGGTTCTGTATTCCGTTCCGAATACAATTTCCATTGTTATACCGGGGAACGCAATCAGGAATGCGGCGAGAGGTAAGACGCCGATCCCGACCAAGAGTGTCTGCAAAACCATATCTCGCTTCAGTTGATCGGCGTTTCCCATTGCAAATGCTTTGCTCAGACGCGGCGAGAAAACAAGAAGCAGCACCGTGGGTACAATGATCAAAAGGCTCGAAATTCGGGATGCTGAGTTGTACATCGCCAGGTCCTCGGCGGAGGCGAGCGTCGGCAACACCATCGTGTCCATTCGATCAAGCAATGTCCGCCCACCAAAGCCCACAAGCGCAAAGGCGGCAACACGGCTCCAATGTGCAGTTTTGTAAAGACTGTTTGGAGCGGCAAGGAACTTACTCAGGCGGTTTTTAACCAAAAGAATTTGGAGGAGGACACCGAGGGCCACCCCGAAAGAAAAATAAACGAGCGCCCGCGTTACGCCGGCGTTACCGGTAGAAAGCAGAATAAGCCCGGTCACAGCAAACGGAATGGTTTCCGCGCTAAGTATGCTCGATGCAGGTAGGCCGAGTGCCGCCAAATATTCCCTGAAAATAAAAAGAAGAGAATAGATGACAGTGATGATCGATATGCAAATATATATGTTGAAATTGATCGTGCCGATTTGAAGAAGCGCAATGGTCGCGAAAACCAAGGCGATAAGGACTATTGATGCCATTGGCACTTGGAATGAACGCAGGATAAATCCCTTCACCGCAGGGGCATCGGTCTCTTCGGCGCGCGAAATTTCGCGCCGTATAACGCTAAGCCAACCCAGCGTGCCAATTTGTACCAGGAGTTGGCTCATTGTGATTGCGTAGATGAAGAGCGAATTGTCGGCAGGGGTGAAAATTCGCGCAGTAATAATAAACAGTAATAGTGAAAATACCCGAGCGGACGCGACGGCAAAGGCCGTTCTTCCCAGCGTAAGGAACGTTTTGAGATTGCTATGGATATTCATTCAGTTCGCTGTCGCATGCACTAACCTTGTGGACTGGTGCCGTGAAACAAAGGCGTCATTTTGAATGTCAAGGCAAAAATGAACTACAAGACCTGTGACGGCGGTTCCGGTTTCCTGTTTCGCGTGAGAAACTGGCCGACACGATTCACGATCTTCGATACCCAGAATTTCGGGACTGAAATTTTGAATCCGTGCTCGTGAAACGCGCGGAGTATCTCTGAATTTTGGCGCGAAATATTTCTGGCGCTTTTATTCGTCGCGCCGCCTAATCGCATCCTGACTAGAACCCGCGGAATATAGATTGCGTTAATGCGACCGATCTCCAGAAACCGCAGCATGAGCTCAACGTCCGCACCGAGTCTATAACGCAAATCAAACTTACCAAGCTTGTTATAAATGCGGCGCCTAACGTAAAACGTGGGATGGGGCGGGCACCATCCACGCTGAAATAAACCTGGTTTGAATGGGCCTGATTTCCAGTGACGCATCCTCCGGCTCGGGTTGCGATTGGAAACATAAATAAGGTCGCCGTAGCAAGCGTCGTAGGCTTCATCCTCAAGCGCAGATGCGACGGCCGCGAGCGAGTCCTTGTCTTCGAATATATCGTCTGCGTTCAAAAATCCGATGATGTCGCCTTTGGCGATATCGATCCCCTTGTTCATCGCGTAATAAATTCCGGCATCTGGGCCAGAAAACACGTGCCGGTTGACGCTGTTCGCCTCGGCAATGATAGAAAGAGT
This sequence comes from Rhizobium sp. WYJ-E13, assembly GCF_018987265.1. Classification (NCBI taxonomy): domain Bacteria; kingdom Pseudomonadati; phylum Pseudomonadota; class Alphaproteobacteria; order Hyphomicrobiales; family Rhizobiaceae; genus Rhizobium; species Rhizobium sp. WYJ-E13. The sequence goes on along the minus strand of NZ_CP076854.1, from coordinate 1,682,992 downwards.
CTCGTCAGTTGAGCCTCCATCGATGATGATGTGCTCAAAGTCCCGATAGGTTTGACCGTCAATGGATTTTAGTGTGTCGGCGATCGTTCGCTCTGCATTCCAGCAAACCGTTATCAGCGTCACGCGTGGAGCGTGAGAATTGATAGTGGCTTCGGCCATCATATATCGAATTACCCGGACATTGTCATCAATTGCTAGGGAACGCCTATCAGATCAAGAGGTCACACGGCAACCAATTACTTATGGTTGTCCACTGTCCTGCCCAATGCGATACCGATCTGAATTTTGTTTCTCAACTCGCCGCATTGCACACGGTTCGATCTATCTGTAGTGAGCAAGCTCTAAACCGGTGAGAACCTGACGTTTTGCTGGTCGAAAGAAACCACGTATCTGCGGGAGGCAACATGTCTTCAACGAAAATCCAACGCAAAGGCATCCTGCTGGCCGGCGGTTCAGGCACAAGGCTTCATCCAGCGACGCTTGCCATTTCCAAGCAGCTTCTGCCGGTTTTTGACAAGCCGATGATCTACTATCCGCTGTCGACGCTGATGTTGGCTGGTATCCGTGATATTCTTATTATCTCGACGCCACAGGACACACCGCGCTTCGAGCAGCTCCTAGGGGACGGCGCGCAATGGGGATTGAACTTTCAATACGCCGTTCAAGCCTCGCCCGAAGGCATTCCTCAAGCGTTTTCGATCGGGAAAGAGTTCATCGGGCGCGAGTCTACCGCATTGGTACTTGGCGATAACATCTTCTACGGCAATCTCTTGACGCATGACTTGTCGGCCGCTTCGGAAAGGTCGGATAACGCGACCATCTTCGCATATAAGGTTCATGATCCCGAACGGTATGGAGTAGTGGAATTCGATAGCCGAGGAAAAGTCCTGAGCTTGGAGGAGAAGCCATCCAACCCTCGCTCGGCCTATGCTGTCACCGGCCTTTATTTTTATGACAATGACGTGGTCGATATTGCTGAGTCCTTGAAACCATCGCCGCGCGGCGAAACTGAAATTACCGATATCAACCGACATTATCTGTCAGCGGGCAAATTGAATGTCGCCGTCCTTGGCCGAGGGCACGCCTGGCTTGATACCGGCACGCACGATTCCTTGCTCGAAGCCAGCCAGTTCATCGCCACCATCGAGAGGCGCCAAGGGCTGAAGATTGCCTGCCCAGAAGAAATTGCATTTCATTTGGGCTACATAGACGCTGAGCAGTTGCAAAGGCTCGCGGCTCCACTTGAAAAGAGCTCCTATGGACGATACCTGATCAGCTTGGTCAGGGAGCCAGCCCCGCATTTTCCAACTGCCTAGCCCATAAATTGGAAAACCAATCTTGTCCGCTTTTACTTTGCTTGAGCTAAAGACGATCTCCGATGTGCGGGGGGCGCTGACCGTTATGGATGGGATACTCCCATTTCCGGTTGCGCGAAGCTTTTGGATCTATGGTGCCGACGGCCAAAAGCGCGGTGGCCATCGTCATCATAAGACCCGGCAGGCATTGATTGCGCTTTCGGGAACCGTGGTGGTCTCTATGGACAATGGCGAAATCCAGGAAGAAATTACATTGTCATCGCCTGACAAGTGCCTTCTTGTAGAACCACATGATTGGCATGAAATGGCTTTTGGTCCGGGTTCGATCCTATTGGTTTTTGCCTCCGATGGATACGACAGCGACGACTACATCCACACTCCTTACGGGCGCTCCTGAAATGATCGAATATGAAAGTCTTGCGCAGGCCAATCGCGCATTGATGGAAGAATTGGAGGCGGCTGCTTCCCGGGTAATTCGTTCGGGCTGGTACATACTCGGAAGTGAAGTTTCGTCATTTGAGGCCGAATTCGCTGCCTTCGCCGAGAGCAAGCATTGCATCAGTGTGGCAAATGGTCTTGATGCCTTGATATTGTCCATAGAGGCGCTCGAGCTGCCCAAGGGCAGCGAGATCATGGTTGCGTCCAATACCTACATAGCAACAATTCTGGCCATCCTGCGAGCTGGCCACAAACCCGTTCTGGTGGAGCCTGAGCGGGAGACGTTTAACATTGACCCCGCTTACCTGCCCGCGGCGCTCACGTCCGATACGCGAGCAATTTGCGTGACGCATCTTTTCGGTAAGGCTTGCCGAATGACTGAGATTGCCGCGTTCGCAAATGAGCATGGCCTAGTCGTGATCGAGGATTGTGCGCAATCGCACGGCGCGCGCTATGACGGAAAGCTCACCGGCACGTTCGGGATTGCAGGCTGCTTCAGCTTCTATCCGACCAAAAATCTTGGTGCATTGGGAGATGCCGGGGCGATCGTCACGAACGATGATACCTTTGCAGATCGTCTTAGACACATGCGCAACTACGGCTCGAAGAAGAAATACGAAAACGTTTATATCGGGGTAAATTCGAGGCTTGACGAGATACAAGCGGCGTTTCTGCGAGTTAAGCTGCGCTATATGGATCAAATGACTGAACACAAGCGGGCGCTGGCAAACATCTATTTCGCAAATTTGCCGAACTGGCTCGCCCAGCCGCTTCGTCGACCTGCCGAATACGACGTGTTTCATATTTTCGGAATACGTCACCCGGCCCGAGACGAATTGCGTCAATGGCTGCTGGACCATGGGGTCAAGACCGAGATACATTATCCAATTGCACCGCATCGGCAGAAGGCGATGCAAGGCATTCTCTCTGGCAACTATCCTGTTGCAGACGAGCTGCATGCAACCGAACTGAGCCTGCCTATTTCGGTGGGACATCGCAGTGACGAGATCGAGCGCGTCTGCAGCCTTCTCACAGCGCTCCCGGAACACCTGAAGATAACGGCATGACAGAGCACTCGACGGGATCGGCCCCAGCGCGTCAGGTCGATGATTGGGATATCATCATCAAGCCTTCTAAGGGCAGCATGCCGGATCTTGGTGCGGTCTGGCGATATCGTGATCTCATCTGGATGTTCTTCAAGCGAGATTTCACGACATTCTATAAGCAAACCGTTCTCGGACCTGCCTGGTACGTCATCCAGCCTTCTCTGACCGCCATGACTTACTATGTCGTGTTCGGAAAAATCGCCAATCTTTCCACGGATGGCCTTCCACCGTTCGTGTTTTACATGTCGGGCACAATCATCTGGAGCTATTTTTCTGCCTGCCTGACCAACAATTCCGAAGTGTTCTCCAAGAACGCCAACCTGTTCGGAAAAGTTTATTTCCCCAGGCTTGTGGTGCCTCTCTCCGTGGTGATGAGCGGTCTGGTAGCATTTGCTATTCAGTTCTTGCTTTTGCTGGTGGTTTCCGTCGCAATAAAGATCGCGACCCCTGATCTGATATTAAGCTACCGCTTCCTGTTTATGACGCCTCTGGTGCTTCTCTACATTGCAGTGCTGGGCATTGGTGCTGGACTGGTGGTTTCTGCCCTAACAGTGCGATTCCGTGACTTGGTCTACGCTGTCGGATTTATGACGCAGCTCTGGATGTATGCGACACCTATCGTGTATCCATTTAGCCAGATTCCTGACCGATACCACTGGTTCTATTACCTTAATCCAATGACGATGCCAGTGCAGACCTTTCGTTGGGCGTTGTTTGACGTTCCCGCTTTGCCAATCAGTCTTTGTCTTGCCAATCTCGCAGTGACCAGTGTGATTACGATATGCGGCCTGATGCTGTTCGCGCGGGCCGAGGCGACCGCTATGGATACAGTTTAATGAACGATGTTGTTATCCGCGCGGAGCACGTCAGCAAGCTATATCGTCTGGGTGTGATCAACCACGGCACGCTTTATCGCGACCTTCAGAGCTTGTGGGCCAAGTGGCGCAATCTACCTGACCCGAATGTTTCGGTATCGGACTATGCGACCGAACGGGACAGGCAGTCGCGCCTCAAGGGAGATATCTTTCACGCTCTTGACGATGTCTCCTTTGAGGTAGGACAAGGCGAGATCGTCGGCATCATCGGCAGGAATGGGGCCGGGAAATCGACGCTGCTGAAGGTGATGTCGCGTATCACAATGCCAAATTCGGGCTTCATTGGGATACGAGGCAGAATAGCCAGCTTGCTCGAAGTAGGCACTGGATTTCATCCCGAGCTCACGGGCCGAGAGAACGTTTATCTCAATGGCGCTATCCTCGGCATGAGCCGAACCGAGGTGAGATCGAAATTCGATGAGATTGTTGAGTTTGCGGAGATCGGCGAATTTATCGACACACCGGTGAAGCGATACTCCTCTGGCATGTATGTCCGCTTGGCATTCTCCGTTGCGGCTCATCTCGAACCTGAAATTCTGCTGGTGGACGAGGTATTGGCTGTCGGCGACGTGAACTTCCAGAACAAATGCATGGGACGCATGCAGGAGGTCACCAAATCTGGAAGAACGATTGTCTTCGTTAGTCACAATATGACAGCAATAAGCAGCATCTGCCCGAAATCGATCCTGATGGCCGATGGAAAAGTTGCTGCGATGGGCGACACCGCAGAGGTGATCAAGGCCTATCTTAATCGGCCCGAATTTGGCGGCACGGCAAGTTATGCCGTCAATCCTGACGAAATTGATGGAAAGGCGGTTATTTGTCGTGTTGTCGTGCTCAACGAGAGCGGCGAGGCTTCAGGGACACTGGAGCTTTCGAAGGGGTTTTCGGTCGAAGTCGAATACGAGTTGAGGGAACCACTTTCTGGTCTTTCGGTTGGGATGCAGATCATGATGGAAGATGGGTATACCTCGCTCATCAGCCTTTCCGATCCTGAACTCGATGTTGGACGCCTGGACATCCGGCCCGCTGGTTACTATCGAGCTCGCGTCAAATTCCCCGGTTATCTCCTGAATACGGGCACATTCTACCTGCGTCTCGGCATATCGAGCCGTTTTTCGATATATTCCGTGGCCGAGGGCATCCGTTTCGACGTCGAGGATAATGTAGGAATTATCCAGATGCTGGGTCAGCAACGAAAGCCATCGATTTCAGCAATCCAATTGCCTTGGGAGGTGGAGAAGCTCTTCCTGCGCAACTCTGAAGGTGTTTTGAAATGAAAAGAGCGCTTGTCACCGGGGCAGATGGCTTCATAGGCTCTCATCTTGTCGAAACCTTGGTCAAATCGGGCGTCGAAGTTCGTGCGCTTTGCCAGTACAATTCGTTTTCGAGCTGGGGATGGTTGGACCACTCCGAACATCGTGGGAAGTTCGAGGTTGTCCTTGGGGACGTCCGCGACCCAGCCCAGATGCGCACCGTCGCGAAGGGCATCGATACGATCTTCCATCTCGCAGCTCTTATCGCGATTCCCTATTCCTATCAGGCTCCGTCGAGCTACGTCGACACCAATGTCCATGGGACACTGAACGTTCTACAAGGGGCTCTCGATGCCGGCGTCGGAAGGGTCATCCAGACATCGACGAGCGAAGTCTACGGGACGGCGCGTTTTGTCCCCATCAGTGAAAGCCATCCCCTACAGGCACAGTCGCCCTATTCTGCCTCCAAGATCGGCGCTGATGCAATTGCGTATAGCTATCATTCGAGCTTTGACCTGCCGGTGACAATTGCGCGGCCGTTCAACACCTTCGGCCCGAGACAATCAGCAAGGGCCGTTATTCCGACTGTGATTTCGCAGCTTCTAACCGGACGAACGACGCTGACGCTCGGTGCGCTCTCGCCCACGAGGGATTTCAATTTTGTACAGGACACATGCGACGGCTTTCTGGCGCTCGCGGCTTGCGATGCTGCCATCGGCCGGACGGTCAATATTGGCTCCGGCAGCGAGATATCGATCGGCGATACCGTTCAACTGATCGCCGACATCATCGGCGTCAGTGTGGAGATCCAATGCGACGAGCAGCGTTTGCGCCCGGCAAACAGTGAAGTAGAGCGCTTGTGCTGCGACAACAGCTTGATCAAGTCTCTGACAGGTTTTTCGTCCCGTTACAGCTTGGAAGACGGACTTAAAGCAACGATCGAATGGCTGCGTCAGCCGCATAATCTATCAAGATACAAGGCGGATATCTTCAATGTCTAGGCGTGCAATCATTCTGGCGGGAGGGATGGGAACGCGCCTGAGGCCCTATACAGTCGTTCTTCCGAAGCCTCTGATGCCGATCGGCGACTATCCCATTCTTGAAGTTATCATTCGTCAGCTGATAGCTGGCGGGTTTCAGCATATTACCCTGGCCGTCAATCATCAGGCCGAGCTAATCAAGGCGTTCTTCCAGGATGGCGACAAATGGGGCGTGCGTATTGATTATTCGCTCGAGGACGAGCCGCTCGGTACGATGGGTCCTTTGCGGTTGATAAAGGATCTGCCGGAGAATTTCCTAGTGATGAACGGAGATATTCTGACAGATTTGAACTACGCCGACTTTCATGATGCTCACGTCCGCGACGGGAACATATTCACGATCTCATCCAAAACGCGTCAGCATCGCATAGACTATGGCGTTCTCGACACGAACGAGGACGGACGCCTGACCGGTTTTCGGGAAAAGCCGACGGCTGAATACAAAGTCAGCATGGGCGTTTACATGGTATCGTCCCAAGCCGTCGAATATATACCGCAACGTGGTGCTTATGGCTTTGATCAGCTGATGCTTGATCTTCTTAGTGCCGGTAAGCCGGCCACGGTTCGCGATTTTCCGGGCTATTGGCTCGATATCGGGCGGCCTGATGATTATGCGCTGGCGATAGAGCAATTCGAATCCATGCAATCCAGGTTCTTGAATGGTTGATGCCATTGTCACGGGTGCTGGTGGTTTTCTCGGAAAGCGCCTCGTTGGGCGGCTTGAGCAGGCTGGCGTAGACGTATTTGCGCTTGACCGAAAGTATGGTGACATAAGCGACGAGAAAACTTGGCAGCAACTTCCCGCTGCGAACGTTCTCTTTCATCTCGCCGGCAGGACATTTGTTCCGGACAGCTGGACACAGGGGCCGAGCTTCACGGCGGCTAATGTTCTCGGTACCCAACATGCTCTCAACTGGTGCAAGCGACATAAGTCCAAGCTTGTATTTGCAAGCGCCTATGTCTACGGGGTGCCAGAGCGACTGCCGATACGGGAAAGCGATCCGGCGAGGCCGAACAATCCCTATGCCCTCTCAAAACATCTCGCCGAACAACTCTGTGAGTTTGCCGCCACATATGAGCAGATACCAGTGGTGGTATTACGGCTTTTCAATATATATGGCGTTGGGCAGCGCTCCGGATTTTTAATACCAACGCTTCTGAATCAGGTGAGGGCGAAGCAGGAAATACATGTCATGGATCTCGGTCCCCGACGGGACTATGTGTTCGTCGACGATGTCCTGAACGCCTTTACTAAGGCCATGGACGTGCCGGAAGGCTATCATTGCTTGAATATCGGCTCCGGCACGTCGTATTCGGTGCAGGAAATAATCGATATCTTGCAGAAGGCAGCCGGCACGGATCTACCTGTAGTGTCCGCTTGCACTGTCCGGCGGAATGAAATACCTGACGTGCGGGCCGATATCACGCGGGCTCGTGCCGTTCTCGGATGGCAACCGGAGTGGGACCTGCCAGCCGGGATCCGCGTGGTGATGAAGGAGTCGTAAATTGAACGAGCGTTACGTTCCGATCAACAAGGGCAACTACTCGATGGACACGGACGCGCGTGAAGCGGCGTTCGAGGAATATCGTGGCGAGGGTTGGGAAGCAGAATACGCTGACTACCGGCGGAAGTGGTCGGAATATGCCCTGAATCAGCAGGTTTCGGATTATCCGCTGCTCGTTGACCTTGAGCTCGCATCGATTTGCAACCTGCGTTGCCCCATGTGCTACACGATCAGTGATGAGTTCAAGAAACACGTCAATACGACGCGGATGGACTGGGATCTCTATTGCCGCATCATCGATGAGATCGGCGGCAAGGTCCCGGCGCTCCGCCTATCGCTGCGTGGCGAAGCCACACTACACAAGCGCTTTGCCGATTGCGTGCGCTACGCGAAGGACCATGGGATCAAGGAAGTCTCGACCCTCACTCATGGCTTCAAGCTTAATCGGGACTATTTCGCTCAGCTCGTTGATGCGGGCATTGACTGGATTACCGTGTCTATCGATGGCACCGGTGAAACCTACGAGAAGATACGCAAGCCGATCAAGTTCGAGGCGCTGCTAGACAAGATCAAGGATATAAAGAAATACAAGGAGGAACATGGCCTCCACCGCCCGGTCATCAAGGTTCAGGGGATCTGGCCGGCGATCAGAGAAAATCCGGATCTTTACTATGAGACGTTCGCACCTCACGTGGATTTGGTCGCCTTCAATCCGTTGATCGACTATCTCGGCAAGGACTCGGATATCGCCTATCTCGACAACTTCACCTGCCCGCAGCAGTACCAGCGTCTAGTGATCGGTGCCGACGGACTGGTGATGAAGTGCTCGAACGACGAAGAGAACCGTGAGGTCATCGGCGACGCGAACATCGAAACCGTGCATCAGATATGGCACGGGGAAAAAATGAATGCTGTTCGTGCTTTGCACAAGGAACCGCAAGGCTTTCTGAAGAGCGAAGTTTGCCGCAGATGCTATCTCCCGAGGCAGACTAAAGATGAACCGGCCCAGATTTGCGGCAGGCAGGTAATCGTCCGCAACTACGTCGATCGGAACCAGGAAATCGGCCAGTAATCAACCGGGGTCGGCTGAAGCTGCGGCTTGCGATAGTCGCTAGGCCGTCAGTCTGGCTGTGGCATCGGGCGTGAGTGACCCGCATGCCAAGACTACAGGGAGTGAAGAATGTTCCGCAACTACCGTGCTGATCGCTGTTATATCATAGCGGAGATCGGCGGCAACTTTACGACCTATGAACAGGCAAGGCGCTTGATCGATGAGGCGAAGGCGTCGGGTGTAGACGCCGTTAAGCTTCAGACTTATCGGGCCGAGACGCTATCGAGCCGAAACGCCATGTTTGACATGGAAAACACTGGTGTTACCTCGCAGTTCGAACTTTTCCGCAAGTATGAAATCAATCACGAGCTTCACGAACTGGTCTTTCGCTATGCCGAGGAGCACGGACTGGATTGGTTCTCGTCTCCTTCGCATGAAAGTGATGTCGATCTGCTGGAAAAGTGTGGGGTTGGCGCTCACAAGGTGGGTTCCGATGATGCCGTCAACATTCCGTTTCTTCGTTATCTGGCGAGAACAGGCAAACCGATAATTCTCTCGACCGGGATGTCTACACTCGACGAGGTCCGCGAATCTGTTGCTGCTATCAAAGAAGCCGGTAACGACAAACTCATTCTGCTGCACGCCATCACAAGTTATCCGACGCATCCGGAAAATGTGAATTTACGTGCGATGCAGACGATGATGGAGGCGTTTCCCGAGCTGGACGTTGGTTATTCCGACCATACGTTGACGCCAGTTGCCAGCCTATGCGCCGTCGCAATGGGGGCTCGAGTCATTGAGCGGCATTTTACCTATGACAAAGCCGCTGATGGTCCCGATCATATGCTCTCGGCCGATCCTGCGGAAATGAAGTGGCTCGTCGACGCAGTACGTGCGTTCGAGGTCATGAAGGGCAGTGGCCGCAAAGAGCCGGCAGCGAGTGAGGCGACGACCAGATTGAACAATCGCAAGAGCGTTGTCGTCAATCGGTCCCTTAAGGCTGGCCATGTCATTTCTGCTGGGGATATTTCGGTCAAGCGACCCGGGACGGGAATTGAGCCAAAGCATCTCGAGACTCTCGCGGGGCGACAGCTGATAAGAGATCTTGACGCTGACGCTGTTCTCCAGTGGGGTGATCTGGCGTGACGCTCGGAATTATTATCCAGGCGCGGATGGGGTCGACCCGTTTACCAGGAAAGGTGCTACGCGATATTTCCGGGCGGCCTCTTCTTGGGCATGTCCTGGGCAGGCTTTTGAGGTTCACACGGCCGGTCAAAATTGTCGTCGCTACATCATCGGCGGAAGAAAACGATGTCATTGAAGCATGGTGCCTCGAGCAAGATGTAAATTGCTTTCGCGGCGACGAAACAGATGTTCTCGATCGCTATTTTCAATGCGCGAGGTCATTCGGCATGTCGGATATTGTCCGACTGACTGCAGATAATCCGTTCACGGATATCGAGGAGCTCGAGAGGCTTGTAGATCTGCATCAGAGACAAGGTTTCGATTATACTCATGCCTTCGGCCAACTGCCGATTGGTGTTGGTGCCGAAATATTCACGTTCGACGCTTTAGCGCGCAGTCATCGCGAGGGAAAGTTGCCGCACCATCGGGAGCACGTGAACGAGTACTTCACCGATCGGCCTGAGTTGTTCAAAATCGGCCAGCTCGACATCCCTGCGGCCAAGGTCTCTCCGGATTTGCGTTTGACGGTCGACACGAAGGAGGATTGGAGACGCGCATGCGTGCTTGCCGCAAAGGCGGGTAAAGGCTGGCTTGGCACGGAAGAAGCGATCAGACTATGTTCGTCTTCTGCATAGAAAGTTCGCATACACGCGGAATGGGGCATCTCTTTCGGTCCTTGACGCTCGCGACCGAATTGCAGGCACGCGGTCACCCGGTTCGATTTCTGGCGAATGATCATCCGAACTCGTTGCGGATCATCCGAGAGAGGGGCTTTGACGTTGAGCTCTACGATCTCGCCTCGGTGACGGGATGGGAGGATGGCTTTCTCAACTCCTGTGCTTCATCGTCGGTTTGGATTAATGATCGGCTCAACACGCAGAGACCTCACAGCGAAGCGATCAGGCGACTGGGCGCAAGGCTTGTTACCTTCGATGATCGAGGCGATGGCGCGGCGCTTGCCGATGTGAATATCTGTGCTCTGATGTTTGAGAATACCGAGAATCTCCAAGGCGCCGATGTTCGATTGGGATTGGAGTACATGATACTTAATCCTGAAATCGCGACATTTCGCAGAGTTCGGCAGAGCCTTGAATCGATACTTGTGACCCTCGGCGGCGCTGACACCTACGGTGTGACTACCCGCGTGGCCAAATGGCTGAGCGACAAGCCTTTTCGCGTTACAATCGTCACAGGACCAAGCTTCGAGCACGGGGCGGAGCTCGAAAAAATGGTCACAACCGCTTTGCCGGGTCGCTTCAAACTGCTTAACAGGGTACCGTCACTCGCGGCGGAAATGTATCGGCACGATCTGGCTATTACCGGCGGCGGAATCACCCCATTCGAGGCTTGCGCGGCCGGTCTGCCCTGTGTGGTCATTGCTAATGAACTCTTTGAAATCCCCGTCGGGCGTGCGCTCGAAGGGCTGGGGGCTGCTTTTTTTGCCGGACATCACTTAGCATTCGATCTGAGTGCCCTGGAACAAGAGATTCCTATCCGGAAGATGAGCGAGATCGCAATGGCCAAGGTCGATCTCGAAGGCCTTAGACGCGTTTCGGACGTGCTGGAAGGATTGGCCGTATGACCATCACGGCCGTTATTCACCAGCCAGATTTCGCTTCATATCTCGGCTTTTTTCAGCGTTTTTTGAACGCTGACCTTTATATCGTTCTGGACCACGTCCAGTTCGTTCACGGAACGAGTAAGAGCTGGACGCATCGCGATAAGATAAAAACGGCGCAAGGCGACCGATGGCTTACTGTTGGGATAAAGAAGCCGAAGTTCGGCACGGCGATCAATCAGGTCGAGCTAGCGGCCGGCACTGGATGGATTGATCAGAACCTCTCTCTCCTTCGAGAAAATTATCGCAGATCCGACGGTTGGAACGAGGTCTTTCCCCGGCTTGAGACCCTCTATGGCAAGCCGTTCGACCTATTGGTCGATTTCAACATGCATTTCCTGGAGGGTATCCTGGAGATGTTGGAAATTACGATGCCGACGGTTCGGTCGAGCACTTTGAACCCCGAAGGGCATAAGAACGAGCTGCTCGTGGAACTGCTGCGCAAGGTGGGAGCAACTCGCTATCTGTCGGGCTTGGGTGCGCGCGGCTATATGCGGCCCGAAGTGTTCGAGGCTGCCGGGATCGCGATCGAATGGCAGCATTTTGTCCATCCGGTTTATCCACAGCCCTATGGCGAGTTCATTCCCTATCTCAGCATTCTCGACACGTTGCTGAATTGTGGTATTGCAGGCACGCGTGAACTGCTCTGGAGTTGCAAGTGAATATTCTGGCGATCGGTGCCCATTTTGACGACGTGGAATTAGGCTGTGGCGGCGCGTTGGCGCGTCATGCCGCGAATGGTGACACCGTTTACGTCTATGTGGCAACCGTGTCAGGCTTTTCCAATCAATACGACCAGTCTGTACGCAGCAGCCAGGTTGCTAGGGCGGAAGCGGATGTCGCGATGGAAATCCTTGGCGTCCACAAGATGTACTGTGGTGAATTCAAGACGCTCCAGATCGAATTTGTCGACCCTCTTAACATCGAGATCCTGAAGCTCGTTCAGGATCTCAATATCGACATGGTCTATACTCACTGGGTAGGTGATATCCACCACGATCACCTTGCCCTGTCGCGTGCATCGCTGCATAGCTGCAGGCACGTCCCCCGCCTCCTGATGTATCGCAGCAACTGGTATCATTCGACGGCCGATTTCCGGGGCAATTTCTACGTGGACATCACGTCTTATTGGGATCAGAAGGAGCGCGCGATCCTGGCGCACGAGTCCGAAATGGAACGTACGGGGCGTAAATGGGTAAGCTTCTTTCGAAACGAGGCTGAAAATGCCGGGCAGCGGATCGGCGTGAAGTATGCTGAAGTATTCGAGGTGGTGAAGTGGCTGCAGCCCTGAGGAGAGTTTTGACCTTTGCGTCCATGCTTCTCCCACACGGCGTGCATGAGCTAAAGCGTAGAATAAATGCTCGCTATCGGTTTCCGATCGAGGTTACGCGACCCCTGGAAGCAAACAGGAAAATTTCCGGCCGGCATGCTGGTGAGCGCTGTTTTATCTTAGGAAATGGGCCAAGTGTTAAAGGTGTAGACCTGTCGCTGCTCGAAGGTCAGACTGTTATAACCGTTTCCAACGGTTATCTGCATTCCGGTTTCGACAAGTTCAGATCTCGTTACCATTGTGTTCCGCAGATCACTTATGGGCTGATGACATCACAGGATGTCATCAGGTGGTTTGAAGAGATGCATTCACATTTGGGCACCGCGGAACTGTTCCTCAGTTCTACCGAAGCGGAGCTTGTTAGAAAGCACGATCTTTTTGCGGGGCGAACGGTTCGGTATTTATTGCTTACGGACAGTTTCGACGACAGGCCTTCTAACGAAATCATCGATATCTCTCAGGCCGTACCGGGCGTCGAATCAGTGCCAGTGATGGCGCTGATGATAGCGATGTATCTCGGCTTTAAGGAGATCGTCCTAATTGGAGTCGATCACGACCATTTCTTATCATCTCACTATCAATATGCTTTCGACCTCAAGGCACAGAAAGGCAAGGATATTACTGCAAACTCCGACGGTACCTTGAGAACGAACCGTCACGACGACTTTCAGTCCCTAGCGCGGCTATGGCGACAGTATCGAGCCATTTCAAATATCGCAAAAGAGAACGATATCCGTATCTTCAATTCGACGCCCGGCGGGGCGTTGGACGAGTTTGAACGCCTACCGTTCCAAGCGTGGTTTGAAAAATGAGACGACTTATCTTTTCGCTGCCCGGAGTTCATTGTTTGCTTGAAGTGACGCGAGAATCGCCGAAGGCTCGCGAACTTGGAATTTGGGAGGAGTTTCGCCATCTTAACATCTTTTTCGATGGACCTTACGCTGATTGGCGTTCGGCCATGTCGGCGTCGGGTGGCTATGATGCGCCCGCTATTCTTGCAAAGGTTCTCGAAGCCACACGAGCGGTAGTGCAGGGCCGGGCCGCCTACGAGAGAGATACCGTTATATTCAAGGAGAGGAGTTATTCGCATCCCCTGCTTGCTTGGCTTATGTACGTTGCGTCTCGGTCCGATTGCCGTTTGAGGGTAGTCGATTTTGGTGGGGCGTTGGGGAGTTCTTACTTTCAGCACCGTACGGCTTTTGCTCATCTCAAGGAATTGAAATGGTGCGTCGTTGAGCAGCCGCATTTTGTAAAAGCTGGCCGGACAGAATTTGAAGATGAAAGCTTGAGTTTCTGCGATAACCTAGACGAGGCGATTGATCGCGTGCAGCCAGACGTCGTGTTGCTCTCCGGCGTTCTTCAATATCTTGAAAATCCTCGTCAGTTTCTGGAAGCTCTTCTATCGAAAGGCGTCAAGTTTATTTTGATTGATAGAACAATGGCGCAATTTGACGTCGCAGAGGCGCCTTTCGTCCAGCATGTGCCGGGGTGGATCTACAGTGCGAGTTATCCAGTTTGGTTCTTAAATGCTGATGAATTACAGGATAATTTTCAGAAGCAGGGCTACCGGGTGCTTGATCGTTTTCAACCAGCAGGAACGTTTGGTGTCGTAACGCCGCCGCCTTTGCAGGAGCTTAAGCGTTGGAACGTTGACGCTTCATCGAAGCCTCAGCAGTGTGAATGGCCGTATGTCGGTTGGTTTCTTGAGAAACAGGAAATCTAGCATGCGCGTGAATGTTATTATTCCTGTTTTCAATCGGCTTGAACACACTAAGAAAGTGTTGGACGTTCTGAGGAAGCAGAGCCTATTTCACGCTTTAACGATCGTTGTCGTCGATGATGGTTCAACTGATGGAACCGCAGCATACCTGCAGTCACAGGACGATGTGATCCGAATCCGAGGAAACGGCAACCTTTGGTGGGGTGGTGCCATCGAGGAAGGGCTCAAATATGTGCTCCCATCTTGCGGAGCGGAAGATTTTGTCCTTTTCCTAAACAACGATACTTGGTTTGGCGAACGTTATATAGAGACCTTGGTTTATGCGTCGATCAAAAATGGGGGAGCCGCTGTCGGAAGCGTTATCCATGAAGAAGGACGCGACCCTCCTCTCGTAAGCATCGGGGCAAGAGTAGACATCAACAGGCTTGCCGTCTGGGATTTGCTCTCGGAGTTGAGTGAAACTGAAAAGCGATCACCACGCGGCCAGTATCGGGTCGATGCCCTGAGTGGTCGAGGCACGATCTATCCTGCCGTACTATTCAAAAGGTACGGTGGTATGCGGCCGTTCCTTCTGCCACATTATCTGGCTGACTACGAAATCGCCATGCGCTTCAGACGCGCGGGTGTGCCTCTCATTGTCAGCAGTAGCGCAATTGTGTATTCGCCTCCCGTCTATGGAAACGATGCGTCCGGGCTTTCATGGCGAAAGCGGCTTTTTGGTCGGCGTTCACCTCACAATGTGTTTCAGCGTCTCATTTTCTACTCGCTCGTCGGGTCGCCGCTGCAGCGCATTACTGCGCCAGGCCGCATGGCATATTTTTCATGCATGCGCACGTTGATGACATGGTGGTCGCTGACAAAACGAAAGGAAGGAATGGTATGAGTGGTGGTTTGCAGCAGCACTGCATCGCATGTGGATCGCAAATGCAGACCTTTATCGAGCGCATCAGCGATGATCGATACGGTTGCCCGGGGGTCTATTCGATAGATCGATGTGTTTCCTGCGGCCATATGTCGACTGCGCCGCGTCTAACGGAAGAGGATCTCCCGGGACTCTACAGCAACTACTATCCCCGACGGGAGATCAATTTTGATGCGCTGGAAAAGGAAGCCGCGCTCGTCGAGAAACCTTTTGCAAGGCTTCGCCGGTGGATTGCAGGCACTGACAACCAGGGCCACTATCTTGCTAAGCCCGGGCAGAAGGTTCTGGACATTGGCTGCGGCTCCTGCCTCTCTCTGCTTGAGATGCGCAAACTCGGGGTGGAATGCTGGGGTGTCGAGGCTGATCCGAACGTTCGCACCATTGCCGATAAGTATGCGTTACGCGTTCATATCGGCAACATCTATGATGTGCCGTTTGCCGATCAGAAATTCGATCTTATCGTGTTGAATCAGGTGATTGAACACGTGCCTGATCCGCTTGCGATGCTTGGGGCTCTGAAAGATCGCCTCAATAAAGGCGGGCGCGTCATTCTGGCCTTTCCGAACACCGGTTCCTTCCACCGTAAAATCTGGAAGGGTCGCTGGATAAACTGGCACATTCCATACCACCAGAACCATTTCAATCGGACTTCCTTCACGCTGCTTGCTCGGAAATCCGGTTACGATGTCGAGCGCGTCAGAACGATCACGCCCAATCTTTGGTCGGTTATCCAGCTTCGGACCTCGCGGGAACAGCGGCAGGAGGGGAAGGCCTCCAATACCTGGTCGGAAAGCGGCAACTTTCAGCGGCCCCCAAGCTTTGTTCGAAAAGTCCGCAATGTCGCTGCTTCGCGCGGCGCACGCCTTGCAGGTGTCATGATGGGCTTTGCAAACCGTACGTTGGACGCATTGGGACAGGGTGATAGCCTATTGGTGGAGCTACGGCTCTCCGCGAAAAGCAACTAGGGATCTAACTTCATGCGGATTGCCGTATTCGACACCTATTATTCCAGATTTCTGACGATGTTTTATCGTCGCAATCGGGATTTGCGGTCGGCTTCCTCCGAAAGGCAAACAGATTATTTGCTTGAGGCTGCGTTCGGCACTTCCGATTTCTACTCGCGCCACTTAAAGGCCCTGGGTTGCGATGTCGTCGACATCATTGGAAATTGTGTTCCGCTTCAATCGGCGTGGGCGCGCGAGAACAATGAACCATTCAGTCCATGGGCGATGAAATTACCGCATCGGTTTTTCAGGCTACCTTATATCGGCGCGCGACTGGCGGCCCTCCCTGGTTTGCTTGAGGTCGCAATGGCACGGGTTCGAGCATTCAAGCCCGATGTGCTTTATTGTCAGGATCTCAGCTTCTTTCCGCCTCACGCGCTAATCGAACTGAAAAAGACGGTGCCCTTGATCGTTGGCCAGATCGCTTGTCCGCTGCCGCCGGATGGTTTTCTGCGTCCCTATGATCTCATTCTTACGTCTTTTCCTCACTTTGTGCCTCGTTTTCGTGAGATAGGTATAAGGTCCGAATATTTCCGCATTGGCTTTGACACCCGGGTGCTCGAAATACTCGGTGAGGTTCAACGCGACGTGCCGGTGAGCTTCGTTGGCGGCATAAGCCGTCATCATGGAAAGGCAATTCCGCTGCTTGAACATTTGGCAGACACAACGCCGATACAGTTTTTTGGCTATGGTGCTAGGACACTTCCGCGCTCCTCTCCGATTCGCAAGCGCCACAACGGTGAAGTTTGGGGTCCGGATATGTACCGCGCACTGGCCCGCAGCCGAATCACCGTCAATCGGCATATCAATGTCGCTGAAAATAACGCCAACAACATGCGGCTCTATGAGGCGACCGGCGTCGGGTCGCTGCTGATCACGGATCGTAAAGACAATCTCGGTGAGATATTTGAGGTTGGCAAAGAAGTCGTTGCCTATTCTAATCCTGAAGAAGCAGCCGAACTTGTGCGCTATTATGTCGAGCATCCGCAAGAAGCCGAGGCAATCGCCAAGGCTGGTCAGGCCAGAACGCTGAAGGACCATACCTACAAGAAGAGAATGGAAGAACTGGTCCCAATTCTCAAAAGACATTTGGAAATGGGGGATGATGTCACTGCTGCTTCGTAACACCCTCAACCGCTTTCCGGTGTTGAAAAGATATTTGAAATCTATACATGACCGATTGCGGCCTGCGGGTTCCGTGTCGTCGCATTATGTTGAGATAGATGTTGACAAGAGGGATGGCGAAGCGTTGCGTCTTGCCGACTCTTGGAAGGCGGAAGATCTACCCGCACGTCAACGGGCGCTCGTCGAGAGACAGTTGAAGGATTATCGCGCCGGTGCCGCAATCGATGTATTCGATGTGTTTACTGCAGCCTTGAGCAGGATCGGAGATTTTCCGTCACAGGCGTCTTTACTCGAAATAGGCTGTTCAAGCGGATATTATTCCGAGGTGCTTGAAGTCAGCGGCCTGCCATTGCGCTATCACGGCTGTGATTACTCAGGTGCCTTTATCGAAATGGCGCGCCGCACCTACCCCGCCTGTTCGTTCGATTTGGAGGACGCAACGCGCCTTCGGTATGCTGACGAAGCCTTCGATGTGGTGGTTTCCGGGTGCTGTCTGCTGCATATTCCGGATTATAAGGCTGCAATTGCCGAGAGCGCTCGCGTAGCCAAAGGCCATGTTATTTTTCACCGTACGCCCGTCGTGTACGGCGAGCCGACCAAATATTTCCGTAAGCAGGCTTACGGTGTCGAGACCGTCGAAATTCACTTTTCCGAACCTGAGCTTCTTGATCTCTTCGAGCTTCATGGGCTTGAAGTTCAGGCTACGTTCACGCTGAACAATAGCCCGGATCCGGACGATCCCAGCAAAGGCAGTGCAAACCGTACTTATCTGTGCAGGAAACAATCAAGATCATGACGAACTACTTCTGTACACTTTTCGACAGTGGCTATCTCATCAAGGGTCTCGCCATGATAGAAAGCCTGGTCAAATGGTGCCCGGATGCACATATCTTTGTGCTTTGCATGGATCGCCAGGCGCAAGATATCCTAACCGCAGCGCAGAAGCCCTATATTACCTGCATCGCCTTGGCTGAACTTGAAACGCCCGAACTGCTTGAGGCAAAGAAGTCGCGCGGTGTTGCAGAATATTGCTGGACCCTGTCGCCCAGCCTGCCATCATTCATACTTGACCGGCATAAGGAAATTGATTTCATCACCTATCTCGATTCCGACCTGCTGTTCTACTCGCCGCTAAAGCCGATTTTCGATGAGATCGGTGACAGTTCAATCGCCATTATTGAACATCGGTTTGCGCCGCGCCTTCAGGATCGAGAGGTGAACGGCCGCTTCTGCGTTGAATGGGTCAGTTTCCGACGTGACGAGGAGGGCATGCGGTGTCTTGCGCGTTGGCGTGAACAGTGCATCGAATGGTGTTACTATCGTCTCGAAGATGGGAAAATGGGCGATCAGAAATATCTCGATGAGTGGCCGGATCTCTATCCGAAGTGCCATATCATCATGCATCCGGGGGCGGGAACAGCGCCTTGGAACTATGAGAAGCTACACTTCGCCCAGGATACGTCGGGTCGGATATTGGTCGAAGGAGCGCCGTTAATCTTCTATCACTTCCATCAATTTCAGTTGCTGGCGAATGGCAGTTTTGACAGGCTGTCTACATTCTATACTTCCGTCTGCAGGGAGCCCGAAGCTGTTTATGCAGCCTATGAGGCAGCGCTGATGCGAGCGCTATCGGAAATAAGGACGATCTCACCTGAATTTTCCGGTGGTCTTCGGCCGGCTGCTGCTGTCGCAAGGCGCAGATGGGCGCAACGCTATATTCCATTTGCAGTCAAGCGTGTTTTGCACCGTCTCCTGCGTTACTGAGGATAGGCAGCATAGAAAGCTGAAGGTGGGAAAAGTTACCAGCAGCGCTTACCGATAATGGCGATCGATCCACTGGCGATAGCTACCACTCGTGACGTTGTTCACCCAGTCCTCGTTGTCGAGATACCATTCGACCGTCTTGCGGATGCCAGTCTCGAACGTTTCGCTCGGCCGCCAGCCAAGGTCGCGTTCGATCTTGGTCGCATCTATGGCGTAACGTCGATCATGACCCGGCCGGTCGCGTACAAATGTGATCAGCGATGCGTAGCTGGTGCCGTTCGCGTTGGGTCTCAACTCGTCGAGGATCGTGCATAGCTGGCGGACGACAGCTATATTTGCGAGTTCGTTCCTGCCACCTACATTGTAGGTTTCACCGACGGCACCCTTTTCCAGGACGTGCCGGATCGCGCTGCAGTGATCCTTGACGAACAGCCAGTCGCGAATCTGCATGCCGTCCCCGTAGACCGGGATTGATTTACCTGACAAGGCGTTATGGATCACCAACGGGATGAGCTTTTCCGGAAAATGATAAGGACCGTAATTGTTCGAGCAATTCGTTGTCAGTACCGGCAAACCGTAGGTGTGATGATACGCGCGGACCAGATGATCGCTTGCCGCCTTACTGGCTGAATAGGGGCTGTTGGGCTCATATTTCCGGTCTTCGTGAAATGCGGCTTCTGTCGGTCCAAGCGAGCCGTAAACTTCGTCTGTCGAGACGTGAAGAAAACGAAAATTCTCTCGGAAGGCTTCATCCTGCAAGGAAAGAAAACCGCGCACGGCCTCCAGCAGGCGGAACGTGCCAACTATATTCGTCTGAATAAACTCTTCAGGTCCGTGGATCGATCGATCCACGTGGCTTTCGGCAGCAAAGTTCAGGATCGCCCGCGGTCGATGGCGACGCAGCAGTTCCTCAACAAGGTTGTAGTCAGCAATGCTACCCTTCACAAAAAGGTGGCGAGAGTCATTCTGGACAGAGGCAAGGTTCTCTAAGTTGCCCGCATAAGTAAGAGCATCAAGGTTGACAACCGGCTCGTCATGAATGTCAAGCCAATCGAGCACGAAGTTCGCGCCGATGAAGCCTGCTCCTCCCGTCACCAGGATCATATCTTTCCCCTTGGGCATCTAACAATCAGAAAAACTCTAGTCTCATTGTGACGGCCCCACGTCAACACTGAGCGTCCGGATTGCCAGCACATGGGGGTTGCACTCGCCGGGTCGTTTCCATAAACACATCCCGAAGATAGCATCGAAAGACGACGGAAAATGACGAAAACCGCTCTTATTACTGGGGTCACCGGTCAGGATGGTGCCTATTTGGCTGATTTGCTTTTAAGCAAGGGCTATACGGTGCATGGTATCAAGCGGCGATCCTCGTCTTTCAACACCGGCCGCATCGAACATATCTACCAGGATCCGCACGAAGACCATCCGCGCTTTATCCTTCACTACGGCGATATGATCGACTCCACCAATCTCCTGCGGATTGTGCAGCAGACTCAGCCTGACGAAATATACAACCTTGCTGCGCAGAGCCATGTGGGCGTCAGTTTTGAAACGCCTGAATACACGGCGAATGCCGATGGTCTTGGAACTTTGAGGCTCCTTGAGGCGATCCGGATTCTGGGTCTTGAGAAAAAGACCCGGTTCTACCAAGCGTCGACATCAGAACTCTATGGTCTGGCGCAGCAGGTGCCGCAGAACGAGAAGACACCATTTTATCCGCGCTCTCCCTACGGAGCCGCCAAGCTCTACGCCTACTGGATTGTCGTGAACTATCGCGAGGCCTATGGCATACACGCATCGAACGGCATTCTCTTTAATCACGAAAGCCCGCTTCGTGGGGAGACGTTCGTTACCCGTAAGGTTACGATGGCAGTCGCGGCGATCCATCTCGGTCTCCAGGATAAGCTCTTCCTCGGCAACCTTGATGCCAAGCGTGATTGGGGCCATGCGCGCGAGTACGTCGAAGGCATGTGGCTGATGCTGCAGCAGGACAACCCGGATGACTACGTATTGGCCACCGGCGAAACGACCAGTGTCCGCCAGTTTGTCGAATGGGCATTCGCGGATGTAGGTATTGATCTGGAATGGAAGGGATCGGGCGTCGACGAGAAGGGATATGACACCAAGACCGGCGTCTGCCTCGTGGAAATCGATCCTCGATATTTTCGGCCGACGGAAGTCGACCTTCTGCTCGGCGATCCGACCAAGGCGCGTCAGACGCTCGGATGGCACCATAAGACCCCGGTTCGCGAGCTTGCGGCCGAAATGGTGCGTGAGGACATTAAGCACTGGAAGGCCGTGAGCGGCAGGAAAGAAATCTAAGTGTACGATTTGTCCAACAAGAAAATCTGGGTTGCGGGTCATCGCGGCATGGTCGGAAGCGCTCTTGTGCGCCGGCTTCAATCCGAAGACTGCAGCGTCATCACAGCGACGCGTCAGGAGCTTGATCTCAAGCGCCAGGATGAGGTCGAGCATTTTTTGCAGTCTACCAGACCGGATGCTATCATTCTCGCGGCTGCGAAGGTGGGAGGTATTCTCGCGAACAACACCTTCCCAGCGGACTTTCTCTACGACAATCTCATCATTGAAGCCAATATCTTCGAAGCGGCGCATCGCAATGACGTCGATAGGCTGCTGTTTCTCGGCTCAAGCTGCATTTATCCAAAGTTTGCGACGCAGCCGATATCGGAAGATGCGCTTTTGACTGGCCCACTCGAGCCGACAAATGAATGGTATGCCGTCGCCAAGATCGCTGGGATCAAGCTGGCCGAAGCCTATCGTAAGCAGCACGGGCGCGATTATATTTCTGCTATGCCCACCAATCTGTACGGTCCGGGTGACAATTTCGATCTACAGTCCAGTCATGTGCTCCCGGCGTTGATTCGCAAGGCCCACATGGCGAAGTTGGATGGGGCATCCGAGATTACGGTCTGGGGAACAGGAACCCCCCGACGTGAATTCCTTCATGTCGACGATTGTGCCGATGCGCTCGTGTTTCTATTGAAATCCTATTCGGGCGCGCAGCACGTCAACGTCGGATCAGGAGAGGATATCGAAATCATCGAGCTAACGCGATTGGTTTGCCGTGTTGTCGGATATAACGGAAAGATTGTCCACGATCTCTCCAAGCCCGACGGTACACCGCGTAAGCTCATGGGCAGCGACAAGCTCAAGAGCATGGGCTGGAAGCCAGGGATTGCCTTGGAGGACGGAATTCGTGCTGTTTACGACTGGTTCCTGCAATCCGAAGACAGCCGGATTCTCCCAAACTGACCTCCAGCACGTCTTGATTCTCCTGATGCGTTGAGGAAGTGAGGTCGAAACAATTGGTTATTCGTCGGATCCGATCATGGTGGTGAGCGCGCAGCAGGCATTCTTTCTCTCATCGAAATAGCAAAGCTGAACGGTATCGACCCTGAGGCCTATCTCCGCGATGTCCTCACTCGCATCGCCAACCATCCGATCAATCAGATCGGTAATCCCCCCGTTTTGAACGGGGCTTCGCAGTAGAATTCACGCGGCCATTTTCAGTTTCTGGGCGGGTGTGATGCCGCCGATGCCCATATTGGGCCGTTCGTTGTTGTAGGTCCATAGCCACTGCGTGGCGAATTCCTGCGCCTCCTCAATGCTTTCGATGATGTGTTGATCAAGCCATTCATGTCGGACGGTGCGGTTGTAGCGCTCGACATAGGCATTCTGTTGCGGCTTTCCGGGCTGAATGTGGCTCAAGGCAATTCCTTGCTTTTCGGCCCATTCCATCAGTTTGCCGCTGACATACTCAGGTCCGTTATCCACACGAATGGCGAATGGTCTGCCTCGCCATTCGATGATCTGGTTCAGGCTGCGGATGACGCGTTCAGCAGGCAGCGAAAAGTCCACCTCGATGCCCAGTCCCTCGCGGTTGAAGTCGTCCAGGACATTCAACAGTCGGAATTGCCGACCATCCTCCAAACGATCCGCCATGAAATCCATTGACCAGACCAGGTTAGGCGCATCCGGCACAGTCAGAGCGTCGGGTTTGTCCCGCCTCAAACGCTTGCGTGGCTTGATCCTGAGGTTTAACTCCAGCTCGCGGTAGATGCGGTAGACGCGCTTGTGGTTCCAGCGATGTCCTCGGACATTCCGCAGGTATAGAAAGCACAGGCCAAAGCCCCAGGTCTTCTTTGCCCGCGTCAGCCCGATCAGGAGATCGGCGATCTGCTCGTTCTCGTCGTTCAGCTTGGCGCTGTAACGATAGCAGGTCTCGCCGACCTCGAAGGTGCGGCAGGCAAGTGCAATGCTCACCCCGTGCAACGCCACAGCTTTCCCGGCCATCTCTCGGCGTTGAGATGGCCGTGTCATTTTTTTCCCAAAGCCTCCTTCAGCAGTTCCGCTTGCATGCTCATCTCCGCATACATCTTCTTCAGCCGACGGTTCTCATCCTCCAGAGCCTTCATCTGGCTGATCATAGAGGCGTCCATACCGCCATACTTCGAACGCCACTTGTAAAAGGAGGCGGTGCTCATTCCATGTTCCCGGCATAACTCCGGCACCGGAACGCCGCCTTCTGCCTGGCGCAGGATGGCAAGGATTTGGGGTTCGCTAAATCTGCTCGTCTTCATCAAAATCTCCTCGTTCATAAAGCCCGAGAAAATTCTACTTTTGAAGCCCGTTAATTGGCGGGGGGATTACCCTGTGAACAAATATTTAGTAATACCCGGCATTGAGGGGCCGAGCAGGTGAGCAAACACCACAGACAATGCGGCTGCTGCTCTCACTGTGTCCAAGCCTGTAATGTGCGTCATTGAGCTTTTCTTTGGCATAAAAAAACCTATAACGAGAGCATTCGCCAAGTCTCAGAGCTAAGGTCGAGACAGCTTCAAACTCCGGCATATCAACTTCCCAATGGAACATCCACGGACAATTTGAGCGCTCGACAAACCGGTGACATGGGTTTGGGAGCGAATCGCGCTAGTGCATTCGAAATTAAAAATCTTGTCAGTAACAACAAGTCTAGGAACGACCGCCGCAAGCGGGGAGTCATTGTGATATCTCTTTAAAAGAAGTCGGAGAAATCATGGTGGGCGATGAGAGACTCGAACTCCCGACATCCTCGGTGTAAACGAGGCGCTCTACCAACTGAGCTAATCGCCCGCGATGCTCTGTGTCATCGTTCGGTGCAGCGTCTCTAGCGATATTGAGAAAGAACCGCAAGCCTCTTTTTGAAATTCTGAACAATTTGCCTGTGCATGCCGCTCTTCCCCATGGGGGCCATTCTCTGTAGAGGTGCGTCTGCGAGAATAAGGAGCGGAAATGACAACACGAGAGCAGCGGTTGGCCCTTCGGCAGAGCACACCTCGGACCTTTTTGGATGATGTTCACACGGAGCATGCCCGATTGCTGCCCGACCGCGGCAAGCTTCTCGACAATCTGCCGAAAGGTGGCGTCGTCGCCGAACTCGGCGTTGCAGAGGGCGCCTTCAGCGAGGAGATTGTCGCACGCAATCGACCGCAGCAGCTCTACCTCATCGATCCCTGGAATATGGACCGATACTCAGAAGGCCTCGAAATCATCAACAGCAAATTCGGATCGGAGATCGCCGAGGGCCGCGTTGTCATCCGTCAGGGCACGTCGCTCGATATGTTGTCCCAGTTCGACGACGGCACTTTCGACTGGGTCTATATCGACACCGATCATTCCTTCGCGTTGACGTGGCAGGAACTCCTGCTCGCGGACCGCAAAGTGAAGCAGGAGGGCAGGATTGCCGGCCACGATTTCTGTACGGGTAATACGGTCAAGCCCGTCGTCTACGGAGTTGTCGAAGCGGTCAACAAATTCTGTGTCGACTATGGATGGCGCTTCGAGTTCCTAACGCTTGAGCCGGATGCTCACTTTTCCTACTGCCTCAAACGAATCGCCGCAGCGTGAGGCCGCGAGCCGCTTAGATATCCACCGTGCCGAGTTCCTGCTTGGCTTCCAGATACCACTCGACGAAAGCCTTGGTGCCCGTTTCTAAAGAGGTATTCGGCTGATAGCCTGTCAAGGCATGGAGAAGAACGGGGCTTGCAAAGGTGCGCGGCACATCGCCCTTCTGCATGGGAAGCATTACGCGCTTTGCTTCATGCCCCATCGCATTCTCCACATTCTCGACGAAGTCCATGAGGCTGATCGGCTGTCCGCCGCCGATATTGACGATGCGGAACGGCGCCTGATGCGAAAGCGTTTCGATATTTGCGTCGGCAACGCGGTTGGCTTCCGAGGGAACGACGCCAGACAATCTGACCACGGCTTCAACCAGATCATCGATATAGGTGAAATCGCGGCTCATGTTGCCCTTGCCGTATATCTCGATCGGCTTGTCCTCGATCATGTTCTTGACGAACTTGAAGAGCGCCATGTCGGGCCGGCCCCACGGGCCGTAGACGGTGAAGAAACGGAAGGCCGTCGTCGGGATCTTGTAGAGATGCGAATAGCTGTGCGCCATCAACTCCATCGACTTCTTGCTGGCGGCATAGAAGCTCAGGGGTTCGTCGGCGCGATCGGTTTCGTGGAAGGGAACGGTCGGATTGGCGCCGTAGATCGAGGAGGTCGAGGCGAGCATTAGATGGCGGAGTTCGATGCGGCTTGCCAGCTCCAGTATGTTCCAGGAGCCTTCTATGTTCGAACGCAGATAGGCTTGCGGATTTTCGATGCTGTAGCGCACGCCGGCCTGTGCAGCCAGATGAATGAGAATCTCCGGCTTAGCGGCGGAAATGGCGGCCTCCAGCGCCGCCCTGTCTTCTAGCATGGCGACGAAGGGGCGGAAAGCAGGGTATTGCGCCAGCGCTGCATGACGCATCTCCTTCAGCCTGACATTATAGTAGGGTGTCAGTCCGTCGAAGCCCGTTACCTCATGCCCATCCTGCAACAGCCGGCGAGCCAGGTGGAAGCCAATAAAGCCTGCTGTTCCCGTAATGAAGTAGCGCATTTCTACCTTTTCTCGGGTCTCCTGCCGGTGGCAAAGTAACCGAATCTTTATTTGATCGCTTCACTTACCGGATAGATGTTCCCGAGATCAACAATCACCTGGATTTTCGGGCTCTTTAAGCGGTCCAAGACAAGCGCACAAACGGTGCAGCTCCGATTGCAGGAGCCGATGTCAGTCGCAATCTCTTGAGACCATCGCGTGAGCAATCTGTTCAAACACATACATCTCTATTTCTACCAATATTTGCCACTTTCGCCCAAGGAACCTCTGAGAACGTGCTCTTCACTGGTTGACGCGGCCGATGCCTGCAACGCCTTCACTCGTTCTACCAGCTATTCAGGCTGCTTGGAGGTCATGACATAGTTCGGCGAATAACGCGCCTCGACATGGGCACGCGACAGCAGTTCGAAGGCCTGCTCAGGGTACCGACCGCGAACTGCGGCGGACGAAATGACGTTACGCATCAGGGATCTGCCGGAGACGGGAATAGAGCAGGATCGCCGCTGTGATGGCGCCGAGGCCGGTCGGCATTTCCCGTAACAGGATAGTTCGGGTTGGAGGAACGAACCCAATGGTGATATGCCCCTTCCCGCCGTGAATACCGAATCCCCTGATTGCGCGAGTGTATTTCATCGCTTGAGCACCCAGACGGTCTTGCCGTTCTGCGACGCTTCGATGCCGGCTTTCGTCCGGGTCAGTTGAAGGCATTTCTCAGCATCTCCCGGCCGCGGCTTTATACAAATGCCGCCCGGAGCGGCCCTCCACGTCGGGCTTATGCTCACCAGGCTGTCGCTGATGGTTCCGCCGCCATCCGGACGAAACACAAGGATGTTTGAGGCTTTGCGTTTGACGACCACCATCTCCCACGGCTTGCCATCGGCGATGACGCCGGAAAGAGGTTCTTCGGCTCGTGCCGGTACGCCGCTAAAGATTGCGAGGATGAACAATGGTATGAAAAATCGGCTACAAGAGCGGTCGCCTCGGAAGCGAGTTATGCGCATGACGTGTTCCTTTGGGTGAAGACCCTCTAATGGCAGGTCGTGATTGAGGGATTAAATTCAGCGGGCGGAACGTGGCCGTCGTCTTCCGCCAGCGATAATGTTGTTGCGATATTCTCCAACGCTTCGGCAATGTCATCATGAGATTTATTTTGATTTGTTAAGGGCGCCGGTCGTACATTTCCGCATGGCCGTCCACCTCGCGGGTTCATGCGGCGTTTCTGCGGCACTGCGAGCAGGCACGATTGCCGTCTACTGGAATGTCCCGCCTGTCGCTTCGGTGTCGTCACAGCGCAAGCCGCTCCGAAAGCAAAATGAGCATCACGATCGGACCGCCGAGAAGCGCACCGAACAGGATCGTCGCGAAGAACAGGTTTCCGAGCAGGCGAAGCATGGTCTTGCGCGTCATGGCTGCACGCCGAACCATCTTGCAGATTCAAACTGCATGGGACCCAGTTTCATCCCGACCATCGGCACCTTGCTTGTCCAGACATGAACGATCCTCCCGTCCCCTCTGAAGATGAGGATGATCAGCCATTGCTTGGTACCGGGCGTGCCGCAAGTGGCATCGAGGATCACGACGGCAATTTGAATGGAGCCGATAACCACCAGGGCCGCAGCTGGCCCTATTGTCCGTTTTGAAGCCATGCTCTCTCCAAAAGTTGGGGGCGGACGAAGTCATGCCCGCCGTTTTCAAGTTGCATGGCTTTCCATTTGGGCTCCGACAATTGCGGAAACATGACCGAATTTGCTTTTCTATCTGCAATGCGGCTGCAACGGGAGCGAAACAGATGGCGTCGCTTGGAGCGTACGGACAGGCCATGACACTTTTTATTGATCAAGGACGAACCAGAGACACAGATGCGCTCGCAGCCGCGTTGAGCAAGCCTCCTGACGATCACAAGAGCTGCCTTGCCGATGCCGGCGAAGACTCGACTTCATCCCCACACTCTCTGAATGTCGTGATTGAGCGCCAAGAGCCAGGGCACTGATCTTAGGCACAGCCCTATAAAGCAGATCATCGAAAACCATGGCGACGTCGAAAGCGGTTTGTCGGGAACATAACTATCGATCCACTTCCAAAATGCAGCAAGCGGTGGACCACGTAATTGTACGGCAATTGTTCGCTCCGAGTGTCCGGTCATCGTCATGACCAGAGGCCAACGAGAGACATGCCCAGCAATTCGTTTTCACGTCGTCGATTTTTCAACCAGCCGCTTTTCAATCAACCGTCCAGGGCATCACTCCCCGGGTTTATTGCCCTGCTGATAACGGCAACCGTTTCCGGGTGTGCCGCCGTGCCGCTCAAGGAAGCGGGAACGCTTGTCTCCTACAGCAATCTCGGTCCGTCGAAGGGGACACTCGCCAAGAAACGGCTCTACGTCGACGGACAGCAGTTGGCGCGGGTAAAGACCGTCACCATCGTCCCGACCGGCTTTTCCTTCAGTGCCGCGTCCAAAATCAAGTCCGAGGCCGACCGGTCGCTGGTTTCCAATGCTCTCGACCGGGCGCTGTGTGTGGCGCTGAGTGACAGATACCAGATGGTCCCGGCTGGCCAGCCGGCAGACCTGACGGTTCGTTCGGTGGTTGCCGACATCGTTCCGACCAACAAGGCAGCTGCCGGGGTTGCGACCGTCGTCAGCGTCGGTTCGGGCTTTGCCCTGCCTGTGAGCGTACCGCGCCTCCCCTTCGGCCTTGGCGGCTTGGCAATCGAAGCCGAAGCGCTCGATGCCACGGGGACGCAAAATGCCGCAATGCTGTGGGCGCGGGGCGCAAACTCCATTCAGGACAAGCCCCGCGTTTCCGAGGTCGGGGACGCCTATGGTCTTGCAACGAAATTTGCCAGCGATTTCTCACGGGTGCTGATCGCCGGAAAGGAACCGAAGGGACTGAACCTTTCGCTTCCGTCGAGGCAACGCGCCCGCTCCTGGCTCGGCGGAAAGCCGAAATATGCTGCCTGCGACGCGTTCGGCCGTGCACCTGGGCTGCTTGGTGCGCTCGCTTCGAAGTATGGCGCTCCGCCGCAATGGACGGAGAAGAAGCCGAAGCCTGCAATGACGCATTGACGGAAGGTGCAGCCCAGGCGGCCTCCAGCCGCTCTGCGGACGTTTGGAAGAAGCGTCAAGGAGATCGACCGGTTTTGCCGGTCGAGGACGGGCGGAGACAGTGCCGGAACCCCGCGGCATTGCTCTGCCCGCCTGCCCTTCGCCTGCAGGGAGTGTCCGGTCCTGACGATCT
Source organism: Rhizobium sp. WYJ-E13 (assembly GCF_018987265.1). Lineage (NCBI taxonomy): Bacteria > Pseudomonadati > Pseudomonadota > Alphaproteobacteria > Hyphomicrobiales > Rhizobiaceae > Rhizobium > Rhizobium sp. WYJ-E13. The sequence goes on along the minus strand of NZ_CP076854.1, from coordinate 1,653,552 downwards.
CGCCGAACGGCGGCTTGCCTCTGCTGACAAGTATTCGATCCGTCCAGGAAGACCTCACGGGGACGACCTGATGCAACATTCTTCCCTTTGCATAGCGACGTTGTATTCTGATGTCGCCAGACTTGAGGAAAGGCATGCGTGTGGACCATCTTGAATTTCGTTTGCAGACGGGATCTGACCTTTCGGGTTCGCCTGGCGACATGAAGCGTCAGGTCACGACATGCCGGAACGGTTGGTACCATCTGAGTTGGGTGGCTTTCGGCGCGATCATCGTTGCCACATCATCTTTGAGCACACCGGCGTCTGCCGCCAATGTTCTCGAACGAGCGATCGAGGCCGCGCAGCCCTGCAAGCCATTGAAGGTCAGGCAATCGGTTTTGGGTGTGAAGGTCGAATTGGGCATCGACAAGCTCGACTTCGTCAAAATCGATAGGCTTGAAATCCGCGTTAACGGAGATCTGGCCGAGGCAAGCGCACTCGGAACGCTCGCCTGCAGGACGTCGGACGATGCCCCTCTCCAGGGTGGTTTTTCGGCAAAGGCTCGAATTCACCTGCAGACCAATCTCCTCACCTGTGTCATGAGCGGAAGTTCGATCGAGATCGTCGAGGCCGGCGGTGAGTTCGGTGATGTTGTCACGGCACTCGAACCTGAGATTTCGGCCGCCCTTCGCAAGGGCGTGGAGAAGGCACTGAAGAAACTCTGTGCGAGCTGAAATCGGAGCGAATAGGTGAACGGTGATCGGTCTGCAGGCTGGCGGCTTCCCAAACGCGTCCGTGCCTCAGCGACACGGTGTCGTCAACGGAGATAATGGATGTGCGGCCGGGTGTGATAGGGCGAGGCTTCGACGCGCGCATCCACCGAGAAAACGTCCCTGAGGACCTCTTCGGTCAATACCTCGGCTGGTGTGCCGGACGCGACGATATTCCCGCTTTGCATGACGATCAGCTCGTCGCAAAACATGGCCGCATGGTTGAGGTCGTGCAGCGCAATGATGCTGGTGACCGGCAGGCTGGAGACGAGACGCATGAGGCTGATCTGGTGCTGGATATCGAGATGGTTGGTCGGCTCATCGAGGATCAGTTCTTTCGGCGACTGCGCCAAGGCCCTTGCAATCTGGGTGCGCTGCTTTTCCCCGCCGGACAGGCTCTGCCAGCGATCATGCCGCTTGGTGGTCATGCCGGTCCGCTCCAACGCGTCTTCAACAGCCTGATCGTCAGCGAGTGTCCAGCCGGAAAACATCGAACGGTGCGGAAAGCGTCCGAGCTCGACGACATCCACGACCCTGAGATTGGCGTTGGTCGTGGCATGCTGTTCGACAAACGCGACGCGCTGCGCGATCGTCCGGCGTCCGATGGTCCTTATGTCCGTCCGGTCGAGCGAGATGCGCCCGGAATTGGGTCGCTTCAGGCCGGCGAGAAGCCGCAGCAGCGACGTCTTGCCGGAACCGTTCGGGCCAAGAAGGCCGAGCATCTTTCCCGGTGGTGCTTCGAAGGAGACGCCATCAAGTATGGTCTTCTTGCCAATTTTCCAGACGAGGTTTTCGGCCTTGATGCTCATGATGCGCGCTGAAACCGGTAGAGGATGACGGAGAAGAAGGGAACGCCAACCAGGGCCGTGACGACCCCGATCGGCAGGACCTGCTGCGGGATGAGCGCGCGTGAGGCGATGTCGGCAAGCACCATGAAGATTGCGCCAACAATAGCGCAAGCTGGGAGAAGCCGGATATGGAGCGGGCCGACGATGAAACGCGCCGCGTGTGGCACGACAAGGCCGACGAAGCCGATCGAGCCGACCATGCTGACGATCGTCGCCGTCATCATAGCGGTCAGCGAAAACAGCGCGATGCGAACCCTGCCGACGTTGACACCAAGGGATGCGGCCGCTTCATCACCGAAGGCAAAAGCATCCAGCACCCTGGCATAGGCCAGACAGACGACAAGCGCGAAGCCGACGATAACTGAAACCAGCATGAACTCCGGCCAGCGCACGCCGCCGAAGCTGCCGAGCAGCCAGAACATGACGTCGCGCGCCTGCTGCGCGTTGCCCGATGTCGTAACCACGTAGGATGTGGCGGCGTTGAAGAGCTGCGAAGCGGCAACGCCGGCGAGGATCGTCCGGTCGGCGCCGCCACGCGTGCCGTTGGACAAGAGCGCCACGAAAAGAAAGGCCGCAAATGCGCCGGCAAAAGCCCCGGCCGACAACGAAACCGCGCCTGCACCAACGCCGAGAATGACGATGGTGACTGCGCCGGTGGACGCGCCGGCAGAGATGCCAAGCACATAGGGCTCGGCCAGCGGATTGCGAAGCAGCGATTGCATGATCGCACCCGACAGAGCCAGTCCTGCACCGCAGAAAGCGGCCACGAGCGCGCGGCTGAGACGATAATCCCAGATCACGGTCTCGTGGATGCGGTTGAGTTCCACCGTCGTCCATCCCAGCCTATTCGTGACGGCGGCAAACGTTGTGGTCAGCGGGATCGGCAGGTCGCCGATCCCGACACTGATGCCGACGACCAGGCCGACCGCCACAAGGAAGGCCAACAGGAGGAGGCCGAAGAGGGCAGCCTGCTGCAGGGAGCGGTTTAAGGTAGTCACTTGATCAGGCCGAGCGCCTTCAGTTGTTCGGCTACCTGTTCCGCGCCGTAGATGGTGCGGATCGTCGGGTTCATGGCCTGGCCGTCCATGACGACGATTGCCTTGTTTTTCACCGCTGGCATCTGGCTGACGGCCGGATCGCTGTTTAAGAACTTGATCTTGGCCTCCGGCTTGTCGAGTTCCCAGCGGTTGCGGTCGAGATTGGCCACGACGATGACATCCGGATTGGCGGCGATGATGCTTTCCCACCCGAGCGTCGGCCATTCGGCTTCGGCGGTGATGGCATTCTTGCCGCCGAGGAGATCGGCGATAAAGCCGGATGCCCCGTTCTTGCCGCCGAGATAGGCGTCTGCGGACGGCGATTGGCTGGAAAACCAAAAGACGTAGGAAAGCTGCTTGCCATCCTTGGGCACGCTGGCGCGCAAAGCCGCCTCGCGCTTCTTGAAGTCGGCAATCAGCGCCTGGCCACGATCGGCGACGTCAAAAATCTGCGAAAGCTCGTCGATCTCCTGGTAAAGCAGATCCATGTTCCAGAGCCGGTCGCGGCTGCCATACTGATCCTTGACCTTTTCGGTGTTGAGGCAGGTGCTGGGCGAAATGTAGCTTGGTATGCCGATCTTGTCGAAGTCTTCGCGCTTGGCGACCTTGCTCGTCGGCCCGATCAGACTTGGCAAGGCCGCTGCCACGAAATCCGGGTCTTGCGCCAGAATCGACTCGAAGGTCGGAAACTCGACAGACAGAAGCTTGACCTTCGCATTGGCTTCGGCGAGCTCAGGCAGAACCTTGCTCGGCCAGAATGCGGTGCCGGCCATTTTGTCTTCCAGACCGAGAAGCAGCATGATCTCCGCGCTGTTCTGGCCAAGTCCGATGGCTCGTGCTGGAGCCTTGGCGATGGTGACCTTCGCGCCGCAATTGTCGAGCGTCAGCGGATAGGTGGTCGGTGCGGACAATGCGGGTGCTGCAATCAGGCCGAGCACGGCGACGAAACCTGGAACTGCGAGGGACTTGAAAACTCTCATGAGAACTTCCTGTTCTTCGAACCCCCAACATGGGGAATTCTAAGGGCGCGCGCGGTATAACCCGCTTACTCAGGAGAAAACAAGAGTAGTGTAGTCATCTTTTGCAGTGGCAGGTGCTGGCTGAATACGCCCGCAATCATGAGAGGATGATCAACGGACGCCCGCGCAACGCTGTTTCCTGGCAGGGGAAAGAGCCAGCTCCGCCAGAACAGGCGGGCCGGCTAGCCCGTCCCGCCATCCTCCATGCCGTACAAAGCCTGATCTTGATCGCCGTGAAAGTCTGGAACGAAGCTGTCAGCGGCCGCTATCGTCAAGCTCTTCGAGCGTGCGGAGCAACCGTTGCTGGATCTCGGCCTCCTGCCGGTTCACGGCCGCGACAAGCCTGCGCATTGTGCCGCGCATGCCGTGGAGCTGGTCGACGAGCTCCATGACGACGTCGACACCGGCCTCGTTGACGCCCATTTGGCGCGTGAGGTCGAGGATCAGGCGGGCGCGGGCAAGATCGGCATCCCGGAACCGGCGCCGGCCCTCGGAAACCTCGGGGGCCAGCCAGCCCTGCTCGACCCATAAATCGAGCTCGGTCACGTCGATTTTGAGGTAGAGTCGGAATTCGCGATCGTCCATGGTCAGGTCTCCATGTTCTTTCTCGGATCCTGTGTGTCGGCTGCCGCCCAGTCCTTGACGAAGGCGGTCAGCTGTTCGTCCGGCTGTTCGGGCAGCATGACCTTCAGCATCACATAGACATCACCGGCGTCGCCGCCACGCTTCACAACACCCTTGCCTTTGAGGCGCAGCACCTTGCCGCTGCTGGAATTTGCCGGCAGCGTCAGGTTGACCGGTCCTGATGGTGTCGGCACGCGCACCTTTCCGCCGAGTACCGCTTCTCTCAACGTGACGGGCAGATCGAGGCGGATGTCGTCACCGTCGCGGGTGAAGAAACGGTGTGGGCGCACATGGACGTCGATCAGCGCATCGCCGGCCGGCCCGCCGCCGAAACCGGGTTCTCCCTTGCCGCGCAGGCGCAGCGTCTGGCCGTCGCGCGTGCCGGGCGGGATCTTGACGTCGAGCGCCGGCCCGTCCGACAGCCTTACCTGGCTCTGCGTGCCGTTTACCGCATCGAGGAAATCCACCTCCATCGAGAAGCGTCGGTCCTGGCCCTTTGCGCGGAACTGGCCGCTGCCGCTTCCGCCGCCAGCGCGGCGCGAGAAGAAGCTTGCGAAGAGATCGTCGGCGTCTCCAAAATCGGCAAAGCCGGCGTCGTTGTGATAGGCGCCGCCCGGCCCGCCGGAGGAGGCATAGTCGCGGTAATAGCTGCGGGGCGCCTGTTCGGCTCCGGTGATGTCGATCTCGCCACGATCGAAGCGGCCGCGCTTCTCCTCGTCGCTCAGGATTTCATAGGCGGCAGAAATCTCCTTGAACTTTGCCTCGGCCTTTTTGTCGCCGGGGTTCAGGTCGGGGTGAAGCTTCTTGGCAAGCTTGCGGAATGCCCCCTGAATGTCCTTCTGGGTTGCATCCCGTTTCACGCCCAGAAGCTCGTATGGATCTTGGCTCATACATGTCTCCGTGTAAGGGCAGCGAATACTGCGGACTGGAATCCGCCTTGATATAGGTTGCCGGTCCGGTGTCGGGGAGGGGAGGAGGGCACCGTCTTGTCATCTGGCCTGGCCAGAAGGGACGGCACCAGCTCGCAGGGTGGGCGGGGGCGCCGGCACCGCCCGTTCCCCTTCCGGCATGCAGTCCAGGCGGGAGGTACCAAGAGCAGCACCGTGCAGGCAACCATGCGGCGATCGCCATCTGTTTCCAAAGCACAGCCTCTCCATCCGCCAGAATGAAGCAAGGTTAACGGCCGGGCCACTAAGTGCCTTGATCACCGTCAAAATTGACGTGCCCGCGGCTATTTCTCATGCCGCCTCCGCCGGTTTCTCTTCGGCGATATCCAGTACCATCCGGCCTTCGACGGTTCCCGCTTTCAGGCCGGCAAAGATATCATTGATATCGTCGAGCGGCGCCTTTGTGATCTCAGCCCGGACGCGGCCGTCGGCGGCAAAGGCAAGCGCTTCGTCGAGATCGCGGCGCGTGCCGACGATCGAGCCGCGCACGGTTAGACGCTTCAGCACGACGTCGAAGATCGGCGTCTGGAAGTTGCCCGGCGGCAGCCCGACAAGGCTGACGGTGCCCTTCCGGCGCACCATCGAGAGCGCCTGCGAGAAAGCCGGCGGGGAGACGGCGGTGACAAGCACGCCATGTGCGCCACCGTTCGTCGCCTTCAACACCTTCTCGACCGCGTCTTCGGAAAGCGCGTTGAGCGCAAGATCGGCGCCAACCTCGCGAGCGAGGTCGAGTTTGGCGGCGGCGATATCGAGGGCGATCACCTTGAGGCCCATCGCCTTGGCATACTGGATTGCAACATGGCCAAGCCCGCCGATGCCCGAGATCGCGACCCATTCGCCGGGCCGGGCTTCGGTTTCCCTGATACCCTTGTAGGTCGTAACACCGGCGCAGAGGATCGGCGCGATCTCGGCGAAATTGACGTCGTCGGGAAGGCGTGCGGCAAAGGCTGCCGAGGCGATGACATATTCGGCAAAGCCGCCATCGCAGCTGTAGCCGGAATTGTGCTGGTGTTCGCAAAGCGTTTCCCAGCCGGTCTCGCAATATTCGCAGCGCAGGCAGGCGTCGTGCAGCCAGGCAACGCCGACGGCATCGCCTTCCTTGAATTCTGTGACGCCGGGGCCGAGGGCGGCAACGACGCCTGCCGCTTCGTGGCCCGGAATGAAGGGCGGCCTCGGCTTGACGGGCCAGTCGCCGTCGGCTGCATGCAGGTCGGTATGGCAGACGCCGCAGGCGACCACCTTCACCAGGATTTCGCCCGGTCCGGGAACTGGCACCGGCACGCATTCGATTACAAGCGGCCTGCCGAATTCACGCACCACCGCCGCCTTCATCATCTTGCCCGTCATGATCTTCATCCTTTCGCAATGATTGTCCGGCGTGATGATGAAGGGCACGCCCACGGGCGCATTGATCCATCGCAAGACACGGGGCGTCCGGCATCGCAGGTCGAGGCGTGCCCGTTCGGATGCTGCCTGAAAAAACTCTATGCCGCCCCTGGACTGGCGATACGCCTGCGGCATCTCCTCGATCAGGCACGACCGCTTCAGATGCTGGCCCTGTTCTTCATGATATATGTCAAGGATGGCGGACCGGATTGCCAATAGAAGGACGCACATCGGCAACGTCCGCACAGGTTCGATTGGAGGCTCCGTCATTGAGAAAGCATCAGCTTTGCATCCTGGTTTCCTTAGCTTTTCTCCTTGGCCCCGGTCAGCCGGTTCTCGCGCAGGATCGCTCCTCGGTCTTCTCCGCTCGGTTCGAGGCCCTCTGGAACAAGATGACCGGTCGAGGACTGCCCGAAAATGTCTCCATGTCCAATGGCCGCATCGAGGCCCAGCAGGTGCTGATTTCGGCGAAATTCGCTGGTCGGCTTGCCGATGTACTCGTCGACGAAGGCCAGATCATCGATGCCGGCGCGCCGATCGCCCGGATCGATACGGCCGATCTCGATGCTCAGCTTGCTGGCGCCAAGGCCCAGGTTCGCCGCAGCGAGACGAGCCAGGTCGAAGCCGAGGCCTCAATTGCCCAGCGCCAAAGCGAGCTGATACTCGCCAGGCAGGAATTCCAGCGCGCGCAATCGATGAGCAGCACCGGCAGTGGCACGATGCAGCAGCTCGAACTGCGCCGCAGCCAGCTGAGCGTTGCAGAGGCGGCACAAAAGGCTGCGCTCGCAAGCCGAGACGAGGCGGAAGCGGCAACGGAAGCGGCGCAGGCGGAAGTGGTGCGCATTCAAACTCTGCTCGACGATGCCGTGCTGAAGGCGCCGCGCCGGGGCCGTGTCGAATACAAGCTCGCACAGACCGGCGAAGTCGTTGCCGCCGGTGCGCCGGTCGCGACGCTGCTCGATCTTTCCGACGTGTCGATGACGATCTTCCTGCCGGCCCGCGCGGCCGGCACCTTGGCAATCGGCGACGAGGCGCGCATCATTCTCGATCCGGCGCCGCAATATGTCGTGCCGGCGACGGTATCCTTCGTCTCCTCGCGGGCACAGTTCACGCCGAAGACCGTCGAGACACAGGACGAGCGCGAGAAGCTGGTTTTCCGGGTGAAGCTGAAGATCGCCCCCGATCTGCTCAAGGATTATGAATCGCGCGTCAAGACGGGTGTGAGGGGGATCGGCTATGTCCGCACCGATCCCAAGTCGGCCTGGCCGGCGGAGCTGCAAGTGAAGCTGCCGCAATGAGCGAACCGGCCGTTCGCTTCACGGCCGTGACGCATCGTTACGGCCGGATTGCCGCACTCGATGGTGTCGAGCTTGCCGTTCCCGCCGGCTGCATGGCCGGACTGATCGGCCCCGATGGCGTCGGCAAATCGACGCTGCTCGGTCTTGCGGCGGGTATTACCCGCATCCAGCACGGACATGTCGAGGTGCTTGGCGGCGACATGGCCGATCGGCGCCATCGTCGTGACACTCGTGGCCGCCTTGCCTTCATGCCGCAGGGCCTCGGACGCAATCTCTATCCGACGTTGAGCGTCGCGGAAAACCTCGATTTCTTCGGTCGCCTCTTCGGCCAGGTCGGTCTGCAGCGCCGTGCGCGCATGGACGAACTATTGCGAATGACCGGCTTGCTGCCCTTTCGTGATCGGCCCGCCGGCAAGCTTTCGGGCGGCATGAAGCAGAAGCTCGGTATCTGTGCCTCGCTCCTGCATGATCCCGATCTGCTGATTCTCGACGAACCGACGACCGGCATCGATCCGCTCTCGCGTCGGCAGTTCTGGGAGCTCGTCGATCACATTCGCGAGCGGCGGCCGCAGATGAGCGTGATCGTCGCCACCGCCTATATGGAGGAGGCCGAACGCTTCGACTGGCTTGCCGCCTTGCACGCGGGCAGGCTGATCGCGACCGGCAGCCCCGGCGATATCATGCGGCAGGCCCGGCAGCAGACCCTGGAGGCGGCCTTCACGGCGCTGATGCCGAATACCGGCGAGCTGGATCGCGGTCCACTGATCGTCACGCCGCGCGCGATCGTCGACGGACCGCCGGCAATCGAGGCGGAAGACCTGACGTGCCGCTTCGGCGATTTCGTCGCGGTCGATCATGTCAGCTTCCGTATTGCGAGGGGCGAGATTTTCGGCTTCCTCGGTTCGAACGGCAGCGGCAAGAGCACGACAATGAAGATGCTGACGGGGCTGTTGCCGGCAAGCGAGGGTGTCGCAAGGCTCTTCGGCCAGCCGCTGAAGGCCGGCGATATCGAGACCCGCAAGCGCGTCGGCTACATGTCGCAGGCATTCTCTCTCTATGGCGAGCTGACCGTTCGCCAGAACCTGAGGCTGCATGCACGTCTTTTCGGTTTGCCGGCGGCAGATATCGATCGGCGCGTCGGCGAGATGCTCGCCGAATATGATCTCGGCGAATTCGCCGACCAGCGGCCGGAAGACCTGCCGCTCGGCATTCGCCAGCGTCTCCAGCTTGCGGCGGCCGTCATCCACAAGCCGGAAATGCTGATCCTCGACGAGCCCACGTCCGGTGTCGATCCGGTGGCGCGCGACGCCTTCTGGCGATCACTGATAACGCTGTCGCGGCGCGACGGCGTCACGATTTTCCTGTCGACGCATTTCATGAACGAGGCCGAGCGCTGTGACCGCATCTCACTGATGCATGCCGGCAAGGTGCTGGCGATCGGCAGCCCGGCCGAACTCTGTGCCGAGCGGGGCGAGGCGACGCTGGAGGAAACCTTCATCGCGGTGCTGACAGAGGCGGGTATGGGTGAGGGCGCCGGGGCCGATGCCGGGGGCACCGCGCTCGCCGGCGAGACCGCCCTACCCATGCGGCTCTTCGACCCCCGCCGGCTCTTTGCCTATGCGCGGCGCGAGACGATCGAAATCCTGCGCGACCGGGCACGGCTCGTCTTCGCGCTTCTCGGGCCGGTCCTGTTGATGCTCACGTTCGGATACGGCATCTCCTTCGATGTCGAGCATCTGCCTTTCGCCGTCTACGATCAGGATCAGTCTTCAGAAAGCCGGCAGCTGGTGGAGAGCCTGCAGAGTTCGCGTTATTTCCAGGAGCAGCCGCCGATTGCCTCGAGCGAGGAACTGCAGCATCGGCTGCAGGATGGTGAACTGATGATGGGCATCGAGATCCCGCCCGATTTCGGCCGCGACCTCATGCGCCAGGAGGCGCCCGAGGTCTCCGTATGGCTCGACGGCGCGATGCCGTTCCGTGCCGAGACAGCGCGCGGTTACGTTTCGGGTCTCGTCTCCTCCTATCTCGCCGATGTCTCGGCGCGGCATTCGGGCCGCTTCGAACAGCCCTATCCCGTCAATATCGAAAGCCGCTTCCGCTATAATCAGGATTTCAAGAGCGCCAATGCGATCGTGCCGAGCGTCATCATGCTGATGCTTGTATTGATCCCGGCGATCATGACCGCGCTCGGCATCGTCAAGGAGAAGGAAACCGGCTCGATCGCCAATTTCCAGGCGACGCCGGTCACCCGTATCGAATTCCTGCTCGGCAAGCAGCTTCCCTATGTGGCGATCGCCTTCGTCAGTTTCCTGATGCTGGTGCTGATGATGCGCCTCGTGTTCGACGTACCGATCAAGGGCTCAATCGGCCTGCTTGCGGCGGGCTCGATCCTCTATATCCTCGCAACGACGGCCTTCGGTCTCTTCGTCTCGAGCTTCGTGCGCAGCCAGGTGGCGGCGATCTTCGCGACCGCGATCGTTGCGATCGTCCCGGCCGTGAATTTTTCCGGCCTGCTGGTGCCGGTCTCGTCGCTCTCCGGGGGCGGGCGGTTCATGGGGCTGCTCTTTCCCTCGGCTTGGTACCAGCCCCTGAGCGTCGGCGTCATCACAAAGGGTCTCGGCCTTGCCGAACTCTGGCCCAACCTCATCGTTCTTGCAGGTTTCGGTGTCGTGTTCGTTGGCGCCGCCCTCGTGGCACTCAGAAAGCGGAGTGCCTGACATGTGGGGCAAGCTCAACCGTATTTTCCGCCTCGGCGTCAAGGAACTCTACAGCCTGAAGGCCGACCCTGTGATGATGGTCCTCATCGTCTACACTTTCACCATCGCCGTCTATACGGTTTCGACCGGTGCCAAGCTCGAGGTCGAGAACGCCTCGGTCGCCGTCGTCGACGAGGACCGTTCGATGCTCTCGACACGGCTACGGGATGCGATGCTGCAGCCCTTCTTCAAGGCGCCGGTGTTGATCGGCGCCGATGAGGTGGATGCGGCAATGGATGCCGGTCGATTCGTCTTCGTGCTGGAGATCCCGCCCAAATTCGAGGAGGATGCGATTGCCGGTCGCAAGCCTTCGCTGCAGCTCGATATCGACGCGACGGCCATGGCGCAGGCCGGCAACGGAGCCACCTATATCCAGAGCATTATTCTGCAGGAGATGGCGGCAGCCTTGCCGAACAGCGCCGCCGCGTCACCGGTCAATCTCGTCGTGAGCGCACGATTCAATTCCAATCTGCAATCGACCTGGTTCACCGCGGTCATGCAGGTCATCAACAATGTGACGATGCTTTCGGTCATCCTGACCGGCGCAGCGCTGGTCCGAGAGCGGGAGCATGGCACGATCGAGCATCTTCTCGTCATGCCGGTCACGCCGGCGGAGATCATGATGTCGAAGGTCTGGGCGAACGGGCTGGTCATCATCGTGGCGGCGGTGCTGTCGCTCGTTGTGGTGGTCGAAGGGCTGCTTTCGGTGCCGATCGCCGGTTCGATCTGGCTTTTCGTCTTCTGCGCGGTACTCTACCAGTTCTCCGTCACGTCGCTCGGCATCCTGATCGCGACTGCCTCAAGTTCGATGGCGCAATTCGGGCTGATTTCGATGCCTATCCTGATTGCGATGAACCTGCTTTCCGGCAGCACGACGCCGATGGACAGCATGCCGCTCTGGCTGCAATATGCGATGGTGGTTTCGCCCGCGCCACATTTCGTGTCGCTGTCGCAGGCGATCCTCTACCGCGGCGCCGGCTTCGATGCGGTCTGGCAGGAGATGGCGGCGCTCACGGTGATCGGCGTGCTTTTCTTTTGCGGCGCGCTCATGCGGTTCCGCCGGGCGCTGGCGAATGCGCGGTAGGGATGATGGCGATGCCGCGACGTCGTGCGCAGGCTGCCCATACCTGGCAATCCCTTTGCGTCATGTACGGGGAGAAGGTCTGAACGAAGGCAAAAAACACGCCGCGCCATTGCCAAGGGCGCACGGTGATCAGCGCGCCGCCGTCTCCACCGCGCGGCTCGGCTTATGCGCCGGACTTTGCTTGCGATCGACGAGGACCGAGCATTTGGCGTGACGCACCACGCGGTCGACCACGGCCCCGAAAATATAGTCGGTAATATCTGCGACATGGGTCGACAGGATGATGAGGTCCGCCTGCTTCTCCCGCGCGACGGCCAAAAGCACCCTGGCTGCGCTACCGGTATGGACCTCGACTGCAGCGGGGATCTTCATCTGCCGGCAGAGCAAGGTGAGCTTCTCCTCGGCATCCTTTATGGCGGCGGTCTCGAAGTCCTCCGGTAGGCTCGTGGTCATGTAGTGTGGCATGGTTTCGACGGCGTGGATGACGAAGATCGAACCATCCTTGTCGAGGAGGCCGGCTGCTTTGTTCAGGATGCGCTCGGCCGTTTCGCGAGGGCCGTTGCCTATAGCGCAGACTATCGTTCGGTACATATCGGATCACTACCCTTGCCCGCTAGATCGTTATGCGATTCTAGCCTCCCGCGTGGACCAGACATTGACCGACATCAAGAAACGGCCTGCATCACATTTGACGCAGGGGCATTGTAAAGTTAACGGCGACTGGGTGAGCTCTGTATGGACGCCCCCACTGTCAAGCGAGCGCAATGAGCGATCTCGTTCCACATCTGCATTGCCGCGGTCCGCAGGTCGCGATGATTGTTTGAGGCAATGTCATGCCGAGGAATGTGAAAGAGATTGGCGATCGGGTCGTGGATCGAGACGAAGCGCTGGAGCTGCCTGCGTGACTTGACGCGCTTCACAGTCCGCTCACGCCTTCGCGTTGGTTGGTGGGAGTTTTCGGTTCGGTGGTTGAGCGCCTTGTGCGAACGATGCTCGACGCCAGGCATGGTCTATGTCTTTGCGGCATCGTAGGACCGCAGCTTATCAGTGATTATGACCCGAGGCGCATGGCGCTGAGCCTTCAGCAGTTTGCGCATCAGCCGCCAGGCAGCTTTCGTGTTGCGCCGATTCTGCACGAGAACGTCGAGCACTAAACCATCTTGATCGACAGCGCGCCAGAGCCAGTGTTTGTCGCCACGGTCGCTGACCTGGACACAGGTGAAGACCGATCTCGATCCGAAGCGCTTCACCATTCGCACCTTGCCGGCGCTCCTCGAAAAGACGAACGCCTGGCAGGATTATTGCGACGGGCAACGTTCGCTGGACCAGGCCATAAAGCGGCTTGCCACGTTGATGAAATAGGCCTGAAACGTCAAAGATCAGGGACCGTAACGCCGGTCAAGTTCTTTGAGTGCGAACCGGATCTCATCGATCGGAACCGGCTCCGGCGTTCCGGGAATATGACGGAACGCCGGCTTTGAATCGACCGCGTAGAAGTCCGAAGCCCATGCCGCGAGGATCGTCCTTTTGTCATCGGCAGGCAGGGCTGCCGCTTTCACCACGTCTATCGGCCGCTGAAGCTGCATGCTCTGGAACAAGATCGCCGGACCCATCGTCATCGCATTGCTTGCGACCTGCTGCAACATATCGTGCATATCGGGCCTCCTTAGCGCACGTGCGGATCTCTGTCGCGCCGAAGGTGAGACGCGGCGATAGCATCGATCTCCGGCGCCAGCAGATCGTGTTTCTCGGCGAAGGCGGCAAACAGGCCACGCGCGGTCTCCGCTTCGATCTCGCCGCGCAGTGCCGCGCCACAAGCCTTCAGTGCCACCGAGTGGGCGGTATCCCTGAGCGATGCAGGCCATTCGCAAAGGTATGTGTAGGCATCCATGACGCTGCGGACCTTAGCCGGAAAGCCGAGGCCGACAAGGATGCACACAGGTTGTTTGAACATGTCGGGTTTCATGACTCTCTCCTTCCCAACCCGGAATGTCGACGGGCGCCGTCACGACGGCGCCCTTTTTCTCCTCAGTTCTGATTAAGCCGCCTTCTGCGCTTCGATCTGCACCGCCGAAGCCCGTTGGGCCGGGTTGGCCTGGATGTCGATCTTTCGCGGCTTCAGCGCTTCAGGGACCTCTTGAACCAGATCGATGGAGAGGAGACCATTCCTTAGGTCAGCTCCGTTCACCCGGACATGATCAGCGAGCTCGAACCGGTGTTCGAACGGCCGGCCGGCGATGCCGCGATGCAGGTAGCCTTCCGACGCCGTCTCCTGCTTCTTGCCGGTGACAGTCAGAAGGTTGGACTGGAAGGTGATGTCGAGATCGGCCTGTTCGAAGCCCGCCACCGCAATCGAGATCCGGTAGCTGTCGTCACCGGTCTTGACGATGTCGTAGGGTGGCCAGTCGCTGATCGAACGGGCGCGCTGGGCGTTTTCGAGAAGATTGAAAACTCGGTCGAAGCCGACGCTCGAACGGTAGAGGGGTGCATAATCGTAAGATGTTGCCATAGCCATATCCTCCTTGAAGCAACATGGGTATGAGAGCGCCGAAAGCGGCGCTCTCAGCACGGCCAGCCCTGTCTTAAGCGGCTGGCGGCAATCGATTTGGTTTTCGGGGTTTTCGGATTCAAGAGCGCCCAGCAGAAAAAACTTCGACAGTCATGTGCAGTCATTTCTTGGAGATTATCGCTCACGCCCTCAATCGCTTGGTCATCCGCGGGTCACCTGGATCTGGTCCTCGCTGTCGGCAGGCAGGATACAGGGGTGAGGCAACGCCTGAATGCCACGCTGGTCGGGTTTTCCAAAGCGCAATCGCCATCGTGCGACGATCAGGCGAGGAAAGGAGGGCGCCGTGATCGTCAGTGCACTGCCTTGCTCACCATCCGATAGGGATGAACGGCATTGAACTGCGAGATCATGGCCGCGGCCTGCAGCAATACGCGCTCGGCGTTTTGGACATCGTCGCGGGCCAGTTCATCGGCATTGACGCGGATTGCCTGAGCCATGTTCGCCGAGAGTGCGGCAAAGTGCCGGTTGCCTTCGACATAGGCCTCGTGTGCGGTCCCCTCCAGAACGCGCGCGACATCGACAAAGACTTCTTCCCGCTCCTCGATGCTGAGGTCTTTAATGATTTTGATCTTCTCTTCCATTTCGGTCTCACTCTGAACAGACGTGCGCTGCTGACCGAGCTCATCAAGCCTCGGCCGCGAAAGACCTAGGAACAGAAAATTTCTGTTTCAAGACCTCAGTGAAGCTTGAATTCACCTTCGACACGACGCCATTCATTGGGTCCGATCAGACGCTGATGGGTATACCTGACGGAATGGAGCGGCCCTTCGAGGGTGGTTTGCCAGAAATCGAGGAACCTGTGCATTTCAGGGAAATCGGGAGCCAGATCGTAGTCCTGCCAGACATAGGTTTGCAGCACGGATTCAAAATCAGGAATGCGGTAGAGGATGTGCGCGGTTGTCAGCCCGTAGCCGTTGAGCTGACGTTCCAGATCCGATGAGAATTGCATGCTTCATCTCCGTTTCAAGACACTGTGAAAGTGGCGCAAAATTTTGTGGCCATCAACGGGATTTTTAACGTCGCACGCCAGTTTGTTGTTCCTTTCCAGTGCGTTAGCAGCACAGGAATATGAGTGCTGATTTTTTTGTGTCTCCCTCTTGAAATCGAAAAATCGCAAAACCAGATCATTTCGCGCAAAAGGCTCGATCGAGATTTTGCACCCGCCCGGACTGGTCATCCGGTCCGGCCAGGGGATCAACGTCATCATTTTTGCTCAACGGAGGAAAACATGTCGTTCCGACCGCTTCATGATCGCATTCTCGTCCGCCGGGTCGAATCCGAAGAAAAGACCAAGGGGGGCATCATCATTCCCGACACCGCCAAGGAAAAGCCGCAGGAAGGCGAGGTTATCGCCGTCGGTCCTGGCGCCCGCAACGAGGCCGGTCAGATCCAGGCGCTCGACGTCAAGGCGGGCGATCGCATCCTGTTCGGCAAATGGTCCGGCACCGAGATCAAGATCAATGGCGAGGACCTGCTGATCATGAAGGAAAGCGATGTCATGGGTATCATCGAAGCCCAGGCCGAGCAGAAAAAGGCCGCCTGAGGCGATAACCCCGTCAATCCAACCCATCAGTCAGATAGCTGCCTATTGAGGAGTTAAGGAAATGGCTGCGAAAGAAGTCAAGTTTCACACCGATGCCCGTGAACGCATGCTGCGTGGGGTCGACGTGCTCGCCAACGCGGTGAAGGTGACGCTCGGCCCGAAGGGCCGCAATGTCGTCATCGACAAGTCCTTCGGCGCCCCGCGTATTACCAAGGACGGTGTTTCGGTCGCCAAGGAAATCGAACTGGAAGACAAGTTCGAAAACATGGGCGCCCAGATGCTGCGCGAAGTCGCCTCCAAAACCAACGATCTTGCCGGTGACGGCACCACGACTGCCACGGTGCTTGCTCAGGCGATCGTCAAGGAGGGTGCCAAGGCCGTCGCCTCCGGCATGAACCCAATGGACCTGAAGCGCGGCATCGATATCGCCGTCGACGCCGTCGTCAAGGAACTGAAGACCAACGCCCGCAAGATCACCAGCAATTCCGAAATCGCGCAGGTCGGCACCATCTCCGCCAATGGCGATGCCGAGATCGGCCGCTATCTCGCCGAAGCGATGGAGAAGGTCGGCAACGAAGGCGTGATCACGGTTGAAGAAGCCAAGACCGCCGAGACCGAACTCGAGGTCGTCGAAGGCATGCAGTTCGATCGCGGCTACCTGTCGCCTTACTTCGTGACCAATGCCGACAAGATGCGCGTGGAGTTCGAGGATCCCTATATCCTCATTCACGAGAAGAAACTCTCGAACCTGCAGTCCATGCTTCCGGTTCTCGAGGCCGTCGTCCAGTCCGGCAAGCCGTTGGTCATCATCGCTGAAGACGTTGAAGGCGAAGCTCTTGCGACCCTCGTCGTCAACAAGCTGCGCGGCGGCCTGAAGATTGCGGCCGTCAAGGCTCCGGGCTTCGGCGATCGCCGCAAGGCGATGCTGGAGGACATCGCCATCCTGACAGGCGGCACCGTGATCTCCGAAGACCTCGGCATCAAGCTCGAGAACGTCACCCTCAACATGCTCGGCCGGGCCAAGAAGGTGGCGATCGAGAAGGAGAACACCACCATTATCGATGGCGTCGGCTCCAAAGCGGAAATCGATGGCCGCGTCGCCCAGATCAAGGCCCAGATCGAGGAGACGACCTCCGACTACGACCGCGAGAAGCTGCAGGAGCGCCTGGCAAAGCTCGCTGGCGGCGTTGCCGTTATCCGTGTCGGCGGATCGACCGAAGTCGAAGTGAAGGAGAAGAAGGACCGCGTCGACGATGCACTGCATGCAACCCGTGCGGCCGTCGAGGAGGGCATCCTGCCGGGCGGTGGCGTTGCGCTGTTGCGGGCCGTCAAGGCCCTCGACAATCTCGATGCCGCCAACCAGGACCAGAAGGTCGGCATCGAGATCGTTCGCCGGGCGATCGAGGCTCCGGTCCGTCAGATCGCTGAGAACGCCGGCGCCGAAGGTTCGATCATCGTCGGCAAGCTGCGCGAGAAAACTGACTTCTCTTATGGCTGGAATGCGCAGACCAATGAATATGGCGATCTCTATGCCCAAGGCGTCATCGATCCGGCCAAGGTCGTGCGCACGGCGCTCCAGGATGCTGCTTCGGTTGCCGGCCTGCTGGTAACGACGGAAGCCATGATTGCCGAGAAGCCCAAGAAAGACGCCGCGCCGGCCCTGCCGGCTGGCGCCGGAATGGACTTCTAAGCTATCAAGCCAGGCTCGCCCCAACATCTGGGGCGAGCCACTTGTGGGGTATCTATGAGCTTGCCATCGAAAGAAGACGCACGCCTTTGCGCAGCCGTCATCAAGGAAATTGCGGCATCCAGGGGCGTTGCTCGCGACGCGTTCGCGATCGGGAAGCTGACCACCTCGGTTGCAAAACTGTATAGTAAGGGAATACGGGATCACGCGCAGTTGCTGTCGGCAGCGCTTGAATCTTTTGACGCGATCAGTTCCGCGGCGCAGCAGACCATCTCAAGCCACAGCGCTGCTTGTCCTGATCAGCGCCCAGAATGAAGCTGGGAGCCGCGGCCAATCCTTGCATGAAGCCGCGGCTACGATCAACATCGCCCAGTGCCGCCCCACCTTATTCCAACTCCTCCTCCAAAACCAACAGGTCAACCAGGGCCGCAGTCTTGTCCGTCGGCAGAGGGCGCCCCTCACCGATCAGGGCTTCGTCATTGTTGGCCCAGGCTAATGCCTCGGCGAGTTCGGCCTGCGTCGCACCGGAAGCGGAAGTAAAGCCACACAGCACGGGCGATCACTTCAGCGGAAAACGATGGCGGCGGTAGAGTGGGTCACGAAAATTGAGGGTCATGCGCCATTATCGCAGACCAAGGTCGACCGCCAGTTAATGTTACGATGCCGAAGAAGGACAAGGCGGCTGCGGCAGGCGGCATCAAATCTTCCGGTCACCGTTTCGAGGGCCGACATCGATCTTGCCGGCTCGGACTCAGCCATGGCACAAGGCGGTTTGCGAGGGCAGCCATGCATGCCATCGAGGAAGTCAGCCGAGCCAGTCTCGTGAAAATCGACACAAGTCTCAGGTCCAAAGGGCGCTGATGGCAAGGGTCAGGGAAAAGGCGACCAGCACGGCGCAGCCGCAATGCCGCACAAGAGGTGGCATTTGCGCATGGCGTCCGACCAGCAGACCGCCAAGGCCAAGCCAGATTGCCGACGTCACCGTCGCACAGCAGACGAACGCTGCGACCGCTACCGGCACACCCGTCTGGACAGAGGGTACAAGGGTAAGGCCGATGATAATGGCCTTGGGATTGAGCAGCGTGGTGACGAAGACCTGACCGACGCCGAGCGTGCTCTGGCCGCCCACCGGGACCGGCCCCCATAGTTTCAGGGCAAGATAAAGAACCCAGATCGCCGAAATCAGCTTGACCGTGGCCGCGATCACCGGCTGGCCTTCAAGCAGCGGCGCGGCGATGCTCGACACTGGAATGATGACTGCGAGATAGCCGAGTAGTACGGCGGTGACGAGCGAGAGGGATCGCCTGCCGGTCAGCGCCGTCGACGCCAATGCCAAAACCGCATTGGTCGGGCCTGGAAGGATCAGCAGCGAGAAGACGGCGATAAGGAAAGTCGGCAGGTCCATCAGATCCGATCCTTGCGATTGTCTGGCACCCTTCTCACAACTCCGGACGGACGGTTTTGATCTGTATCATGTCAAGTACCGCATCTGCCCGAACAGATCGCGGCAGACAGCGATGACCGTTGGGTACCGATCTGCCGCGATTGGCTTGCCCTTCTGCCTGTATGAACTCCGCTCAGATTGAGATTTGTCAAGGACGAGCAGGGTGAGGGGCGATAGCAACGACATGCGATCTGCGTCTGTCACGCAACCCTCGCATCACGATAGGGTGTGAAATCCATGTTCGAAAAGCTTCCCGTTCTGTCATGCTTCTGAGACATCTCGATCCAGCCACCGACGGGCGCGTTCTGCGCATCTATGACCGCATTGCAGAAACGGCATGGTTCAATCGCAACCGCGCCACAGAATGGGAGCTGTTGAAGCTCGTGCTTCCTCGTGTCGGGCGCGATCAGGACGAGGAATATCTCCACAAGCTATGCACCCGCGAAGCGTTCGAGCGTTTCTGCCGAAGCGCGTAGTGCGCCCGACGGATCAATTGGGTGGGGAACCGATGTCATGGTGCCGCCGATACCCTGCCACGTCCACAGCGGTTCTGATTGTGTATGACCGCGATGCCAGCGTCTTACGTCGGTTGCGGTGACCACCAGGGTCTCCGCGTGCGTCGGATCGCGTTTGGCATAGGCGAGCGCGATCTCGCAAAAACTATGCAGAAACTGGAAAAGCCGTGCCTCGTTCGCACGCGGGGGCGATGCCACACTCAACAGCGATCGCCTTGTGACGATCACGGTCCTCGTTTGGCCAGCCAGCTGAAGACCGATGCGACCGCATTTTTGCGCGTCGTCGAACCGCGCCGAGATGATCGAGTAATCCATTTTGTTCCCCTCTGGACGTTCCCCCGTGGCCTGCGCATCGATCATGATCAAGGCCGATCTGCATCGCCGTCCCTGTCGCTCTTGCCGACCCGCCCGCGATCGCTACCCTTCCTGGAGGCCAGGATCCCCTGCACGACATCGCCCATCAGCTTGAGAGCCTTGCCGCGTCCAGACAGGATACCGGCCTGTCGGTGTCGGATGCCTTGTCCGGCCGGCTCTTGGGGAGGTCGACGAGACGAGTCGGACGGCGTCGTCGGCGTCTTTTGATTTCGACGATGACCGGCTTTTGCGATATGCGCATCGGCATTCCTTTCCTTATGTTCGCCGTCACTTGCCGCGAACGACAGGAAGATTCTTATGGCCTGGGGCTTTCGTTCTCTTTGATGGAGGTCAAAGACGTCGAAATGCTACCCGCTATGCTCCGGTCCATCATGGACGAGAGAGGGGGAGCCCGCATGTTGCCGAGGTTCATCACGGCATTCCTGAAATCTTCCGGAGAGACAGGTGTCGTGCTGATGGAGCACAAGGGCGCACAGCGCGTGGTCATCATCGATCGCGACGCTCTGCAGGAGATCAGCAATCCACCGCGCGCCGATGAGACAAGGCTGCAGGAGCATGTGGGAACGATATGCGAAATCGCCGCCTCCAAGATACGTCTGCAGCCGCAGTCGTCATTTTCCCGGATACGGATATCGAAGGACGATGTCGAGGCGTGGAAGGCGTCGCACAATACGCTCCATTAGGACAAAAGCTGAGCAGCGGCAGCCATCCGGCCCCATGGCCGCATTCGACACGCCGTAGTGGCCGCAGGCCGGTTTTCTTGAGATGTGACCGTGCGGAGTGCGGCGACTGATGGCCTTCGCCTTCAGAAAGTCTAAGAAGACGCTGCGGATCAGTGACCGTCAGCTTCTGCCTGCCGCCCTCGACAATGCCCTCTCTTCGTCCTGCATGCCACCTTCATATTCGTGCCTTTCGGTTTTGCCGCCATCGCACGTCAAGCATCCGAACGGCTACCCGAAGTGAGCGTGTTGCATATATTCGCGGCAGTGATGACGCGGGCAACGCGCGGCCGTACCGGGCGAAAACTGAAATCGAGCCGGATGACCAATATTTCCTACGCCCTGCTTGGCAGCGTTGCACTCGTTCGGCCGCTTGCCGAACTCGTTCCTGCGCTGAACCCGAGATCCTTGCCGTGGCAGCGATCGGCTGGACGGCGGCTTTCGGATTGTTCGTGGTAGAACATGCGCCGCCACTCCTATGGTCGGGACGCAAGCCTCTGGCGATGAAGGGAGGGTGATTATGCTAAAAGCGCTCACGCTGGCAGATGGGAGGCGAGAGCGCCTTGGCAATTGTGACGACCCGCCCCGTGCCCACCGGCATTGAGAGCGTGATCGATCATCCTGTGCACATCAGAAAATGTCAGCCATCGCCAGATGGTCGCGTGCGTCTATAAAGCGCCCGCGCCAAGACTATGGCGCGAGCGACCGAACGACAGATGGCGGCCAGCACGCCGACAGTTTTGCTACGGAGCTGCGCGGAGCGTCAGTGGGCTGTCTGCGAATGCGCGCCGCCGCGCTGTGAGATGCCACCCAGCGCCTTGCCTGTTTCCTTGGCACTGCCTTTCATGGCGAGATCACCAAGCGAGATGATGCCGATGAGCCGCTTTTTTCGGTTCAACACCGGCAATCGCCGGACTCGAAGATCGCCCATGTTATGAAGAACGTCTTCCACGTCTTCGTCCTCGAAGCAGTATTTGACATCGGTACTCATCACGTCCCGTACCTTCGTCTTCGGGCCTCTTCCCTCTGCCACGCCGCGGATGGCGATGTCACGATCGGTGATCATGCCGACCAACCGGTCATTCTCACCCACCGGCAGAACCCCGGTGTCGAGACGTGCCTCGCGCTGCCCAGGCCGAGTAGCTTGGGCTAAAACCAATCAACGCGCACCGGTCGGAAACGTTCCGGACACGGGCCCAGTGGATGACCATCGTGCAAAGTTCGCTTCGCGACTATGGTGGAGCATCAAATCGGCCATTTGCCGGGGCAGGATCATGTCTGCGCAATCGCGGCCTGTGTGACTGGCGCGTCTGTCGCTATGGCTGCTTCCTTCTGCCGGGGGAGACTGATGACCGGACTAAGGCGCATCCTGTGTCAGAGCGGAGCAGACCGGCCAACTTTGACAGCGAGCAAACAGTCGCGCGATTGTTGGTTATGCCTGGCAGGGCCACCGCCCGGCTTGCTGTTTGTCCGCGTCACGCGGGTCATTGTTGATCCAGGACAAGGAAGGCTGCCCCTTCGTCGGCATATGCACATCATGACACTCTCATGAAGGAAGCCGAAATGTCCGATACTCTGGTCGCCAAATATGGCGAGGCCCGCCTGCCACGTTACACCAGCTATCCGACCGCACCCGCGTTTTCGCCGGTCGTCGGGCCGGAACAATATGCGCATGGTCTTTCCGACGTCGCAGCCGCCGGACCCGTCTCCGTCTACCTGCATGTTCCCTTCTGTCGTTCCATGTGCTGGTATTGCGGCTGTCACACGACGATCACGCGTCAGGATGCGCCTGTTCTCGAATATCTCGACATCTTGAGCCAGGAGATCGAACTCGTATCGCAAGCAGCCCGAAACGAGGTTCCGGTCAAGAACGTTCATTTCGGTGGCGGCACGCCGACGATCATGAAGCCGGACGAATTTTTAAGCCTGATGAACAAGCTCAAGAGTGCGTTCCAGTTTACGAGCGACTGCAGCGTTGCGGTGGAGATCGATCCGCGGACGCTGTCGGGCGCAATGATCGCCGCTCTTGGCGAGAACGGCGTCGATCGCGCAAGTCTCGGCGTCCAGAGCTTCGACCCGGTGGTCCAAAAAGCGATCAACCGGATGCAGAGCTTTGAGCAGACTCAGGCCGCCGTGACGGGGCTGCGAGGCTATGGTGTGACGAGCATCAATTTCGATCTCATCTACGGACTTCCATATCAGACCATCCAATCCTGTATCGAAACGGTGAGGACGGCGGTCGAGCTGCGGCCGGAGCGTTTCGCCGTTTTCGGATACGCTCATGTTCCGGCATTCAAGAAGCACCAGCGTCTGATCGACGAAGCTGCACTGCCCGATGCCACGCTACGCAACGAGCAGGCCGAGGCGATTGCCGAGGAGCTGGAGAGCGCCGGATATGTTCGTGTCGGCCTCGACCACTTCGCATTGCCCGACGATCAGCTCGCCATGGCCTCTTTTGCCGGAAACCTGCGGCGGAACTTCCAGGGCTACACGACGGACGAATGCGAAACCCTCATCGGCCTCGGCGCTTCGGCGATCGGCCGGCTGCCTGATGGCTACGTCCAGAACCATGTCGCGCTTGGCCGCTATGCCGAGCGGATAGTCTCGGGAATCCTCGCGACCGCCAAGGGCTATGGGCTGACCAACGAGGATAAGTTTCGTGCCAAAGTGATCGAGCGTCTGATGTGCGACTTCAAGGTCGACCTTGCAAAGCTCGGCGCAGAGGCAGGCTACGATATCGGCTTCCTGGTGGAGCGAAACGACCGGCTGGACAGCCTCGTATCGGATGGCGTGGTTACGCTGGAGAATGGCTGCGTCACCGTTTCGAAGGAACATCGTTTTATGGTCCGCGCCGTCGCAGCGGCCTTCGATGCCTATTTCGGCTCGTTCGGCCGGACGCACAGCAAAGCGGCATGACCTCCGGCTGACCGCTGACACAAGCCGCAGGGGACCAATGGTGATATTCCTGCCATTTACTGCTCGTCTCCCAATAGAACGAAAACCAGGCCGGAAACAATTCCGGCTGGTTTTCGACGTGCGAAAGGCTCTGCGGCACGGTCGCCGAAGGGCTTGTGCCTTGCTTCTGAGTACCATCGACTGGAAGAACAGATCGCTTCGGGCTGATTGAGGCTATCATGGATGGCGGCGAGCGATCCGTCGATCTGCATCTTGCGTCCACGCTCAGCCTACAATGTCTGCAAGCCGCAGATTGCTCGCGGCCGAGGTCCCGTCCGGGCGCCAGCCAGCGCCGGAGCGGCAAGCCAAAGATGATTGAAATGCGCCAATATGCGCAAGATCGCGTGAAAAACCGACCGCAATGGCCAGCACACGTCAACATCACTGCGCCAGATCGTGCGGCTGTTTCCATCGACGCCGACAATAGCGTCAAAGCAAAGGGGAGGTACAGGCGGGGCGCATGGCGCCACCGCCTGTGAGGGTCTTGCGTTATTGGGTGACTTGGGCGACCTGTGCGAGGTCGGCATCAAGGCGCTTGCGCACCATGTTCGGGAGCTTGGCGGTCTTGATGGCTTCGAGGTTGGCGGGGTTGTCGCCGACCTGGATCAGCGCCACCATGCCCATGGCTGCGTGCGGTGTGCACTTGATGACATAGGCGCCGGGAACGTCGAATTTGGCCTGGTATTGCTCACTCGGCTTGGATTTGAATTCCCCAGCCCCATCCGGAATAAGGCCCTTGTAGGTCTCGGCATTGTGGCTCTTGTCGGTGGGCACGAAGGTAACGGTGTCGCCAGGCGCGATCTTGACGAATCCCGGCTCGAAGACCATCGCGCCGTCAGCGCCCTTGTTGAGCATCTGGATCTGATGGTCGGCGGCCATGAGCGGCGCTGCCGATGCCATCAGAACCGCCGCGGCAGCGATCAGGCCAAATTTCAGACGCATTGCATTTCTCCTATCGTTCGGGGCCGATCTTGGCCTCGACTGCGGTTCTAGGGCATGCACGCGACCCACTCTTTGATGCCCGTCAAATTGGCGGCACCAATTCAACCGATTGGTCGCTCTCCCGATGCGGCTTCGACGACGTGCAGCGAAACGGGCGGGGCAGCAGAGGATGCGGATTTTGCGCACACGCAACCCTGACAGGCTCCGACGGACAATCGGATTTCTGGATTCATTGAGAAGGCCAGCGCCCTCGCGTCACCGGGCGTCGATGAGCTCGCGCATTTTCAGGGCGAGGTCGCGGGCCGTATAGGGCTTACGGAGCCATTGCGCGCCGGCGATGACCTCGTTTGCCGCCAGCGCGGGCTCGGAATATCCCGACGTGAAGAGCACGGCGAGGTCAGGCCGTTCAACGCGGGCGGCCCTTGCCAGCTCGTCGCCGGTCATGCCTCCGGGCATAACGATGTCGGTGAACAGAAGCGCGATGTCGGGCTGGTCTTTGAGCAGTTCAAGTGCCCTTCGGCCGTTGTCGGCCTCAAGCACTGAATATCCCATCGCAGCGAGCCTGGCGACCGCAACCCTGCGGACGCGTGCGTCGTCCTCGACCACGAGAACGCGTTCGTCGCCGCCCGGCAAAGGTGATTCGCTTCTTTCGCCAACAGCGGCTTCGTCCCTGGTGCCGGCGCTCGATAGCGCCGGCAGGTAGATGCGGATCGTTGAACCGCGGCCGACCTCGCTATAGATCTGCAGGTGGCCGCCCGATTGCTTGACGAAGCCGTAGACCATGCTGAGGCCCAGCCCGGTCCCGGATCCGACTTCCTTGGTGGTGAAGAAGGGCTCGATCGCGCGCTTCTTGACCTCCTCGCTCATGCCGCCCCCGGTATCGCTCATGGAGACGAGGACGAAGTTGCCACTGCGAACTTCCGGATACATTTTCGCGTAGTCCGCATCGAGCTGCACGCGTGAGACCTCTGTGGTCAGAGCACCGCCTTTCGGCATGGCGTCGCGTGCATTCAGGGCAATGTTGAGGATCGCGTTCTGCAGCTGGGAACTATCGACCAGCACGTTGAAATCGGACCCCGAAAGAA
The DNA here is from genome assembly GCF_018987265.1 of Rhizobium sp. WYJ-E13. NCBI lineage: Bacteria > Pseudomonadati > Pseudomonadota > Alphaproteobacteria > Hyphomicrobiales > Rhizobiaceae > Rhizobium > Rhizobium sp. WYJ-E13. The sequence goes on along the minus strand of NZ_CP076854.1, from coordinate 1,627,970 downwards.
CGGTCGATAATTTGATGTTTTCCCCGAGCGTCCTTCGCAACAGGTCCGAAAAGCCTATGACGAGCTGGCCGAGATCGGCCTGCTTCGGGTTCAGTGGCTGGCGTCTTCCGAAGGCCAGCAACTGGCCCGTGAGCTTTGCCCCGTCTGCGGCGGCATCCTGCGCCTCCCGCAGCATGTCGCGCAGCGGACCTGCCGGGAGCCTGTCCTCGATCATTTCCAGATTGCCGCTGATCACGGTCAGCAGATTGTTGAAATCGTGCGCCAGCCCACCGGTCAACTGACCCACGGCTTCCATCTTCTGGGCCTGGCGAAGATCCTCTTCGATCTTGAACCTGCTGGTCAGATCGCGAACGAAGCCGGTGAAAATCCGTTCGCCGTTTGCCGTCGCCTCGCCGACATGAAGCTCCATCGGAAACTGAGTGCCGTCAGCGCGCCGGCCGGTTACCACGCGTCCGTAACCGATGATCCGCTTCTCGCCCGTCTGCAGATAGTGGTCGATATATCCGTCATGGGCCGCGCGATAGGGTTCGGGCATCAGCTTCTTGACGTTCTGGCCGCAGATCTCGTCGGAAGTGAAGCCGAAGAGCGCCTCGGCTGCCTTGCTGAACGACATGACATTGCCGTTCTGGTCGATGACGACCATGGCATCGGGTACGGTATCGAGGATGGAAGACAGATGCGCCTCACGCGCCCGTACGGCCTCTTCCGCCCTGCGTAAGGCACTGACGTCGCTGTTTGCCTCGATGATCACGGGATCGCCGTCGGGCAGATTGACGAGCACGCAGCGGGTTGCCACGTATATGTCGTGACCGTTCTTGTGGCGATGCACGACCTCGCCCTGCCAGAAGCCTCGCGTCGTTAAATGTGCGCGTACGGCCTCCATCGGCTCAGGAAAGCGGGTATCGAGCAAGGCGTAGACAGGTTCGCCTACGGCCTCTTCCCGAGACCAGCCGTACATGCTCTCGCTGCCGATCGACCAATGGGTGATCGTGCCTTCGAGCCGGTGCACGATGATGTCGGCCCCGTCGAGAACATGCACGAGCGCGTCCAGTTCCTGGGGCGATGCGGTGCGCGGCGAGATCAGACGATGAGGCATAGACACTCGTTCCATATTCAGTGGACGCTACTCCTATGGCAGGTTCTATCCGAAAAATCATCCACATTGCCCGACAGCTGCGCGAGGCGGGCGAGATTGACGATGCGCAGATTGTGGCGTCCGTCCGGAACGACGATCTTCCTCTGAGCGAGCTTGCTGATCGAACGCGATACGGTCTCGATGGTCAGGCCGAGATAATCGGCGATATCCTGCCGGCTCATTGGCACCTCAAGCAGGCCCTGGCGGAGTGAGCCGCTGTCACGGGTCGCAAGCTTCATGAGGAAGGTGCAGAGACGTTCCTCGGCATTTTTCCTGGACAGAAGCACCAACTGATCGCGGGCCGACGCGGTCTCCCGGCAGAGCAGGTTGATATAGGCCGGTCGCAGAAGCTCGGAGCGCTCGACCTCTTCCTGGAACTGCTTGCGCGAGAGGCGGCGAATCCTGCAATCCGTCACGGCTTCGGCGGTAAAAAGGAAATCCCCCTGCAGGAACGAGCCGACGACGTCGCCGGGGAAGTGAAAGGCGGTTATGACCCGGCGTCCGTCGCCAATGATGCGATGAAGACGCACGACGCCTTCGGTGATCTGGAACAGATGCCGTGCGGCATCCCCCTCCCAACAGATCGCCTTTCCCGCCTCGATCGTTTCGTTCGCCGACATCTGGAAAAGCGACGACAGGCAATTGCCCTGAACCGCATCCGCGCCAAGATCGACGTTCTCGAATGCCTGGTGGCCTTGCATCAACATCCCAATGATCCCCGTGCCTTGATTGAGTGTGAAGCCAATAGAAAAGGCGTTCGGTCACAGCGGAATGAGCGGACGGTGCCAAAGGGTAAGAAACTGTAACAGTCTGTAACAACGGGCAAAGCCCCGTCCTCGTTGACCTGGATCAAGGAATGGGTGAGCTCTCCATGACAGTCGTTTCTCAAAGTACGAGAAAGGCGATCGCTCTGTGGTCGTCTGCGCACTGGGGACGTCATCATGAACTATACTACGGAAACCATGGTGGTCGCCGTGGCAGCATTCCTGGCACTGCTTGGCGCTGCTTTCGCTCACGACCAACTCTTTTCAATCCACATGGGAATATTGAGCTTTTGCCTTTTTGCGGGAACGCTGCTTCTCGTCAGAAAGGTGGATTTCTCGCCGGCGGGGCGCCTGCCGAAGGGCGATCCCTCGGGCTATTTCGACGAGGTGATTCGCTATGGCTTGATTGCCACCGTGTTTTGGGGCGTCGTCGGCTTCCTCGTCGGCGTTGTCGTTGCGGCGCAGTTGGCCTTCCCGGATCTCAATTTCGCTCCTTATCTGAATTTCGGCAGGCTCCGGCCCGTCCATACCTCGGCGGTCATCTTCGCCTTTGGCGGCAACGCGCTGATCATGACGTCCTTCTACGTCGTCCAGCGCACCTGTCACGCGCGCCTGTTCGGCGGAAGTCTCGCCTGGTTCGTCTTCTGGGGCTACCAGCTGTTCATCGTCATGGCGGCGACCGGCTATGTCCTCGGCATCAACCAGGCGCGCGAATATGCCGAGCCTGAATGGTACGTAGACCTGTGGCTGACCATCGTCTGGGTCGCCTATCTCGCCGTCTTCCTCGGCACCATCCTGAAGCGCAAGGAACCACATATCTATGTGGCGAACTGGTTTTACCTCGCCTTCATCGTGACGATCGCCATGCTGCACGTCGTCAACAATCTCGCCGTACCGGCCTCCTTCCTCGGCTCGAAGAGCTATTCGCTGTTTTCAGGCGTTCAGGACGCGCTGACACAGTGGTGGTATGGCCATAACGCCGTCGGCTTCTTCCTAACTGCCGGCTTCCTGGGGATGATGTATTATTTCGTGCCCAAGCAGGCCAATCGTCCCATCTATTCCTACCGGCTGTCGATCATCCACTTCTGGGCTCTGATCTTCATGTATATCTGGGCTGGGCCGCATCATCTGCACTATACCGCGCTACCCGACTGGGCGCAGACGCTGGGCATGGTCTTCTCGGTCATGCTCTGGATGCCCTCCTGGGGCGGTATGATCAACGGTCTGATGACGCTGTCTGGCGCCTGGGACAAGATCCGCACCGATCCCATCATCCGCATGATGGTCGTCGCCATCGCCTTTTACGGCATGTCGACCTTCGAAGGCCCGATGATGTCGGTCAAGGCCGTGAACTCGCTCAGTCACTACACCGAATGGACCATCGGTCACGTGCATTCGGGCGCGCTCGGCTGGGTCGGCATGATCACCTTCGGGGCGATCTACTACATGACGCCGAAGCTGTGGGGCCGCCAACGCCTCTACAGCCTGCGCATGATCAACTGGCACTTCTGGCTCGCAACGCTCGGCATCGTCGTCTATGCCGCGGTCCTGTGGGTCGCCGGCATCCAGCAGGGCCTGATGTGGCGCGAATATAATTCCCAGGGCTTCCTCGTCTATTCCTTCGCCGAAACCGTGGCTGCGATGTTCCCCTATTACGTGCTGCGCACGCTTGGCGGTGGCCTCTACCTGGCCGGCGGCCTCGTGATGGCCTGGAACGTTTTCATGACCATCCGCGGTCATCTGCGCGACGAAGCCGAAATTCCTTCTGCCTATGTGCCGCAGGCACAGGCTGCCGAGTGAGGTGACACATGGCATCAATCCTGGACAAACATCAGATCCTCGAGAAAAACGCGACCCTTCTTCTGGTTGGCTCGCTACTCGTGGTCAGCATCGGCGGTATCGTCGAGATCGCGCCGCTGTTCTATCTTCAGAACACGATCGAGAAGGTGGAGGGAATGCGTCCCTATACGCCGCTCGAGCTGGCAGGCCGCAACGTCTACATCCGCGAGGGCTGCTATCTCTGCCACAGCCAGATGATCAGGCCGTTCCGCGACGAGGTGGAGCGCTACGGCCACTACTCGCTGGCTGCCGAATCCATGTACGACCATCCCTTCCAATGGGGTTCCAAACGCACCGGTCCGGATCTGGCACGCGTGGGCGGCCGCTATTCCAACGAGTGGCATGTCCAGCACCTGTCGAACCCGCGGGCCGTCGTGCCGGAATCGATCATGCCGAGCTATGCCTTCCTTAGCGCGCGCGAGGTCACCGTCAAGGATGTCGGCATGGACCTTAAAGCAAATGTGGATGTCGGCGTGCCCTACAGCGACGACATGATCGCCAATGCCGAGGCGGACATGAAGGTGCAGGCCGACCCGAATGCCGATACGACCGCGCTTCTCGCGCGCTATCCCAAGGCCAAGGTTGGCGACTTCGACGGTGATCCTTCGAAGCTCACCGAGATGGACGCCCTGGTGGCCTATCTGCAGATGCTCGGCACGCTCGTCGACTTCTCGACCTATGACGACGCCACCGGCTACCGATGAGGGGAAACATGGAAACCTACACCGCAATGCGGCACTTCGCCGACAGCTGGGGCCTCCTGGCAATGACGGCCTTCTTCGTCGGAGCAGTGATTTTTACGCTCCGTCCCGGCGGCAAGCAGGCTGCCAAGGACGCGGCCAACATTCCCCTGAAGGATGATTGAGATGTCGGAAAAACACATCGATGAAATCAGCGGCGTCGAGACGACCGGCCATGAATGGGATGGCATCCGTGAACTGAACAATCCAATGCCCCGGTGGTGGGTCTGGACTTTCTACGCGACGATTCTGTGGGCGATGGGCTATGCCATCGCCTATCCGGCCATACCGATGATCACATCGGCCACGAAGGGCTATTTCGGCTTTTCCAGCCGTGCCGAGCTGCAGCAGGATCTTGACCTGGCCAAGGCGTCGCAGACGAAGTTCCACGACATGATCGCTGCCAAGACCGTGCAGGAAATCGATGCCGATCCCGGCCTTCGCGAATTCGCGATCGCCGGCGGCGCCTCCGCCTTTAAGGTCAACTGTGCTCCGTGCCACGGTTCGGGTGCAAGTGGCGGACCGGGTTTTCCCAACCTCAACGACGACGACTGGCTCTGGGGCGGCGACCTTGATTCCATCCAGACGACGATTGCCCACGGCATCCGCTTCGACGGTGACACAGACACGCATGTCTCCGAAATGCCGGCCTTCGTCGACATGCTCGACAAGGATCAGATACGGCAGGTCGCAGCCTATGTCTGGAGCCTGACGAACAAGCCATCAAACGAAGCCCTCGTGGAACCCGGCAAGCAGCTGTTCATCGACAATTGTGCAGCTTGTCACGGCGAGGATGCCAAGGGCAAGCCGGATATGGGCGCGCCTGATCTTGCCGATGCCATCTGGCTTAAGGGCAGGGGCGAGGACGCCATCGCTCGCCAGGTCGCGGCTCCGAAGCATGGTGTCATGCCGGCCTGGTCCGTGCGCCTCGGAGACACCACCGTCAAGGAGCTCACCGTCTTCGTCCATGCGCTTGGCGGCGGCAAATGAGGGGTGGGCACGATGACGAACCATGACCATAATGCCCTCCTTGAGCTTTACGGCACGCCACGCGCGGTGATCCACTCGCGTGTATCGATACGGGCAAGGGCCGTCCCACCGGCCTGTGAGCAGGAAGATCCCGCAAGGATCGGCAGTTCGATCGTAAGCTTGATCTGCCTCAAAGATCACAACCCGACGAGCCGCTAGATCTGTAAACGAGGACGTCCCAGCGGCTTCTCCCCGTTGTCCTCTCGGCCGTGCCCCCCTCTCCCGGGCGCGGCCTTTTCTCCTTGCTCAAACGCAAAGAGCGACTGAACGCAATTGCCTATGCCTATCGGTTGCCCGGCTCCTTCAGGGCTGCATCTCCTGCCCGGGCAAGGCCTTCTCCCCGCGGACCCACGTTCTTGACATGAATCAAGGATCGCGTGTCGGAAACGGAGGAGAAGGGCAGTCACAAACCGGAACAGGCCCATGAACCTCTACACAGCACCCGATCCCGAATCAGTGGAACGCGTCAACGCGGAACCGGTCAACGCCCGCCGCAACCGTCAGCCGCTTTATGCAGCGCGCAAGAAGGTCTTCCCCAAACGGGCCGAAGGACGTTTCCGACGCTTCAAATGGATCGTGATGCTGATCACGCTGGCGATTTACTATCTTGCACCCTGGATCCGCTGGGATCGCGGACCCTATGCGCCCGACCAGGCGATCCTGATCGACCTGTCGTCGCGTCGTTTCTTCTTCTTCTTCATCGAGATCTGGCCGCAGGAATTCTACTATGTTGCCGGATTGCTGGTCATGGCGGGCTTCGGGCTGTTTCTGGTCACCTCGGCCGTTGGCCGCGCATGGTGCGGTTATGCCTGTCCACAGACGGTCTGGGTCGATCTCTTTCTCGTCGTCGAGCGTGCCATCGAAGGCGATCGCAATGCGAGAATGAAGCTCGACGCCGGACCGTGGACGTTCGACAAGCTCCGCAAGCGCCTGCTCAAGCATGCGATCTGGCTTATTATCGGCGTCTTCACCGGCGGTGCCTGGGTGTTCTATTTCGCCGATGCGCCGACCCTCATCAAAGGGCTCTTCACCGGCCAGGCTCCGGCTGTCGCTTATGCCACAGTGGCTATTCTGACAGCGACCACCTACGTTTTCGGCGGGCTCCTGCGCGAACAGGTCTGCACCTATATGTGCCCCTGGCCGCGCATCCAGGGCGCCATGCTCGACGAGAACTCGCTGGTCGTGACCTATAATGACTGGCGCGGAGAACAGCGCTCGCGCCATGCCAAGAAGACGCAGGCGGAGGGACAGGCCGTTGGCGACTGTGTCGACTGCAATGCCTGCGTTGCGGTCTGTCCGATGGGCATCGATATCCGCGATGGCCAGCAGTTGGAGTGCATCACCTGCGCGCTCTGCATCGATGCGTGCGACAACGTCATGGACAAGATCGGCAAGCCGCGCGGCCTTATCGCCTATGCGACGCTCAGCGAATATGCGAGCAATATGAACATCGCCACGGACGGGGGTAGGACATCCGTCCAGCCGGCACGCGTCAGAAATCCGGACGGTTCCTTTATCGACGGCATTCGGCATTTCGACTGGCGCATCATCTTCCGGCCGCGCCTCGTCTTCTATGCAACTATCTGGACCTGCATCGGCATTGCCATGCTCGTGCACTTGTCGATCCGCGAACGGCTGGAGCTCAATGTCATTCATGACCGCAATCCGCAATATGTGCTGGAAAGCGACGGATCGATCCGCAACGGATACACGCTGCGCGTCCTCAACATGGTTCCCAAACCGCGCACGATCGAACTGACCCTGTCGGGCATCGACGGCGCGACGATGCGGATTCCTGAACTCGGCAAGGAGGAAGGACGTCGGTTTATGATCGACGCCGCGCCTGACGCTGCCACGACCCTCAAGGTATTCGTCACCCGCAAGCCGACGGGCGATGCCGTCAACGAGTTCCTCTTTTCGATCGAAGATGCCGACCATGCCGATCGCGCGACCTATCGAGCTGCATTCAACGCCCCAGGAGATGTCAGATGAGCACCCGTACGCAAGGATTCACCGGCACGCATATGCTGCTGGCGACGTGTGCCTTTTTCGGCGTCATTATTGCCGTCAACTTTACGATGGCCTGGTACGCTTCGTCGAGCTGGAGCGGGCTCGTGGTCGAAAACACCTATGTCGCCAGCCAGGAATTCAATGAGAAGGCCGCCGCCATGAAGGCGATGGCTGCCTCCGGGATCACCGGCAAGCTCTCGCTGAAGAGCGATGAAATCCACTACGATATCACCAACAGAGACGGTTCGCCGGCCGCTGTCGACGACATCGTGGCCAATTTCAAACGGCCGGTCGGCGATCACGAGGATTTTCGCGTTGCCCTGACCAAACTCTCTGAAGGCCGGTTCGAGGCGGATCACGCGATCGCGGCAGGGGACTGGATCGTCGAGGTGACCTCTCGCCGCAGCGGCGAAATCGTCATGCACGAGGCCGTGCGCATCGACACTGCGGAGTTTGGCCAATGACCTGCTGCACCATGAATGCGGACGGCGTGCTGGCAATGAGTACGACCTCCTTCAGCGCCGAGGAGGTCGGCCTTGCCAGCCACGCGCTCGGCGGTGGCCTTCGTCAGCTCGATCTCAGCGTGCCTGACGTCCATTGCGGCGCCTGCATATCGACCATTGAGCGGGCCTTGTCGGCTTTGCCCTACGTGCGAAAGGCCAGAGTGAACCTCACCTCCAGGCGCGTGAGCTGCGTCTATGCCGAGGAGATGGACAACAAAGCGGTTGATCCTACGGGCATTACCACCGCAATCAGCGCGACCGGATACAGGGTTCATCTCTTCGCGCCGCTTGCACCGGAAAACGACAAGACAAAAAACCAGCTTCTCCTTGCGGTCGGGGTTGCGGGTTTTGCCGCTGCAAACATCATGCTGCTGTCGGTATCCGTCTGGTCCGGTGCGGATGCCGCGACGCGTGACATGTTCCATTGGATCTCGGCAATGATCGCCGCGCCTGCGCTTATCTATTCGGGCCGGTTCTTCTTTCGGTCGGCCTGGAACGCGTTGAAAAGCGGACGCACGAACATGGATGTGCCGATCTCACTTGCTGTGACGCTCTCTTATGCCGTTTCGCTCTGGGAGACGATGCATCACGGCGAGCACGCCTGGTTCGACGCGACCGTATCGCTGCTGTTCTTCCTGCTGATCGGCCGCACCCTCGACCACATCATGCGTGAGAAGGCGCGCGCAGCGATCAACGGGCTGGCGCGGCTTGCCCCGCGAGGAGCGCTGGTGGTAGCGGCCGACGGATCGAGACGTTACGTGGCAATAGAGGAAATTGTCGTCGGGGACGAGATTGCTGTGGCGGCCGGCGACCGCATTCCCGTCGACGGTATCGTCGCCAGCGGCGAGAGCGATCTCGACCTGTCGATCGTGACCGGTGAGAGCCGTCCGGTCGCCGTCAATCCCGGCACGGAAATCCATTCCGGGGCAATGAACCTGACAGGCTCGCTCACCGTGCGCGCAACCAAGCTCGCGCGCAACTCTCTGCTTGCCGAGATCATCGGCCTCATGGAGGCCGCCGAAGGCGGACGGGCGCGCTACCGGCGGATCGCCGACAGGGCTGCGGCACTCTATTCGCCCGCCGTGCACCTGCTTGCGCTGGTGTCGTTTCTGGCTTGGGGGATCATCGGCGGAGACTGGAAGCAAGCGATGCTCGTCGGCGTTGCCGTGCTCATCATTACTTGCCCATGCGCTCTTGGGCTCGCCGTTCCGGTCGTACAGGTCGTGGCAGCCGGCGAGCTCTTTCGCAGGGGCGTCATGGTCAAGGACGGTTCCGCGCTCGAGCGGCTTGCCGAGATCGATGCCGTCGCCTTCGACAAGACGGGGACGCTGACGCTTGGACAACCGAGGCTCGTACGGACCGAGGCCGACAATATCGGGAGCATTGCGATCGCCGCGGCACTTGCACAGCATTCCAGGCATCCGCTCTCGCAGTCGCTTGCCCGCCATGCTGATCTAGCCGAGCAATTCGAGCGTGTGGTGGAGGTCGCTGGCGGCGGTCTTGAAGCCGCGCGTGGGGATCTCGTCTACAGGCTCGGAAACGCATCCTTCGCCTGCGGCAAGGCCGAGACCGCGACATCAGACAGTCCGCTTTCCGAAGTCGTGCTTTCGGCAAACGGAGTGGCGCTGGCACGCTTCTTCTTCGATGATACGCTTCGTCCGGGAGCTGGCGAAGCGGTCGCCGATCTGGAGTCGGCCGGTCTCCAGACGCTGATTTTTTCGGGGGATCGCCAATCTGTCGTCGACAGTACGGCACGCAGCCTCGGCGTCGATCGCGCCCTTGGCGCACTGACCCCGAAACAGAAGGTGGAAGCCTGCGAAGCTTTGCAGGAAGAGGGGCGCCGCGTTCTGATGGTCGGCGACGGCATCAATGATGCCCCTGCGCTGGCCGCAGCCCATGTCTCGATGGCGCCATCCAGCGCTTCCGACATCGGGCGCCAGGCGGCCGACCTCGTCTTCTTCAACGAGAGGCTCGATGCAGTACCCGACGCAATCCAGATCGCCCGGCGCTCGGCTGCTCTCATCCGGCAGAATTTCGCGCTGGCGATCGGCTACAACATCCTTGCCGTGCCGATAGCGATCGCCGGCCTTGCGACCCCGCTGATCGCCGCCGTGGCGATGTCGACCTCTTCGATCATCGTCGTCACCAACGCCCTGCGTCTGAACGCCTTTACAGCGCGAAGGACTCTCCTGACGGCTTCGCAGAGACCGATCCGCAATCAGGAGGTCGAAGCCGCATGAACATGCTCATCTATCTGATCCCGATCGCGCTTTTCATGGGCGGCCTCGGGCTGGCGGCATTCCTCTGGTCCCTGAAAAGCGGTCAGTATGATGATCTGGAGGGCGCTTCCTGGCGGGTGATTGCCGACGATGATTCCGATCCGACCGCGACGTGATCACGTCAGCCGGGAAAAAGATGTTCTTCCACAATGAAGGGCGTTTACGGTCATACCATGTCTCATGGGCTGAGCGAGGATGCTGCAGGATGACTTGCCGCCGTCGCACGGTGCGGGGTCTGCGCGAAGGGCTCAACGGTCAGCATCAAAAATGTCATTCTGCTGCACGAGGTCTGTTAGCGACGATCACGCGGCCTTCCGAAGCTATGCTGACGGACGCTATCGTGGTGAAGCTCGCCAGGCGAGCCAGTCATCACAAGGTTTCTTTGGGAACTATCGTATAAGGCGCTGAGAGCGGTGGCGCTGGCCGAATTCCTGCGCTATCTCATTGCAGGTCGAAACCGAGCTCAATGAGAACAATGGAACCGGACCGTATTCTGGTGGTCGATGACGACGTGCGGATCAGGCAGATGCTGGTGCGTTACTTCGAAGACAACGGATTTAAGGTGAACGCGGTCGCGAACGGCGCGGCGATGCGTTCCGAACTTGCCAAGAACTCATACGCGGCAATTTTTCTCGATCTGGTGCTCCCGAACGGCGAGAATGGTCTCGAGTTGCTTCGGGAGCTTCGAAGCACATCCGACGTGCCGGTTCTCATGCTGACCGGTCAGGACGATGTCACGGACAAGGTCGTCGGCCTTGAGATCGGCGCCGATGATTACATCGCCAAGCCCTTTCACCTGAGGGAGCTGCTGGCCCGTCTCAGGACAATTCTGCGACGTCGCACGTCCTCGGACGCCACCCGCGCCTCCAATGGAGAAGACGAAACGCTCGCCTTCGAAGGCTGGTGCCTCGATGTGTCTCGGAGACGATTGACCTCACCCCAGGGCGACGACGTTGCCTTGACAACGGGCGAGTTCGACATGCTGCTCGTGTTCGTGCGCAATCCCGGCCGCGTTCTTTCGCGCGACACCCTCATGGATCTGACGAGAAACCGCAATCTCGAAGCCTTCGATCGCGCAATCGACGCCCAGATCGTCCGTTTGCGCAAGAAGATCGAGGATGATCCAAAGAGCCCGGATCTCATCCAGTCGGTGCGCGGCGTCGGTTATGTCTTCACTGGGCGACCGGAACGAACACCGAAATAATTGATCCTCGTCAATGTCCGGTCCGCTGCTGCGGCTATGTGTTGAGCCATTATGGCTGCAACAATGACGATCTGGGTTCTTTTCGCGGTGATGACGACCGCAGCGACTGCCATCCTGCTTCATCCGCTTTCGATCTGGGGCCGCAAGGCGGTGAGCGCCAAAGCGGATGCCGGCAAGGTCTACCGCGACCAGCTTTTCGAACTCGACGAGGATATCGCCTCCGGACGTATCTCGCCGGACGAATACGAATTGGCTAAAGCAGAAACGGCGCGGCGTCTGTTTAAGGCTGTGGACAACCGCCGTCCGACGCAGAGCGCGCAACGCTCCGGCAGATGGCTGAAGCACGGGATAGTCGCGTTCTTGCCCTTGCTCAGTATCGCTCTTTACATCTCGCTCGGTTCCCCCGATCTCCCCTCTCGTCCCTTGGCGGCAAGGCTTGCGGAGCCAGGCGAGGATCTCGCAATCCTCGTGAAGAAGATGGAGGATCACCTGGCCGGTCATCCCGAGGACGGGAGGGCATGGGACGTTATTGCCCCCGTTTACCTTAGGATGGGCCGGGTCGATGATGCGGCAAAGGCGTATCGAACCGCCATTCGTCTGGACGGAGCCGATGTGCCCCGCCTGGAAGGGCTGTCGGAAACGCTCATGGCCACCTCAAATGGCATAGTGACGGAAGAGGTGCTCTATGAACTCAAGCAGATCCTCACGCTTGAACCGAACAACCCGCGAGCGCGTTTCTATATTGCTTTGAGCCTGGAGCAGGCCGGCCAGCCGAATGCGGCGCGTGGCGCCTTCGAGTCACTGGCGAAGCAGTCGCCGGCCGATGCGCCGTGGCTGCCGCTGGTCAACGAACATATCGCCAAAAACGGCGGCACGGCGGTTGCACCTTCTGCTGAGCAAGCAGTTCCGGGCGGCCCGACGGAGCAGGATGTGGCGGCGGCTGAGACGTTGAGCACCGGTGACCGCCAGCAGATGATCCGCGCCATGGTGGAAAGCCTGGATGCCAAACTGACCGCCGATCCTGATAATTTCGAGGGCTGGATGCGTCTCGTCCGCTCTTACGCCGTCTTGAACGACAAGGATCGTGCCGCGGATGCCGTAAAGCGCGGGCTTGCCGCCTTCCCGGCCTCGGGCGATCAGGGCAGGCAATTGCTGGCGCTGGCTAGGGAATTCGGCATTGCCACGGAAGGCTCGGTGGCCACGGAAGGATCGGTTGAATGACGCGCAAGCAGAAACGCCTGGCAGTGATTGCCGGCGGCATGAGCTTCATCCTCGTCGCCGTGCTGCTCGTCATGTTCGCCTTCAGCCAATCGGTCGCCTATTTCTACATGCCGGGCGATCTCGCCAACAACCCGGTGGCACCCGGCACCCGCATCCGCCTCGGCGGGCTTGTGAGCAGCGGCAGCGTCGTGCGCGGCGAGGGCTCGGTGGTGCGCTTTGCGGTGACCGACCCGAGCGGAGAGATCGTCAATGTCCGCTACCAGGGCATATTGCCGGACCTGTTTCGCGAGGGGCAGGGGGTGGTGACCGAAGGCAGATTCGAGACCGGCAGCAATGTCTTCACCGCCGATACCGTGCTTGCCAAGCATGACGAGACCTACATGCCCAAGGACGTGGCCGACAGGCTGAAGGCGCAGGGCCTGTGGGAAGAGGGCAAGGGAGCCGCACCGCAGAGCGAGACGACCAAGGGCAAGGCGGCGGTAGGCCAGGAGGCCCAGGCGCAACAGACAAAGGCCCAGCAAACGAAGGCGACGCCATGATCATCGAGATCGGTCACTATGCGCTGGTGCTGGCGCTCGCAACCGCCATCGTCCTGTCGCTCGTGCCGGTCATCGGTGCCAGGCGCGGCGATCAGGCGATGATGGATGTCGCGCCCTTGGGCTCCGTCCTGCTCTTTGCCCTCGTCGCCTTCTCCTTCGGCGTCTTGACCTATGCCCATGTCGTCTCCGACTTCTCGGTTGAGAACGTCTGGGAGAACTCGCATTCGCTGGTGCCGCTGATCTACAAATATTCCGGCGTCTGGGGCAATCACGAGGGATCGATGATGCTCTGGCTCTTGATCCTGTCGCTGTTCAGTGCGCTGGTGGCGATCTTCGGCCGCAATCTGCCCGATACGCTGAAGGCCAACGTTCTCTCGGTCCAGGCCTGGATCTCGGTCGCCTTCATCCTCTTCATCCTCTTGACCTCCAATCCCTTCGTCCGCCTCGATCCGGCCCCTGCCGAGGGCCGCGACCTGAACCCGGTGCTGCAGGATATCGGGCTCGCCATCCATCCGCCGCTGCTCTACCTCGGTTATGTCGGCTTCTCCGTCTGCTTCTCGTTTGCCGTCGCCGCCCTCTTGGACGGCCGTATCGATGCCGCCTGGGCGCGCTGGGTGCGGCCCTGGACGCTGGCGGCTTGGACCTTCCTGACGCTTGGCATCGCCATGGGCTCCTACTGGGCCTATTACGAACTCGGCTGGGGCGGCTGGTGGTTCTGGGATCCGGTGGAGAATGCCTCCTTCATGCCCTGGCTTGCCGGCACCGCACTCTTACATTCCGCCCTCGTCATGGAAAAGCGCGAGGCCTTGAAGATCTGGACGGTGCTGCTCGCCATCCTCACCTTCTCGCTGTCGCTGATGGGTACCTTCCTGGTGCGCTCCGGTGTGCTGACCTCGGTGCATGCCTTTGCCAGCGACCCGAGCAGGGGCGTCTTCATCCTCTGCATCCTGTTGATCTTCATCGGCGGGGCGCTGTCACTGTTTGCCTTCCGCGCGCCGCTGCTGTCGGCCGGCGGGCTGTTTGCGCCGATCTCGCGCGAGGGGGCGCTCGTCGTCAACAACCTGATCCTGACGGTTGCCTGCGGCACGGTTCTGACCGGCACGCTCTATCCGCTGGTGCTGGAGACGCTGACCGGCGACAAGATCTCCGTCGGCGCACCCTTCTTCAACCTGACCTTCGGCCTCTTGATGGCGCCGCTTCTGATCGTCGTGCCCTTCGGACCGCTGCTTTCCTGGAAGCGCGGCGATCTGCTCGGCGCCCTGCAGCGGCTCTATGTCGTGGCCGCACTCGCGCTCGCCGCCGCGCTCGTCTTCTTCTATCTCGAACATGGCGGCCCGGTCATGGCGGTGCTCGGCCTTGCCGCCGGCCTGTTCCTGATCCTGGGCGCGGTGGCCGACCTCTGGTATCGCGCCGGCATCGGCAAGGTGAAGGCGGAGATCGCCTGGCGCCGGCTGACCGGCCTGCCGCGCTCGGCCTTCGGCACCGCGCTTGCCCATGCCGGCCTTGGTGTCACCGTGCTTGGCATCGTCGCGGTCACCACCTTCCAAAGCGAACATGTGGTCGAGATGAAGCCGGGCCAGGCGACGGAGGCGGGCGGCTACGGCGTTGTCTTCGACGGCATGCAGCCGGCCACCGGCCCGAACTATACCGAGGACCGCGGCCACTTCTCGATCCGCCGCGACGGCGCCGAGATCGCCGATGTCTGGTCGGCCAAGCGGCTCTATACCGCAAGGCAGATGCCGACGACGGAGGCGGGCATCCTGACCTTCGGTCTCAGCCAGCTCTATGTCTCTCTCGGCGACGCGACGAAGGACGGCGGCATTGTCGTGCGCATCTGGTGGAAGCCGTTCATTCTGTGCATCTGGGGCGGGGCGCTGATCATGGCGGCAGGCGGCTGCGTGTCGGTGCCCCGAGCCGTAAGGCGAAGGCCAAGGCAACTAAGCCGGCAGCACCGGTCATGGAGCCGGCGGAATGATCAAGCGTCTCCTGTTTGCTCTGACCCTGATGTTGGCGGCCGCCCCGGCCTTTGCCGTCAATCCCGACGAGATGCTCGCCGACCCCGCCCTCGAAGCCCGGGCGCGAACACTGTCCGCCGAACTGCGCTGCATGGTCTGCCAGAACCAGTCGATCGACGATTCCAATGCCGATCTCGCCAAGGATCTGCGCCTCTTGGTGCGCGAGCGCATCACCGATGGCGACAGCGACGACGAGGTGCTGAACTATATCGTCTCGCGCTATGGGGAGTTCGTGCTGCTGAAGCCGCGCTTCAGTGTGCGCACGCTGCTGCTCTGGGGTGCTCCCGTGCTGCTGATCCTCGCCGGTGGGGCCTCGCTCGTCGTCTTTGCCCGCAAGCGAGCCGGCAAACCCACCGGCAGCAAGCTCACGGACGAAGAGCAGGAGAAGCTCGCCGAGTTGCTCGATCCGACACCGCGACTTTGATGGAGGTCAAGGTCGATCCGCCAGCGCCGTCTTACTCTTACCGCACCAGATGTTTCCGAAAAGGAAGGTGCGAGCATGCAGGCCAAGGACATTATGACGAGCAATGTGGTTTCGATCAGCCCCGAGGCGGGGGTTCGCCACGCCATCGCGGTGATGATGCAAAACAACATTAGCGGGCTGCCCGTGGTTGATGACGAAGGGAGGATCTGCGGGATCTTGACCGAGGGCGACCTGCTGCTGCGTCGCGAGATACGGCTTGCCCCGCGCGCTACGCGCAACGCGGAAGTCACCTCCGATGTCGATCTGGACCGCTACATCCGCGGCAATGGCTGGTCCGTCAGAGATATCATGTCACGCGACGTCATCGTCGCCAGCCCTGACAGCGAGGTCTCCGACATCGCGGAAAGCCTTGAGGTCCATCGTATCAAGCGCATTCCGATCGTCGACGACGGACGGCTCGTCGGGATCGTCAGCCGGCGCGATATCCTCGCTCTAATAACCGATGCGCCGACGCTCAGGTTGCCGCGCGAGGATGACGCGATCCTGCTCGCGGTTCAAACACGCCTCAAATACGATCTCGGGCTGACGCCACAGAAGATCCGCGTTTCTGTTCGCAATGGGCAGATCACGCTCGACGGGAATGTGGAAACTGAACTGCAACGCCGTGCCGTGCTGGCGCTCGTCGAAAATCTCGGGTCAGGAGGTTGTCTTGATCGGTTGCAGCTTGTCGCGGATTCGGATCCGGAAAAGCGGTCGCAACCGGCTTGAGCTCAAGTCGTCAAGCCAGCTGTAGATGCGGGCCAGCTGGAGATGCGGGCTACCGGTCAGCTGCCGGTAGCCAATGCCCTGTCGAGAGCGGGACCAAGGTCGGTCGACAGGGTCTTTTCGTCGAGAGGGCCGACCTGCTTGAAGAGGATGCGGCCATTGCGGCCGATGACGAAGGTTTCCGGTACGCCGTAGACGCCCCAATCGATCGCCTCCCTGCCGGTCGGATCCACGCCGACGGCAGCATAGGGGTTTCCGTTGTCGCGCAAGAAGGCGAGAGCGTTGCTGCTGTCATCCTTGTAATTGATGCCTATCAGCTTGATCCGCGGGTCCTTCGACAGCCGCATGAGCGCGCTATGTTCCTGCCGGCAGGGAATACACCAGGACGCGAACACGTTGACGATCGCGACCTGGCCGGAGAGCCCACTATCCTGAAGTCCGGGAGACTGCAGACCGGCAAGCGGCGGCAGATCGATTGCCGGATGTGCGTGACCGATGAGTGCGGAGGGCAGGGCGGAGGGCGAATATCCTTCCGCCGCCTCCCGATAAAGCATGCGCCCGGCAGCTCCGGCAACTGCCACAAAGACGAGCAGCGGCACGGCGGCCAGAAGATAGCGGCGCACCTAGCGGACCTCGTGACGCGCGCGATGCCTGGTCTTCGCCACCACCTCGACCTGCCGGCGATAGGTGCGGCCGCGAAACCAGGTCATCGCGCTCATGGCGATGATGACGGCGAATGCGACCGTATGGGCTGCCAGCACATAGTCCTGATGGGGCATTTCAATTCTCCCTTTGCATTGCGGCCCGTGCGGCCAAGCGATGATGCGACATGAGTCTCCGCCGCCAGATCTCGTTCCTGATGGAAGCCACGTGGAGGGTGAAGAAGAGTGTCGTGAAGGCCAGCCCCATGGTCAGGAGCGGGCGAAAAAATTCGACGTCCAGAACGGGCCCATTCAGCCTGAGCACGCTTGCCGGCTGATGCAGGGTGTTCCACCAGTCGACCGAGAACTTGATGATCGGAATGTTGACGAAGCCCACGACAATGAGAACCGCCGTGACACGGGCGGCGCGCGTTGGTTCGTCGATCGCGCGGTTGATCGCCAGTAGGCCGAGATACATCAGGAAAAGCACGAACATCGAGGTCAGGCGCGCGTCCCACACCCACCAGGTTCCCCACATCGGCTTGCCCCAGAATGCGCCGGTGACGAGCGCCACGAAGGTAAAGGCAGCGCCGATTGGCGCAGCAGCGCGCGCGGCGACATCGGCAAGCGGGTGGCGCCAGACCAGAGAGCCAACGGCGTTTGCGGTCATCACCGTATAACAGAGCATTGCCATCCATGCTGCCGGGACATGGACATACATGATCCTGACAGTCTCACCCTGCTGATAATCGCCATCGGAAACAAAACTCAGATAAAGTCCAATAGCAAAACAGAGGGCAGTGACGATCGAGAGTCCAGGCAGGACCCGATTGGCCAGTTCCAGGAATCTGGCGGGCTGCGCAAGCTTGGCGATGTCGTCTTTGACGCGTTCGACATAGGTCATGCCCCGCTCTAGCGCCCAATGCCGTCAGATTAATTGACCGGGATCAAACTGCGACCATTCATGCGGGCGTGCGTCTCTCATTTCGCTTTCCTGCTATCACAGTCTGAGCCTCGGCCGCGGGGCAGCAGGCTCAGCGCGACATATTTTCGAGGCCTTCTGACGCGGCACGCTTCGGCGGAACGGCTGATAATTGATCGCGGTCAAAGACGATTGCCGCGCAAATGCCAAAAGGGAGACATTCCAGTCCAGGAGACCCTCACCTTGATGATTGCCGCACACGACCGATCCGCCGCTCCGCCCGCCGACGTGACTGCGGGCTCCACACCGCAGCCGCGGAAAAAGAAGCCTGATGTCTCCGGCCTCGTCCGGTTGCTGCCCCTGCTGCGGCCTCACCGGGGCTTGGTGCTCTTGGCAGTGATCTCGCTCGCGGCCGCTGCGCTGATCTCGCTTGCGCTGCCGATGGCGGTCCGCCGGATGATCGATCATGGTTTTGGACAGTCCGACGGTGGCTTCATCAATAGCTATTTCCTGATGCTTCTTGCGCTTGCTATCGCGCTCGCCATAGCAAGCGCCTGCCGCTATTATTTCGTCACGACGCTTGGCGAGCGCATCGTCAGCGATCTGCGTGTGAAGACCTTCCGAAATGTGACGCGGCTGCCGGCAAGCTTTTTTGACGCCAACAGATCCGGCGACATCGCATCGCGACTGTCCGCGGATGCCGCACAGATCAAGTCCGCATTGAACCTCGCCGCATCGGTGGCCCTGCGCAATTCGCTGCTGTGCCTGGGCGCGCTGGTGATGATGTTCGTCACCAGCCCTGGACTTTCCGCCATCACATTGGGTGCCATTCCGCTCGTGATCGCGCCGCTCGTCCTTTTCGGTCGCTCGGTCCGCAGAAAATCGCGGGCAGCACAGGACGCTCTTGCGACCGCATCCGCTTTCGCCAGCGAAATGATCGCCGGAAGCCGGACGGTGCAGGCCTTCAACGGGGAGGCAGCGGCGAGCGAAAGATATGCTCGTGATGTCGAGGCGTCCTATCGCAGCGCCGTCTTTGCCGCCCGCTCGCGTGCGCTCTTGACCGCCGTTGCCATTGCCCTGATTTTCGGAAGCGTCGTCGGGGTTCTCTGGATCGGCGCGCATAACCTGCTTTCCGGGACGCTGTCGGCGGGGAGTCTGAGCCAGTTCCTGCTCTATTCCGTCATTGCGGCAGGGTCGCTGGGCTCGCTCTCGGAGGTCTGGGGCGAACTGGCGCAAGCGGCAGGCTCAGCCGAACGCCTTTTCGAACTGCTCGATGAAGATGCCGGCGAGAGCGAGCCGGCATCGGGTGCTTCGCTCGACCAGCCCGCAAAAGGCGCGATCGAAATCCGGAACCTGCATTTCGGCTATCCGGGCGCTCTGGACAGGCAAGTTCTCACGGGCCTGTCGATGAGCGTGCGGCCCGGCGAGACAGTCGCGCTTGTGGGTGCTTCCGGCTCGGGCAAGAGCACGATCTTTTCGCTCCTGCTCGGTTTCTACAAGGATTATTCCGGCGACATTTCGCTCGATGGCTGCGATGTGCGCACGATCCCCACCGCTGCAGTTCGAGGGGAGATTGCCATCGTGCCGCAGGACTTGACCATCTTCGCGGCGAGTATCGCAGAAAATATCAGTCTCGGACGACCCGATGCCTCGCAGGACGAGATCGCGGCGGCGGCCACGACGGCGAGGGCGCACGGGTTCATTTCCGAACTGTCGGAGAGCTATCGCACCGTGGTCGGCGAGCGTGGGCTCACCCTGTCTGGCGGCCAGCGGCAAAGACTTGCCATCGCCCGTGCTGTCCTGAAGAACGCACCGATCCTTCTGCTGGACGAGGCCACGGCATCTCTCGACGCGGAAAACGAAATGCTCGTGCAGAGGGGGCTCGACGAATTGATGTGCAACCGCACGACGATCGTGATTGCGCATCGGCTTGCCACGGTGCTCAAGGCGGATCGAATTCTGGTGATCGACGGCGGCCGCGTGATCGAGGAGGGGACGCACGCCACGTTGATCCGCAAGGGCGGCGCATATTCCAAGCTTGCTGAACTGCAGTTCGACCTCTCGGAAGCAGCGACGCTCAAGGATGACGCGGCGTGAGCGTTGTTCCAGTCGATCGCCCAGGAGCCTTATCTACTCGCCGTCCCCAGAGACAGCTCGCTTTCCTTGAAGACCGAGATCGATATCGAAGATCTGCGAGCTGAGAAGCCGGCCGATTTTCTCCTAAGCGAGATCCACCAGAGTTCTGCCGAGTAAGGCGAGGGGCGGCACACGTAATGCGCGAGTCTCACAACGGCAAGCCGATGCCGAGTTCAGAACATCGCACAGAGGTTATTGGTTCCGGCTGTTCGACTCCGAGCTAGGTTGACAGAATCGCGCTTCTCGATGAGAACATAAGGCGAACAAATGGGAAGGCGAGCATTCATGATACGTTTCGCGCCGAAGATGCAGCCGGACGCTGCCTCAGCAATCAAAAAGTCGAGCGCCAACATGCGACCCGGCATAGGGCTATCGGACACTTCAACCGGTGCCGCCGAGAATGAAACCGACAAGATGGAAGGGCAGACTGCCAAGGCGATATCGGGATCTGCAGGGCCTGCCGCTGAACTCCTGCAGTTGTCAGGGGAGCCACCTTCGAAAGGCAGAAAAACAGGTTCCAGGAAGCGCAAGGAGGTTGCGCGCATGGAGCAACTCGAAGTCGGCAACCACGGTCACGAACGTGTTGGCGATTTGCTGCTCGACCTTTAACGTAGGCTTCGATTACTGGTGCCGAGACTTTCTTGCGTTTATGATTCTCTTTGAATTTTAAGGGGTCATGCCGCTTCTGCGGTAGGACCTGCGACCGATTTCATGTTGCAAAGTTCATCGATAGTCTGGCGCTGACGGTGCGGCCGATCCATCGGCCACCGTCACAACTGGTCGATATTTTCGGGGCCGATTTGGCCCGGCAAGCAGGGTTGATCGAAGCCCGGCTTGCCGCCCTCATTGATCCCCAATGACGTCGTGGAGGCAGACGAGGTCGAGCGGGTCACCGATGCCCGTCACGCGTAACTAGTTCAGCACCGGTTCGCCAGCAGTGATGCGCTGCTCACCTTCGTCAAACAGGTGAACGGCATCATGGAGCGGAGCGATCCGCAGCACATCGCCAGGGGCCGCCCTGATCCGCTCCCGAAAGACGCAGCTGATCGTTTGCGTGCCAAGACGCGCAATCACCAATGTCTCGGATCCTGTCGGCTCGACGACGGCTGTTGTCACCTCGATGCCGTTGGGGTCGAGCGTGATATGCTCGGGGCGAATGCCGTAGGTGACGGCGCCGGAAGGGTGCCGCTCGCTCGGCAGGATAAACCCGTCTGCCGTCCGGAAACCTTCATTCGTCATGTTCCCCTTGATGAAGTTCATGGCCGGAGAGCCGATGAAGCCGGCGACGAAGAGGTTGTTCGGGCGGTCGTAGAGTTCGAGCGGCGAGCCCGACTGTTCGATCACGCCGTCCTTCATCACGACGATCTTGTCCGCCATCGTCATCGCCTCGATCTGATCGTGCGTGACATAGATCGTCGTGGTCTTCAGCCGCTGATGCAGTTCCTTGATTTCGGATCGCATCTGGACGCGCAGCTTGGCGTCGAGGTTCGACAGGGGTTCGTCGAAGAGGAAGACGGCAGGATCCCGAACGATGGCGCGACCCATCGCAACACGCTGTCGCTGGCCGCCTGACAGTTGCTTCGGATAGCGTTCGAGAAGCGCCTCCAGGCCGAGGATCTTGGCGGCATTGCCGACACGTTGATCGATCTCCGTCTTCGGCATGCGCTTCAGCCGCAACGAGAAGCCCATATTCTTGGCGACCGTCATATGCGGATAAAGGGCGTAGTTCTGGAACACCATGGCGATGTCGCGATCCTTTGGCGCCAGCTCATTGACGATATGCTTGCCGATCTGGATCTCGCCCGAGCTGATGCCTTCCAGTCCGGCGATCATTCTGAGAAGGGTGGATTTGCCGCAGCCCGAGGGACCGACGAGGACCACGAACTCGCCGTCGCGGATATCGACCGATACGCCTTTGATGGCTTTGAAAGCGCCATAGTCCTTGCGTGCATTGTTCACTCTAACATGAGCCATTTTTGTCCTCCCGGGTCGCGCTCAAAGCGTGTTCAAGACGTTTCTCAGGTAAGCGAGGCCGAGGCGTTCGCCCTCCTTTCTGGCCTCGAGATCCTTGCCCGGCCATCCGTAGGCGGGGTCCTCGTGCTCGATCGAAAGTGTGCCGTCGAAGCCGTTGGTCCGCGCCTGGCGCAGGAAACGCTGCCAGTCGAGAAGGCCCTGGCCCGGCAGCTTATACTGCCACCAGCCCTTGCCGTGATAGCCGACTGCCTGCTGCACGACCGCATCGATTGCAGTATCCTTGGCATGGAGAATGGCAATGCGATCCTTGACCGCGTCCATCGCGACATAGGGGTCTACGCCGATGCGGATGAGGTGCGACGGGTCGAATTCAAGACCGAAGCGCCGGTCGGGAATCCGCCTGAAGAGTTCCTGCCAGCCCTTCGGCGTGGTTCCGATGAAGTTGTCCTGGGGCCCCGGCCAGTTTTCGATCGCGAAGACGAGGCCGCTTGACGTCGTCCTGCTGATCAGCCGATTGGCGAATTCGGCAAAATCATCGTAATTGGCTTCGTCGTCGGCACTATCATCACGTCCGGGAAAGATCACGAAGATCGGCACGCCCGCTTCGCCGATCGCCTCGGCAAATTCTTCCGTGCGGGTGCGAAGCTCGCCGCGCTTGCCGCTATTGGCATCAAGCTGGTTGCCGAAGTAGGTGATCGAGGAAACGAAGAGGTTATGGTCGCGGGCAAGTGCCACAGCAGCCCGCACCCTGTCCGGCGTCTTGATATGGCCGCCGACATCGATTTCGATCGCATCGAAACCGGCAGAGGCAGCGAAATCCACCACCTCCTCAAGCGGCCGGTCGTTGAATGTCGATGTATAAAAACCAATTCTCATCAATATCCTCCCAGCGGTCCTGCCGGCTGTTTTAATTGTTCAAGCGATCCATGAATTTGAGAGGCGAGCGGGTGCGTTGCACGGCGTCGGCGGATGCCAGCATCAGGGACGCCGCCATTGGCATCGCCGCAGCACCGAGTGCTGAAGCGTCCTCGCCGATCGAAGCACGATGCAGCGAAGGCAGAGTGTTGTCTCCGGCCGTCAGATGTTCGTGAACGTAGCGCAGCAACTCGTCGATCATACGGATCGGCAGTCGGCCGCCGATGATGATGGCGTCGGGATCGACGATCATGCCGATATGCTTGACCGCAACGGCAAGGGGAGCGCTCATTTCCTTCAGCCACTTTGACACAAGGGCTTTGCCGCGGGCGTCGAGCGTCAGGAGGTCCTGCGGCACGCTCGCATCGACGCCGTGCTCTGCAAGGAACTTGTAGAGGAAAAATATCGTCACCATCTCGCCAAGAAGATCGACCTTGGGGGCGGTCTTGTCCCGGTTGTCGGCGATCGGCAGCCAGCCGATTTCGCCGCTCAGCGCCATGGCGCCGCGATGTCCATTGCCGTCGAGCACCAGGCCACCGCCCAGACAGGCATTGATGGCGATATAAAAGAAGCTGCGGCTTTCCGCGCCGAGGCCATAGTCAAGCTCGGCAAGCGCTGCGGCATTGGTCTCATTTTCAATGAAGACCGGATGCTGCGTCAGGTTTTCGAGTGCTGCGCGCACATCGAATTCCGTCCATTCGGAATAGTCGTCAGGCATGCCGAGGAAAGGAATCTCGCCAAGCCAATCCGGCATCGCAAGCCCGATGCCGGCCAGATGCGCATCATCGATCAGCCGGCTTCGCTGAAAATGCGATATGGCATCGGCCGTCAGCTGCATGAATTCGGCCGGACGGACGTAGCGCTTTTCGTGGTGCACGCGGGCACGCACGTTGCCGACGGCATCGACGGCGACGATCGTCAGATGATCGCGATCGATATTGATGCCGATCGCGAAAAACGCGTCGGGGTTGATCTCAAGCTCGATGGCCGGCTGCCCCCTCAGCCCGTGCCGCCGGCGCGCCTCGATGATCAGGCCTTCGTCCAGCAGACGATCGACGATCCGGGCGATCGCCGGCTTGGTGAAGCCGGTCTGTCTGGCGATTTCGGCACGCGAAATCGGCGCCTGCCGATGGACACAACGCAGCACGACGGCTCTGTTATGCTCGCCTGCATCCTCGACATTGGCCCCCGTCAGATCAGGAGACAATCTGGCGCCGGTCATCTGGTTCATGGTCGGGATCCTCTATCTGCCACGGACACGCAAACCGACCTTACCCTTTCACCGCGCCACTGGTCATGGCGCCGAGGATCAGCCGCTGGAGCGACAGGAACGCCACGATCGCCGGCACGACGGAAATCAGGCAGGCGGCCGCAAGCAGCTGGATGGACGAGTCGGTCTGCATGCCGCGGAAGTTAAAGATTCCGACGCCGATCGGCATCAGGTCATTTTTGGTCAGCAGCAGGAAAGGCACCAGAAATTGCGACCAGCCGGCAATGACGGTGATGATGAAGACCGAGGCGATGCCCGGCGCCGACAAGGGCAGGATGATGCGCCAGAAGACCGAGAAGCGGTTGCAGCCGTCGATCATGGCGGCTTCGTCGAGGCTGCGCGGAATGCCGTCGACGGTGCTCTTCAACAGCCAGGTCGCCAGGGGAACGCCGAGTGCGATATAGACCATGACGACGGCGAAATGCGTGTCCAGCAGGCCGAGGCGGTTCATGTAGCGGTAGAGCGGCACCATGATGACGAGCGGCGAAATCATCTGGAAAAGCAGCAGCCCCATCATCGAGAGGCCCTTGCCGCGGAACTGGAAGCGAGAGAAAGCGTAAGCGGCGGGCAAGGCGACAATCAGCACGCCGAGCCCGCTGAGTGCCGCAAGCTTGAGGCCGTTCCAGAGATAGATCGGAAAATAGCTGTTGTTGAGAACGGTGATGAAATTCTGGATAGTGGGATTGTCGGGAATATAACGCGCCGCGCCGCGATAGACCTCACGCTTGTCACGCAGCGCCATCGACAGGAGATAGGTGAGGGGGCCGGCAAAGAAGATAAACATCACCAGCATGAAGAGATAGCTCATGGCATCGCCGAGCCGTGTTCCGGTGCGTCCGCTCATTGCTCTTCCTCCTTCGGCAGGAACGATGCGTAGACGAAGGCGAGCCCCAGGCTGATGATCAGCATCAGCACCGACAGCACGCTGCCGCCGGAGAGATCGTAGTTTCGGAACACGATATTGAAGACGTAGAGTGAGATCACCTCGGTCGCGCGCCCCGGTCCGCCGCCGGTCAGAGTGATGATCGCGTCGAAGGTGTTGACCGTCTGGATGGTGATCAGGATCATGTTGACGAGGATGGCGGCGCGCAGCTGCGGAAGCGTCACGAAAAAGAACTGCTGCGAGGCGCTGGCGCCGTCGACCTCGGCCGCTTCGTAGAGCGAGGGATCGATCGATTTCAGCGCCGCATACATGACGACCATGGAAAAGGCCGTACCGCGCCAGATGTTCGAGATCAGCGTCGACCAGGGCGCCATAGCTGGGTCCGAAAGCCAGGCAACAGTCGGCATGTGCATGAGCCTCAAAATGCTGTTCAGCGCGCCATAAGGCGCTTCGGAAAACAGCATCTGCCAGATGATGCCGCCGGCAATGCCTGGCACGACCCAGGCGACGAGCGCCGTCGTCCTCAGGATCGTGGTGCCGAAGAGGCCGCGCTTTTCGCCGCGGATGACAGTGACAGCGACCGCAAGACCGAGAATCTGCTGGCCGATGACGCTGCCGCCGACGAAGATCAGCGTCGCCCAGAGAATGTCGGGCAGTTGCGGCGAGCCGAGCGCATTGGCGATCGACCCCAGCGTATAGTCCTGGTTTTCGCCGATTAGCGTCGCATTGGTGAAGGAAAGCCGGAAAACGTCGATGACGGGATACAGGTAGAATATGCCGATGACGACGATCACGGGCATGATCCAGGGCAGGGGCGCACCGGCGAACCGACGCATGAACGTTCTGCTTTGAGGCGGGCTGTCAGCCTCGATGGCAATAGGGCTCATTGGCTTCTCTGTCCGGGTTTGGCACTGTCGGCGGCGCCTGGGACCAGGCGCCGCCGCGGTCGGAAGCGTTGAAAACGCCCGGGATCAGAGACGCTTGTAAGCCTCCATCGCCGCGCTGAAAGCGGCATCCAGGGCTTCTTCCGGTTTCTTCGTTCCCGAGAGCACGTCGCCCATCATGATCTGGATCTGGTTCGAGATCTCCGGATAGATCGGCACGCCGGGACGCGCCTGGCCGTCGACCAGCGCATTGGCGAAGGTCTTGTTGGCTTCCGTCGAGAAGACCTCATACTTGTCGAAGAGCGACTTGCGGGTCGGCAGCTGCTGCTGCAGCGCGTTTGCCGGACCCATATAGACGTCGCGGGCAAGATTGGCGCACATTTCCACCTTGTCCTTGTCCTTGCTGAAGGACGCGATCGTCCATCCGCCGGTGCCTGTGGAACGCTGATCGGCGGTCGGGCCGGGGATCGGCGAGAAGGTCCAGTTCTTGAATTCCTCTTCGTCGAGGGTCGCCTTCAGCTGCGCATATTGCCAGTTGCCGCCGATGAAGAGCGCCGTCGTCGCCGCTGCTGCCGCCGCGTTCATGTCATCGTAATTGGCGATGGTGGTGACGCGCTTGGGAGCCGCACCGGAATCGACGAGATCCTTGAAGTAGTTCAGCGCTTTTAGGAATTTCTCCTTGTTTTCGCCCTCGCCGAAGACCGGCTTGCCGGAATCGTCGACGAGCTTGCCGCCGAGCGCCCAATAGTTCGCCAGCCAGTCGAAGGTGGTGCCTTCCCAGCGCCCGCCGTTGAAGAGGACGCCTTCCATGCCTTCCTTGGTGGAGGCTATAGCGGCCTTCTTCAGATCGTCCCAGGTCTGCGGCGCGTCGGCTACAACAGACTTGTTGCGGTAGAGGACGCGAAGGTCCGTATCCCACCACCAGGCGCGGATCGTCTGGTCCTTGTCGGTGATGCCGCTGCGGATGAAGGGGAAGAGATCGTCGACTTCTTCCTTGGAGAAATAGGGCGTGAAATCCGCCAGCACTTTATTGACCATGAACTGCGAGAGCACGAAGGAGTCGACGGCGGCACAATCCGGCGCATTGCCGGCCTTGGCCTGCTCCAGCATCTTGGCCTGTTCCGTGCCGATGTCGGAGGACATGAACTGCATCTGCAATTTCCAGTCCGGGTGTTTTTTTATGAAGTCGACAAAGAGCTTCTGGTAACCCTCTGCGATGTTGGGGTCGGAATTGTTCGGACTGTCGTTCGTGAGCCGAACCACAAGGGTTTTGGGCGCATCTGCAGCGCCGATCCTGTCCTTTGTCGCCAGCTCCTGGGCAAATGCGGCAGGCACTGAAAATAACATTGTGCTCAGCGCTAATGCGCTGACGAACGCTCTCTTCATGATGGGTCTCCTCCCCATTTTCAACGGATACAGCCTGGTGGTCGATTGACCTCTCCTCATTTCCATGCTGCATTAATTAGATTAAGTTACTTTGATTTGATGTCAAGCCGCAGCTTGGGAGGATTGAGATGCCGGCGACATTCAACACAAGTTAGCGGACCGCCGCCGCACGTCCAGATCACAAAAAATCCAACCACTCCGGGCATCCGCGATGGCGTGGAGAGGTTTTGCCTCGGATACGTGAGATGGCCGAACCTGACATCTATGGAGGATCCGATGCGCTTACTCATTCTCGGCACTGGCGGTATGGCCAACCAGCATGCTGCAAATTTCAAGGCGATCGAAGGCGTCAGCGTGGTGGGCGGGGTCGATGTCGTTCCCGAACGGCTGGCGGCCTTTTGCTCGGAGCACGGCATTCCCAACCATTTCGGCACTCTGGAGGAGGCGCTGGTCTGGGGCGAGTTCGATGCCGTTGCCAATGTCACTCCCGACCGCATTCACCACCCGACGACGCTTCAGGCGATTGCGGCGGGCAAGCATGTCTTTTGCGAAAAGCCGCTGGCGACGGATGCCGTCAAGGCAATGGAAATGACCGATGCCATCGAAAAAGCGGGCAAGGTCGGCATGGTCAACTTCACCTATCGCAATTCGCCCGCGCTGCAGAAGGGCCGGCAAATGGTCCTTGCCGGCGAGATCGGCGAGGTGCGACATGTCGAGGCATCGCACCTGCAGAGCTGGCTTGTGGGGCGTCATTGGGGCGACTGGAAGAGCGAGAGCAAATGGCTGTGGCGCCTCAGCAAGAAACACGGCTCGAACGGCGCGCTCGGCGATATCGGCATCCATATCGTCGATTTTGCGTCCTATGGTTCGGGGCTCGATGTCGCCCACGTCTTCGCGCGGCTGAAAACCTTCAACAAGGCTCCGGGAGACAAGATCGGCGAATATGATCTCGATGCGAATGACAGCTTCACGATGAATGTCGATTTCACAAACGGCGCGATCGGCACCATCCAGGCGACGCGAACGGCCGCCGGCCAGATGGATCAGCTGCGTCTCAGGGTCTATGGCGAGACCGGTTCGATCGAGATGATCTACGACACCGGGAAGTCGACGCTTCGCGCCTGCCTCGGCGAAGATGTTCACACCGCAACATGGCGCGACATCCCCTTCGATCCGGTCGAAACGAACTATCAGCGCTTCGTGCAGGCCGTCAGGGCAGGCAGAACGCAGGAACCTTCGTTCCGCAGGGCGGCGAATATCCAGAAAGTGCTCGACAAGGCGCTTGCCTCGGATGCCAGCCACACAGACGAGGCGCTTGCCTGATCCGCTAAGCCGGGGTCAGGCGGAAACCGGCGGCAGCAGGGTGTTGAGGAAGGGCAGCAATGCCGCCCCCAGCGCGACGCCGCCGCCGCTGAAGCTTGCCGGTTTCATCGGCGAAATCCACGGCGTCAGAAATGGTCGTTTGGATGTGTCGCGGCGTTCGACGGAAAGCTGGTGGATCAGCGCTTCGATAACGCTTCGCGGTAGGTCGCCGCCGATCATGATGACACCTGGCGCAATGAAGCCGGCCATCGCGATGATCGGGTCGAGCAGGTGACTTGCGGCATCACGGATCCACTGCGTCAATTGAGGGGACGACGGCTCCTCGCCCGCAATGAGCCGTTTGAATTCCTCATCGCCGACCAGCGCATGCAGGGCGCCGAAGCCGACCACGGTGTTCAGCCTGACGTTGTCGGGGCCGGTCAGCATGTCGCCGATGCTGCCTGCGCGTCCATGCACGCCGGAATACGGAATGCCGCGGACAAGGAAGCCAGCTTGCACATCCTGGTCAATGATGATCATCGCCAGTCCGCCTTCCGGGGCAGGCGCGCCGATGGTGCGCTCAGCGAGCAGGCTTGCGGTGCATTCGTTCTCGACGTGGCTGCGGAGAAGCGTCGACGTTGCGTCGAGTTCATCGCTTTCTTCTGCGCTCCAGTCGTTTGACCCGATTCCCAGGCCGATGATCGGCAGGTCGGCATGCCGCCCGATGATGTTCTTGGTCACCGAAAGGATTGACGGCACGCGCGTTGTCGGGGTGAGGGGAAAATATTCGCGGTCATGGACCTGACCACTGAGATCGATCAGGACGGCCTCGCCCCTGTCTTGGCGAACCCTGACGCCGATCGAAAACGCGCCATCGGGCCGCAAGGCGAATTCGGTAGCGGTTGCGCCGCTACCTGCGCCAGTGCGGCGATGCGACGTCACCAACCCTCCGTCGCTGAGACGGCGCAGAATGTTGGTGATTCCAGGCCCGGTAAGACCGGAATGCTGGCCGAGTTCCATGCGGGTCAAGGGACCGTGCCGGCGGATCGCCTCCAGGATGACGCGGATATTCCTGTCGGCGATTTCTCCCGATCGCAGACCGATTGTCTTATTCCGCGTAACGGCCGTTTCCTCTGCCTGACGTCGCCGCGGCCCGGATCGAAGATACCGCATGACCGTCTTCCCTAAGCACCTGAATGCTTGTGTATCACAGCCAAAACTCCCGCAACTTATTTCTTGGGCGCTTGACGTGAAAACAAAGTTACTTAATCTAAGAGCGGCCACGCGCCTCGGTTGGAGGAGACGGGACGCGGCGCCTGCGGCCTATTCGCGCGACCAGATTTTCTCCCCGTCCGTCAGTTGCTTATTTTCCAATAGGACCCGCCATGTCTCTCACTATCGCCCAACGCCTCGATCGTTTGAAGGTTCGTACAGCCGAGCTTGCTCACTGGCGCGACAGGCAAAGCGTCGTGATTGACGGCTGGACCTTCGACGGCGAGCCGATTGCCCATCATCAGGATTGGCCGCACCGCAAGGGGATGGTTCATTTCGCGGCATCGGCCACAGTGCCGCGCGACTGGCCGATCGATGAGGTTCGCTTGCAGCTCGATCTCGGTGGCGAGAGCCTGATTACATTGCATTATCCGGGCGGTCAGGCCGAGACATTCGGGCTTGATCCCTACCATCAGGAGTTCCCGATCAAGGGCAGGGAATTCTCGATTGCCACTGACAGCGTCGCGCGGTTTCCCTTTGGTGAGCCGAATAGGGCACCGCGGCTCAACAAGGCGAGGCTGATCTGGCTGGATGAACCGGTGCACAAACTGCACCTCCTTTTGCGGCAGATCGGCGAGGCCGCCGTCGTGCTCGAAAGCCATGAAGTGGTGTCGCACTTGATCGAGGCGGCCGAACGTGCGCTGCGCAGCCTCGACTGGCCCTCGGACACGCCAGCCTATATTTCGCGTATATCCGGTGCAGTCATGCAGCAAAAGATCTGGGAACTGCCGGAGCTTCAGGCAGATCCGGCAGGCCTGACTGAAGCGCAGAGTGCTTCGGCAGGTGCCGCCTATGATATGCTGATCGCACGACTGAAAGAGCTTCAAAAGCGTTTTCCGCCGAACGGCGAACTGCTGCTGACCGGCCACGCCCATATCGACCTCGCCTGGCTCTGGCCCTATGGCGAGACGCGCCGGAAGATGCGGCGCACCTTCAATACCGCGCTGTCGCTGATGGAGCGATCGGACGACTTCCGCTTCAATCAATCGACTGCCCATTATTATGCGCAGATGGAAGAGGATGATCCCGAGCTTCTCGAACGGATCAAGAAGAAGGTCGCCGAGGGCAAGTGGGAAACGGTCGGCGGCATGTGGGTCGAGCCCGATACCAATATGCCGACGGGCGAAAGTCTTGCCCGACAGGTGCTTTACGGGCAGCGCTATTTCGAGAAGCATTTCGGCTTGCGTCATACGGTCTGCTGGCTGCCGGACTGCTTCGGCTTTTCGGGGGCCTTGCCGCAGATCCTGCAACTCGGCGGTATCGACAGTTTCTTCACGATCAAGGTGAACTGGAGCGAGACCAATCACATTCCATCCGACCTTTTCTGGTGGAAGGGGTTGGATGGAAGCAAGGTGCTGACCCATACTTTCGACAATCCCATGCAGGGCTACAATGGTTTCGTGCAACCGGATTGCTTCGTGCCGACCTGGAAGAATTTCCGCGGCAAGGCGCAGCACGACACGTCGCTCTTGGCCGTTGGCTATGGCGATGGCGGCGGTGGCGTGACACCCGAGATGGTCGAACGCGAAGTGCAATTGCGCGACTTCCCGGCGATCCCCAAGGCGCGCTGGGGCACGGTGAAGGGCTTCTACGAAAAGGCTCACCGGACAGCGGCGGAAAAGGAGCTTCCCGTCTGGGATGGGGAAATCTATCTCGAACTGCACCGCGCGACGCTGACGTCGCAAAGCGGCGTCAAGCGCAAGCACCGGCAGGCCGAACGGGCGCTGATTACGGCCGAGACGATCGCTTCGCTCGCGCATCTGCTGGGTGCTGCCAAACCGCAAAGCCTGGAAGCGGACTGGCGCGTCGTCCTGAAGAACGAATTCCATGACATCCTGCCGGGCTCGAGCATCCGCGAAGTCTATATCGATGCCGAACGGGAGCTCGATGGCGCCATCGGCAATGCCAAGGCGGAACAGGACAAGGCGCTGAAGGCGCTATCGGCCCAGCTTCCGGCGGGCGGGGTGGCGGATGCGCTGATTGCCGTTAATCCGTCGCTCGCGCCACGGCCCCTGACCGCCACGCTTTCTGATGGAACGGTCTTGTCATCTGCCGATATTGTCGCTCCGCTTTCCGTCTTGGTCTTCGATCGCAAGGCATTGAAGCCGGCCGGCATGCTGAAAGCCGATGCGCGCAGTCTCGAAAACGAACATCTGTCCGTCGTCATCGGCGCGGACGGCGCCGTTTCGAGCCTTATTCACAAGGCAACCGGTAGGGAGGCTATCGAGGGTTCGGCAAATCAGCTCTGGGTCTACCCTGCCGACAAGCCGCGCAACTGGGATGCCTGGGATGTCGATGCCGATTATGCCGAAAAGGCTATCCGTCTCGACAAGCCTGAGAGCATTACGCTTGCCGAACAGGGGTCACATCGTGCGGCCATCCGTGTCGTTTACCGATACCGGAACTCGACGGTCACCCAGCTTTACGTGCTGACCGCCAATGCCCGCAGGCTCGATATCGAAACAACGATCGACTGGCATGACCGGCGTACCCTGCTCAGGACGCTGAACCCTGTCGCCGTGCGTTCCCGCACCGCCAGTTTCGAATGCGCCTTCGGTATCGTCGAGCGCCAGACGCACATGAACACCTCCTGGGAACAGGCGATGTTCGAAGCTGCTGCGCACCGTTTCGTCGATCTCAGCGAGCCGGGCTTCGGTGTCGCGCTGCTCAACAACGCCAAATACGGGCACAGCGCGCGCGGCAATGTCATAGGCATGAGCCTCGTGCGCTCGCCGATCTATCCCGATCCGCTCGCCGATGAGGGCGAACAGAGCTTCACCTATGCGCTGATGCCGCATGAAGGCGCCTGGCATGAAGGCGACGTTCTGCAGGAAGCGATCGATCTCAATCAGCCGCTCGTCACCCTCGAGGCTAGCGGGCTCTCGGCGGGCACGCTCTCGCCGCTCGGCGTGAAGGGTATACCGGTTGCTTTTTCGGGGCTGAAGCCGGCAGAGGAAGGAGACGGCCTTATCTTGCGCCTTTACGAGCCGGCGGGTCGGCGCGGCAGGCTTTCGCTCGCCTTGCCCTCGGGCTGGCAGGCTTCGGGGCCTTTGAACATCCTCGAAGAGCCGATCGAACGTGCGGGACCTGTCGACATCATGCCGTTTGAAATCCGGACCTGGCGGCTGCAACAAAGCTGATCGCGATGCGCAGCGCTTGTATCGAGAGGATGCGGAAAAGAGGCCGCGGCGGCTGCATGACGAGCGGATGATGACGTTCTTGGTCGGATTTCAACATGTCGCAGTAGCCCAGCTCGCATCGGGCACTATCTTCGGATCTGTCCTTTCACCAGACCCGAGGAAACGATCATGACGGAATCCGTGAAGTCCGTACCGGCGCCCCGCGATCAACATCTGCGCGACATGGCCAATTGCATCCGGTTTCTCTCGATGGATGCCGTCGAGAAGGCCAAGAGCGGGCACCCCGGCATGCCGATGGGCATGGCCGACATTGCCGTCGTGCTCTTTTCCGACTTCCTGAAATTCGATGCCGAAGACCCCTACTGGTTCGATCGGGACCGTTTCCTGATCTCCAACGGGCACGGTTCAATGCTGCTCTATAGCCTGCTCTACCTGACCGGCTACCGGGATATGACGATTGACCAGATCAAGAACTTTCGTCAAGTCGACAGCAGGACGGCAGGTCATCCCGAATATCGTCATGCCACGGGTATCGAGACGACCACCGGTCCGCTCGGCCAGGGCATTGCCAATTCGGTCGGTTTTGCGCTCGCCGAACGCATCATGAACGCCAAGTTCGGCGATAGTCTTTCGAACCATTATACTTACGTCTTCCTCGGCGACGGATGCCTGATGGAGGGCATCAGCCAAGAGGCCATATCGCTCGCGGGGCACTTGAAGCTCGGTAAGCTGATCGCATTCTGGGACAACAATTCGATATCGATCGACGGGGCGACAAGTCTGGCGGAATCCGACGATCAGCCGGCGCGTTTCCGTGCATCGAACTGGCATGTGCAGGAGATCGATGGACATGATACCGACGCGATACGCAATGCAATCGTCGAAGCTCAGCGGGTCACCGATCGCCCCTCATTGATTGCCTGCAAGACCATTATCGGTTTCGGCTTTCCGACGCGCGCCGGAACGCAGAAGGCCCATAGTGACGCGCCCGGCGAAGAGGAGATCGCCGGCGCCCGCAAGATTTTGGGCTGGACCGCGCCTCCCTTCGAGATCCCGTCCGACCTGCTGGAAGCCTGGAGGAAGATCGGCGCCAAGGGACGCAACGCCCGGATGGCCTGGGCGGTCCGGGTTCAGACGGCCAAGGCGGATATCCGCCAGGATTTCGAGCGCCGGATGAAGGGAGACCTACCCTCGGACTGGACCGCAGCGATCGAGGCAGCAAAACAGGAGCTTCTGTCGAGCGACAAGGACCTCGCCACCAGGCAGGCGAGCGGGGTTGTTCTCAACCACCTTGCCGAAGCCCTGCCCGAGCTTATCGGCGGATCGGCGGACCTCACGCCGTCGAACAATACAAAAGCCAAATCCATGATCGAGATCGCACCGGGCCAGTATAATGGATCCTATGTCCATTACGGCGTGCGCGAACATGGGATGGCAGCTGCCATCAACGGCATTGCCCTTCATGGCGGGCTGATCCCTTACGGCGGCACCTTCCTGACTTTTTCCGATTACGCTCGTCCGTCCATTCGGTTGGCGGCGATGATGGCGGTGCGTTCGATCTTCGTGATGACGCATGATTCGATCGGTCTGGGCGAAGATGGACCGACGCATCAGCCTGTCGAACATCTGACGGCACTGCGCGCCATTCCGGGTCTCGCCGTGTTCCGTCCGGGCGACCCGATCGAGACGGCGGAATGTTGGCAGGCCATTCTCAATGCCCCGCGGCAGGCAGCGCTGATCGCTCTGTCCCGCCAGCCCATGCCGCTTCTGAGAAAGCAGCCGGGCACTCTCAACCTGTCGGCAAAGGGCGGATATGTACTGCTTGAGGCCGAAGGTGGCGCGCGCGAGCTGACGATCATGTCAACGGGATCGGAGTTGCACCTTGCCGTAGAGGCAAGGGCGAGGCTTCAGGCGGAAGGCGTTCCGACCGCGGTCGTTTCCATGCCGTGCCGCCTGCTGTTTGAGGCGCAGGCGGCGGACTACAAGCGTGAGGTTCTGGGAGACGGAACTGCGCGCGTTGCGGTGGAAGCAGCAGTCCAGGATAGCTGGGACCGATATCTCGGGCTCGACGGCCGGTTCGTCGGCATGCACAGCTTCGGCGCGTCCGGCAAGATCAACGACGTCTACAGGAAATTCGACATAACCACCGATGCAGTTGTGAAAGCCGCGCAAGGAGCACTGGGTCTTCGCTCTTCGCCAAGGAGGTGAGAGCCGTTTTCAAATCGGTACGCTGACGATGTCGAAACAAGTGGTCCTCATTTGAGGGCCACCCACTGGCCTCGCCGCCACGCTGCGTCGTTTATGATCGCCGCGACCTCGGACATAAACCTCGTCCATGCCCCCGGCTCGAAAACCGGCATCAATGCCCTATACTTTGATCCACTTTCCAACTTGCGATCGGACGTAATAATCTTCCGGTAGCAATGCTTAAGCGTTTCAGTTCTCGACTTTTATGGAGGCTTCATGTCCGTCTCAGATGACCAGATACTTACGCTGCAAGTGGCAAATATGAGGCCGCAGGATGCGGGAACAAGCATTGCGCGGCTGTCTTCGGCAGCAATGGGCAAGCTTGGTATTCGAGAGGGTGACCTCATCGAACTCGTCGGCAAGCGTCATACGGCTGCGGTCGCCATGCGCCCTTATCCCGACGACGAAGGACTGAACATTGTGCGCCTCGACGGCCTGCAACGTGTGAATGCCGGAGTGACGAGCGGAGACCATATCGAAATCCGCAAAGCCGAGGCGCGTCCCGCGACAAAGGTCGTTCTGGCGCCAGCGCAGAAGAATTTGGTGCTACAGGGATCAGGTGAGGCTCTGCAGCGAACCTTCCTCCAGATGCCGATGGTTGCAGGCGATGTCGTGTCGACTTCGGTGCAGCAGCGCATAAGGGACCCGCGGTTCAGTCTTCCGGCTTACGGTCTTCAGGAAATCAGGCTCGTTGTCGTCTCGACGCAGCCTCGCGGCATCGTCCAGATGACGGAGCAGACCACAGTCGAGCTGCGTCCGCAGTTCGAGGAGCCGAAGGAAGCCCGCCGCGCGGATGTCACCTATGACGATATTGGTGGTCTCGGCTCGTCTGTCGAACAGGTCCGCGAGATGGTGGAGCTTCCCTTGCGCCATCCGGAGCTCTTTCAGCGCCTCGGCATCGATCCGCCGAAGGGTGTTTTGCTCTACGGGCCTCCGGGAACCGGCAAGACCCTTCTTGCCCGGGCGGTGGCGAACGAGACGGAGGCCAACTTCTACCATATCGCCGGACCGGAAATCATGGGAAGCCGCTACGGCGAGTCGGAGGAACGGTTGAGGCAGGTCTTCCAGGAAGCCTCGCAGAACGCTCCCTCCATTATCTTCATCGACGAAATCGATTCCATCGCGCCGAAGCGTGAACAGGTCACCGGCGAGGTCGAGCGGCGCATCGTTGCCCAGCTCCTGACCTTGATGGACGGGCTGGAACCCCGGCAGAATATTGTCGTCATCGGCGCGACCAATAGGCGCGATGCGATCGACGAAGCGCTGAGGCGTCCAGGACGTTTCGATCGCGAGATCGTCATCGGTGTTCCAGACCAGAATGGACGGCGCGAAGTCCTGGCCATTCACACACGTGGTATGCCGCTTGCGGAAGATACAGATCTCGACGAAATCGCCAGAACGACCTACGGTTTCGTCGGCGCGGATCTGGGGGCGCTCGTTCGGGAAGCCGCCATGGATGCGTTGCGGCGCGTGCTGCCCGACATCAATCTTCGGGAAGGGATCCCAAGCGACGTTCTGGAGAAGCTGACGGTTTCACAGGATGACTTCATGTCGGCGATGAAGCGTATTCAGCCATCAGCTTTGCGTGAAATCATGATCCAGGCACCCAACGTGCGCTGGGATGACGTCGGCGGGCTGGACGAAGCACAGATGAAGCTGAAAGAGGGTGTGGAGCTGCCGCTGCGTGCGCCGCAGTCCTTCAAGCGCATGGGCATTCGTCCGGCCAAGGGTTTCCTGCTCTTCGGGCCTCCGGGAACAGGCAAGACACTGCTGGCGAAAGCCGTGGCGCGCGAGGCTGAAGCCAATTTCGTGGCGACGAAGTCATCCGATCTTTTGTCGAAATGGTATGGCGAGTCCGAACAGCAGGTTTCGCGCCTCTTCGAGCGCGCCAGGCAGGTCGCCCCGACGGTTATCTTTATCGATGAGATCGACTCGCTTGCTCCGGTCCGCGGCGGAGGCTTGGGTGAGCCGGCGGTGACGGAACGTGTGGTCAACACGCTTCTGGCAGAAATGGATGGCCTGGAAGACATGCAGGGTGTCGTTGTCATGGCGGCAACCAACCGGCCAAACCTTCTCGATCCTGCGCTTCTGAGACCGGGCCGTTTTGACGAACTGGTCTACGTTCCGGTCCCTGATGCGAAAGCACGGCTAAAAATTCTCCGTATCCATACGAAGAAGATGCCGTTGGCAAAAAATATCGATTTGGATGAACTCGCCGAACAGACCGTACGCTTTACAGGAGCCGACCTTGAGGACTTGACGCGTCGCGCAGGTCTCATTGCGCTGCGCCGATCGCTCGACGCCTCCACTGTGACCAAGGAGGATTTCTCCAAGGCTCTCCACGAAGTCCGCCCGTCCGTCACCCCGGAAATGGAGCAGGAATACGAGGAGATGCTGCGGACGCTGAGGCAAGAAAGCCCGCAGCGACGACAGATCGGTTTCACGCCACTGCGGCAGGCTGCCGAGTAGAAACGATAGAGGCGACTTAACCGAGTCGCCTCCAATCTCTTTGGTCTGATGCGCAAACCGCTGGAGCGAAGCCAAGGAAGCCGGCTGCAGGCCTAGCATCGGCTTAACTGCGCGATCAAGTAGCGCATCGCCAATTTGATAAATTCCTGTAGCCAGGCGTTTTGGCCGGGCTGTTTCCACTCAGTAAAAAACGAACTTGTCTGACGAGTTTTTTCCGAGCCGATGATGCTGTGCCGAATCGAGTCTCGGGGCTCATTTATCGGACTTGGCACACGTGTGCATTTTCTTCGCTTTTGTCATTCCGATGTTACGCGCCGGAGCTAGCAAGTCTCAGAGCTCATCTGAGGCGCAGCCTCGATAACGAAGGGAGACAGGTATGAATAGGCGCGAATTTCTGATCACCTCATCGGCGGCTGCGGGTCTTTTCGCCCTTCCGCGTTTTGCCTCAGCCGCCGCGGGCACGATCGACCTCTACAGCGGCTCTGATGCCAATATTATCGACCTCTGGAACAACATCATCCGTCCAGCCTTCGAAAAGGCGCATCCTGACGTCGCGCTGAAGGTTACCGATGCCGGCGATAATAACGGCCTTCGGGCCATCGGCGACCGCGCGCTCGCTGCGTTGAAGACCAAGACCGATCCGCAGGCCGACCTCTTCGAATCCTTCGATCCGCGCCTTCCGGCCGGCGGCATCGATGCGGGTCTCTGGGTGAAGTTCTCGGCTGAGAATGTGCCCGGCTTCGAGAACGTCAATCCGCTCGCGATCGACACGCCCTACGCGCTGCCCTATCGGGGCTCGCAGGTTCTGCTGGCCTATGACAAGACCAAGCTTGACCCGAAGGATGCGCCGAAGACCTGGGAACAGCTGACCGCCTGGATCAAGGCCAATCCCGGCCAGTTCATCTACAACCGTCCGGACAAGGGCGGTTCGGGCCTCAATTTCGTTCGCCGCGCGATCCACGAAGCCAATGGCCGTGATCCCAAGAAGTTCAAGATCGACAACTTCACCGCCGAGTTTGCCGAACAGTCGCTGGCGCCCACCTGGAAGATCCTCAACGATCTCGCGCCGTCGCTCTATCAGAAGGGCGCCTATACTGCGGGCAATACACAGTCGATCCAGCTGCTCGCCCAGGGCGTCGTCACCATGGCTCCGGTTTGGTCCGACCAGGTTCTGCAGGCGATCTCGCAGGGCGTCCTGCCTGAGACGACCGGCCTCGTGCAGCTCTCCGATCTCGCGCTCTGCGGCGGTTTTTCGGCCATGACGATCTTCACCAACGGCGCGAACAAGGACGCCGCCCTCAAGCTCGCCGCCTTCATGTTGACGAGCGAGATGCAGGAAGCCATCATCACCGAAATCGGCGGCTTCCCGGGTGTTTCCTGGGATCACATTTCCGAGGACCTCCGCAAGAAATATGCCGATGTCATCCCGGCGACCATCCCGACCTTCCCGGGCGGCGATTGGGAAAAGGCGATCAACGACGGCTGGTACCGCAACGTCGCTCCCGGCATCAGCCGCACCTGATGGTGGTCGAAACGACACAGCCTGCGGTCGTCGACCGCGCTCAGCCTCTCAGCAGGGGGAGCCTTTACGGGCTCCTCCTCGTCGGCATGCCGGTCTTTCTGGTCGGCTGGCTGATCATCTTTCCGATCTTCTCGGCGGTCGCGACAACCATTTTCGTGCGCCAACCGGACGGGACGACCGCATTTTCGCTCGCCTCCTACCGTTTCTTCTTCACGGATGGGTACAGCCTGAACAATCTCTGGCTGACGCTCTGGACGACCCTTGTCTGCGGTCTGCTCCTGCTTGCGATCGGCCTTCCGATTGCGCTTTATCTTCGCTTTTCCGGAAGCCGCCTTGCCGGCTATGTGCAAGGTCTCGCGATCTTTCCAATGTTCGTGCCCTCGATTATTCTCTCCTATGCGCTCATCCGCACGATCGGACCGAACGGTACGGTCGACATCCTGCTCAATGCCGTCGGCCTGCCGAAACTACCGAGCCCCTATCTGACGCCCTGGGGACCGGTCATCGGCCTCGTCTGGGACAATCTGCCTTTGACCGTCCTGATGCTGACGGCTGGCCTCTCTTCCGTTTCCAACAGCTCCATCGAAGCGGCCCGCGATGTCGGAGCGACGCCTCCAAGGGTCTTCATCTCGATCATTTTGCCGCGCATGGGCAATTCGCTGCTGGTGACGGCTTCTTTCGCAGTGCTCGGCATATTCTCGGCCTTCACCTTGCCCTACGTGCTCGGCCCCGCCTCGCCGGAGATGATGGGGCCCTTCATGCAGCGCACGTTCGCCGATATGAACGACCCGTTGAATGCGCTGACGCAGGCCGTCATCAGCTTCTGCTTCTGCCTCCTCTTCGGTGTCTTCTATGTCTGGTCGATCGCCCGCAACCGCGAGGGCCGATGATGCG
Source organism: Rhizobium sp. WYJ-E13 (assembly GCF_018987265.1). Lineage (NCBI taxonomy): Bacteria > Pseudomonadati > Pseudomonadota > Alphaproteobacteria > Hyphomicrobiales > Rhizobiaceae > Rhizobium > Rhizobium sp. WYJ-E13. Next base: position 1,587,646 of record NZ_CP076854.1, on the reverse strand, counting down.
CCAGTCGACCGCCTTGAAATTCGATTGGATTGGCCTTGCCTTCTCGCTGCTGCTGACGCTCTTCATCGCGCTGCCGCTGCTGGTCGTTGCCACCTGGGCCTTCACCGAGATCTGGCGCTACCCTTCCGTCATTCCCCAGCAGTTCGGCCTGCGTTTCTGGTCGCAGACGCTGGCCCGCAAGGATGTCTGGGATGCGCTTTTCCTCAGCCTGCGGCTGACGGCGACGGTAACGATGTTGTCGGCGATCATCTGCCTGCCTGCGGCCTATGCCTTTGCGCGTATGCGCTTTCCCGGGCGCAACGTCCTCTTCCTCTCATTTCTCGCCTCGCATGCCTTTCCCAAGTTTGGGTTGCTGGTGGCGATTGCCGGCATCTTCCTGCAGCTGGGGCTGATCAGTACCTTCTGGGGCGTGGTGCTGATCCAGCTCGTTGGTACGCTTATGCTGATGATCTGGATCCCGGTCGCCGCCTTCCAGAATGTCGACCGGCGCATGGAGGAGGCCGCGCGTGACGCCGGCGCGACGCCGCTTCGCGTCTTCTGGTCGATCACATTGCCGCAGGCTGCGCCGACGATCTCAGCCGCCGTGCTCCTGACATTCGTCGGCACTTTCTATGAGACCGAGGGTGCCTGGCTGATCGGCGCGCCCGAGATCCGCACCATGCCGGTGTTGATGATCAGCTTCATCAATAGCCAGATCGTCGTGCAATACGGCGCGGTCCTTTCCGTCATGCTGTGGGTGCCGTCCTTTGCGGCATTGATGTTTGCGCAGCGCGCTATCGGGACTGGCGCCTTTGCGCGGGGCTTCGGCGCCTAGCGCCGATAGAAAGGATTTAACAATGGCACATCTGGCGATCGAAGGCGTTTCGAAGAGCTTCGGCCACACCTTTGCCGTCCGCGATTTCTCGCTCGAGGTGGGCGATGGCGAACTCGTCTGCCTGCTCGGCCCATCGGGTTCCGGCAAATCGACGTTGCTGCGGATGATCGGCGGCTTCGAACGGCCGACGGGCGGCAGCATTCGCATCGATGCCAAGGATGTGACCACCCTGCCGCCGGAGCGGCGCCCGACCGGCATGGTGTTCCAGAGCCATGCTCTCTGGACCCATATGGATGTCTTCAACAATATCGCCTTCGGTCTGAAGTTGCGGCGCCTGCCGACGGCAGAGATCCGTCAGCGTGTCGAGGATGCCCTCGTTCTTGTTGGCCTTGCCAATTATGGACCGCGTGCCGTGACAGAGCTATCGGGCGGCCAGCAGCAGCGCGTGGCGCTTGCCCGCTCGCTCGTCCTCGAACCGAAGATCCTGCTGCTCGACGAACCCTTTGCCAGTCTCGACCAACATCTGCGCGAGCGGCTGCGCGAGGAAGTGCGCGATATCCAGCAGCGGCTCGGCATCACCACGCTATTCGTTACCCACGGCCAGGACGAAGCCCTCGCACTTGCCGACCGCATCGTCGTCATGCGCGACGGCCGCACCGAGCAGGTGGCTCCGCCGAGCGTTATCTATCGCGCGCCGCAGACGGCTTTTGTCGCGGGCTTTATCGGCTCGATGAATTTCGTTCAGACCGAGATCCGCAACGGGGTCTGCACGCATCCGCTTTTCAGCTTCCCCGTCCCCGTTGCAGACGGGAAGGTGACACTGGCGATGCGTCCGGAAGCATTGACGGTTCGTTCCTCCAACCGGCCGGCAGAGGCGACGGTCCACCGCGTCACCGATTTCGGCACGCACAAGATCGTCGATATCGACCTTGCCGGTGGTGTCAGGCTGAAGGCGATGGTTGCGCCGAGCGACATGATCAGGGCCGGCATGCACATCACTCCGAGCTGCTCCGGCTTTTTCGCCTTCCGCGACAATGCCCTGATCCACCAGTCAGGATCTGCCGAAGCGGCTGCAACCGTGCAGCCGCTCTTCACGGCCTGACATGCCTCAGGCTTTCGACTGAAAGCCTTCCTGGAGCCAGGGATAAAGTGTCTTGCTTGCCGCGAGGATATCGCCTTTGCCCTTCACATCGGCGCCGGAGAAGCGCGTGACGATGCCGCCCGCTTCCTCGACCATCAGCGCCGATGCGCCGAAGTCATGAACCGCGAGGCCGTCCTCGAAGAAGCCGTCCAGCCGGCCGCAGGCGACATAGGCGATCGAAAGCGCTGCCGAACCGAGCCGACGCACACCGGCGGTATTGGCCATAAGACGTTTGACGGCATCAAAATAAAGCTCTTCCGGGATCGCCTTGACCTGGCCGGGGATCGGCAGGCCGGCGCCGACCAGCACGTTCTGGATATCGGCCACCTCGGCGCAATGGATCCGCTCGCCGTTCAGCCAGGCACCGCCGCCAGCCTCGGCGCTGAAGAGCTCGTCCTGCATGGCATCATAGACGACGCCTGTGACGACGCGGCCGGCCTCGGCGACCGAGATCGTCATGCCGAAATGCGGGATGCCCCAGGCGAAATTGGTCGTTCCATCGATCGGGTCGATATAGATGACTGGCGCATCCGTGCCGCCCGGCCTATTGCCGACTTCTTCCTCGCCCTTGATCGCATAGGTCGGGAATGCGCTCATCATCTCCTCGACGATGATCCGTTCGACCGCAATGTCGATTTCCGTCTGGTAGTCGCGCGGAGCCTTGTGGACCATCTCCGTCGCCGTGCGTCGTCTGAGTGCCTTGCGCGCCGTTTCGCCTGCCTTGAGGGCGGTTTCGGCGAGCACGAGAAGGCGGGGCGAGGCTGCTGGCGACAGGCGCGCGGCGGTCGAAGACAATTTCATGAAGACAATCCGTGTGATGACTGGAGGTGAGGGGCAGTTCTGCCATTCCCATTACAAATGTGCATGATGTTTTTATGAAGCGGGCGCAGTGGCATGCGCCACGGCGCTGTCGCGGCTAAGCCGGTCGTCTGCATAATCGGCTTGGTCACAGCCGCCGATGGGGCTCTTCCCACAGGCTGTTGTCGTGGCGCCCACCGGTTTGAGACACAGCGTCCGACGTCAGCGAGACAGGAAATTCGAGACCGTCAGGTCGACGAGCTCGTCTCCGCGGCCGTTCATCACCGCGCGAATGGCCCAAAGACCGAAACCCTTCACTTGCGCTGCTTCGATCCTAGGCGGCATCGATAGTTCCTGCGTATTCGTGACGATGTCGAGCAGTGCCGGGCCGGGATGCGTCAGAATTTCCCGGATGGCACCGTCGAGTTCGCCGGGATCTTCCACGCGAATGCCATGCACGCCGGCTGCCCGAGCAACCGCCGCAAAATCCGGATTCTTGAGTTCGGTTCCCGTCTCAAGGAAGCCTGAAGCCTTCATTTCCATCGCCACGAAACCGAGAACAGAATTGTTGAAGACGATAACCTTGACCGGCAGGTTCTGCTGAACGAGCGTCAGGAAGTCGCCCATCAGCATGGTAAAGCCGCCATCGCCGGACATGCTGATGATCTGGCGCCCCTTGTATGTCGCCTGTGCCCCTATCGCCTGAGGAAGTGCATTGGCCATCGATCCGTGAACCAGGGACCCGATCAGGCGACGCTTTCCGTTCATTTTCAAGTAGCGTGCCGCCCAGATCGTCGGGGTTCCGACATCGAAGGTAAAAACGGCATCGTCGGATGCATGCTCGCTCAGAAGGCGTGCCACATATTGCGGATGGATCTTGCCGCCCTCTCGGCCTGTGGCGAGATCGTCGAGACCCTCACGCGCCTTCCTGTAGGCGGCAAGACACGCATCCAGGTGATCCCTGTCGGCTCGCTCCTTAAGCTTCGGCAGCGCTGCTGCCAGTGTCGATTTGACGTCGCCGACGATTGCGAGATCGAGCGAAGCCCGGCGGCCAAGATTTTCCGGCCGAATATCCACCTGCACGATCTTTGCGTCGGTTGGGTAGAACTGCCGGTATGGGAAATCGGTGCCGAGCATAAGAAGCGTGTCGCATTCCAGCATGGCCTTGTAACCCGAAGAGAAGCCGATCAGGCCGGTCATGCCGACATCGAACGGATTGTCCCACTCGACATGTTCCTTGCCACCGAGCGCGTGGACAACAGGCGCCTTCAGCCGATCCGCGAAGGCGATCAATTCGTCATGCGCCCCTTCGCAGCCGCGTCCGCACAGAAGGGTGACTTTCGAACTCTCGTTGAGCAGCGCTGATAGTCGATCGATCTGATCGTTTGTCGGCACAATGTTCGGCTGGGACAGCGTGAGTGCAGCAGGTGTTGAAATCTTGGCTGCAAAATCGGTCAATGCCACGTCGCCGGAAATGACCACGATGGCAACGCCGCGCTTTCCGATAGCGGTGCGAATGGCCGTTTCGATGACACCAGGCAATTGCTCTGGATGGCTGACAAGCTCACAATAGTGGCTGCATTCCCGGAAAAGCTGGTCAGGGTGCGTTTCCTGAAAATAGCCTCGGCCGATTTCGGCCGAAGGTATCTGCGCGGCAATGGCCAGCACCGGGACCCGCGAGCGATGGCAGTCGAACAGGCCGTTGATAAGGTGGAGATTGCCCGGGCCGCAGCTTCCGGCGCACACGGCCAGATCGCCGCTGAGATGGGCTTCGGCCCCTGCCGCGAAGGCGGCTGTCTCTTCATGGCGGGTATGGACCCACTCGATGTCGCCTCTCTTTCGCAACGCTTCCGTGAGCCCGTTAAGGCTGTCGCCGACCACCCCATATATCCGCTTGACCCCGGCCGAATGCAGCACCTCTGTCAGGACATCAGCTACCTTGGATTTCATCGAACGGCTCCGGGCTTTGGGTTTCAGGTGGACGGTAAAAGGAAGCTAGGTTTCGCTCTGCGCTTCTCAACCCGGAGAATTATCAAAGTGGCGCAGACACCCAACTGTACCTTGGTATAGGGGCGGGCCGCGAAAAGCCCGCTTGCCTGAATCCCACGCGGCGGGCTGCCAGCCGAGCGCATGGGCCCGCTCGGCTCTCTCCTTTGGCGTCCTTTTACCGCGACTTATGCCTCGATCCGTTCCCGCCCCTTCATCGCTTCCGCGATAAGTTTCATGAAGCGCGGATCCTGGCGCAGGTTGTCCAGGTCTGAATCATGGATGAACCATTTGATGTGGTAGACCGAGCTGCGGGGCAGCAAGCCCTCCAGGATATTGATCGCACGTTCCACATGGCCGAGCACGGAGTGGACACAGGCAAGATTATATTGGGCGACGATATCATCGGGATCGATGGCGCTCGCCCGTGCGGCCCAGTCGCAGGCCCGCGCTGCTTCGCCGAGATGGGCAAGGGCAAGCGCGCCGCGATGGGCGGGACCGGAATTTTCCGGGTTCTGATTGAGTGCCCGCTCGGCTCTTTCAATGCCTTTTCGCGCCCAGCTTTCCCGGTCTGCCGTCCGACCGAGAGAATGGTATGAGGACATCAGATGGATCGGCGAAACATAGTCGTCGGGGCGGATTTCAGCGGCACGGGTAAAGTAGTGCACCGCCTCGGCGAAATTCCCGCGCATGAAGAAGATGCGGGCATAGTGGAAATTTGCTTCATAGAGGTTGGGATCGAGCGACAGCGCGCGTTCGAAGCACGCTGTTGCCTCGTCGTCATCGCCGTTCTGATGCAGCGCCAGGCCACGGGAGGCATGCGCCTCGGCAAGGTCGGGATCGAGTTCCAGGGCTTTGGCGCTCATGGCGAGGATACGCTCCAGAGGCACGTCGTCAGGCGCCCAGTCACGGATCGCCGCATCGCAATCGGCAATGCCTGCATAGGCGCGACCATAATCCGGATCGAGTTCGACGGCCTTGTAGAACATGCGCTGGGCAAGCTGCAGGTAGGACTTGGTCCAGGTGTGGGAGAGCTGCCGGCCTCTCAGATAATAGGTGTAGGCCTCGACATTGGCCGTCGGCTCGACGGCGATCGCCTTGCGCTCCTCCGGCAGCAGTCGCACCTTCAACTGGCTGACGATCGCGTGGGTGATCTCGTCCTGGATGGCAAAGATATCGGTGAGGTCTCGGTCATAGCGTTCGGCCCACAGGTGATCGCCGTTCATCGTATCGATCAGCTGGCCGGAAATGCGTACCCGCGACCCGACGATGCGCACACTGCCTTCCAGCATATAACGCACGCCGAGCTCCTGGGCGACCTGCTTCACCTTCACAGATGTGCCCTTATAGGTGAAGACGGTGTTGCGCGGCACCACATGCAGGCTGGAGATCTTGGAAAGATCGGTAATGATATCTTCAGTGATGCCGTCGGAGAAATAATCCTGATCTGCATCGCCGCTCATGTTGGTAAAGGGCAAGACGGCGATGAAACAGGTGTTTCGGTTCTGCGCGACGAGGCGAGCGGAACTCGGCTTCTCGATGGAAACCGTGTAGACCTGCACCGGCTGACGGATATTTTTGAACACGTGTTCACCCAAAAACTCGAAGCCGAGATTAAGGCGGGAACCGACCTGATCGCGCACGATCGACGAGACGGCAATGCCGCCGGCCGGAGCGATGCCTTCCAGACGCGCGGCAACGTTGACGCCGTCTCCGAAAATATCGTCATTTTCCACGACGACATCGCCGAGATTGATGCCGATGCGGAATTCGACGCGCTCTTCCTTCAAAACGTTTTCATTGCGCAGCGCCATGCTGCGCTGGATGTCTGCGGCGCAGGCAACGGCGTTCACGACGCTCTGAAATTCCACAAGGATGCCATCGCCGGTGAGTTTGACGATGCGGCCCTTGTAATCGGAAATGCGGATGTCGACCAGTTCGCAGCGATGCCGGTTCAAAGCCTGCAGCGTGCCTGTCTCGTCCATGCCCATGAGCCGGCTGTAACCGACGACATCGGCAGCGAGGATGGCACTCAATCGCCGCTCCATGATCCTCTCCATGGATTGTCTCATGTCAGTGTCTCGCTTTTTCCAGATTTTGACCGCGCTAGGGCTCCCTCCCTTGCAGCCGATATCTTTCGATTCGGCATGCTGTCACGGCGGCGCAGAGCCTATATCGTTACGGCGCAGCATCAATACTCCGAACGGGCGAAGATTGCGCCAAAAGCTAGCTATTTCGGATTAGACAAAACCCTGGTGTGGCAAGACCCACAGTTTTGAGGCACGAACCGCACGGTAATCGCCTGTTCGTTAGGAAGGCACACGCAGCAGCCATCCCTGATTCGAAGTAGATCCCACAATTGTACCACATTTTGACTCGCGAAAAGCAAGTCGCGTCTCTGCGGAAAGACCTGGTTGCATAAAAGGATGCCGCCCGTAAACCGAAATAGTTAAGATATACACTCTCATTTTTCGACTATAATTTAAAGCTGCATATCAACGATCCCCATAGATTTGATCCTGGCAACTTCTCGAAAGGGCAAGCCATGTATCGCAACGCGCGCCGGTGGGCTTCGCGCTCACTTCTAGTGGATTCGTGGGTTCCCCAGTGGCTGACTGTCGGTGGAAAGGTAAGGTCGCGAAAGACTGCCGATCGGCACGGGGAGTGCTCGCCAGCTTTCTGGGAGCCGGCAAGACGACGCTTCTCAGCCACATCCTGAACAATCGCGAGGGTCTGCGGGTCGCCGTCATCGTCAACGATATGAGCGAAGTGAATATCGACGCAAGTCTCATTCGAGATGGCGGCTGCAACCTGTCGCACACGACGGAGACTCTGGTCGAGCTCAGCAATGGCTGCATCTGCTGCACCCTGCGCAACGACCTGCTGACGGAAGTACGACGACTGGCAGAGGAAGAACGATATGACTACCTGTTGATCGAGGGCACCGGCATTGCCGAGCCGCGCCCGATCGCGGCAACATTTTCCTTCCGCGATGATAAGGGCGTTTCGCTCTCCGATTTTGCCAGACTGGACACGATGGTCACTGTGGTCGACGCCGCGAACCTATTAGCCGACTACAGTAGCGCCGATCTACTTGCCGATCGTGGCCTGCAGCGCGACGGTGAAGACCGGCGCACCCTCATCGATCTGCTGGTCGACCAGATCGAGTTTGCCGATGTTGTCGTGATCAACAAGATCTCGGACGCGACCGAAGAGGTCCGCGCGGAGGTCCGCAAGATCGTTGCGTCCCTCAATCCCGATGCGCGCCAGGTGAAGACGGATCTCGGCAGGGTTTCTCTGGCAACGGTCCTCGATACCGGTCTTTCGACGAAGAAAAGGCGGCCGCGCATCCCTTGTGGCACAAGGAACTGTATAGTCCAGGCGAGCATGTTCCGGAGACGGAGGAATACGGGGTCTCGAGCTTTGTCTATCGCACGAGGCGTCCCTTCGACCCCAAGCGGTTTCGCGCATTCCTGGACGAGCCCTGGCCAGGAGTGCTGCGCGCCAAGGGCCATTTCTGGCTTGCCACGCGCCCGCATCATGTGGGTCTGATGTCGGCTGCCGGGGTACAACGGCGCTGCGAGCCCATGGGGCTCTGGTGGGCGGCCGTTCCGCGACAAGACTGGCCGAGCCATCACCAGTTTCATCAGCACCTGCAGAGCCGATGGGACGGCGCCTGGGGCGACCGCCGGCAGGAACTGGTGTTCATCGGCGTTGGCATGGACGAGACAGGTGTGCGAGCCGCGTTGGACGACTGCCTCGCCAGTGCGGACCCACGCGACTGGTCAGCTCTCGAAGATCCGTTCCCGGCCTGGTAGCGCGGGGGGGCGCAAGGTTTGCGCCACGAACGCACCAAGGCGGGAGTTTACTTCGTGCTGCCGAAAGCTCTCATTCGTCGAGATAGCGTTCGGTCAAGCGTGCCCACATCGCGGCACCGACCGTCAGGGATTTGTCGGCAAAGTCGTATTTCGCGCTGTGCAGGATCGCCGAGTCCACACCGTTGCCGAGCCGCAGGAAGCTGCCGGGCTTGTGCTCGAGGAAGTGCGAGAAGTCTTCGCTGCCGGGGATCAGATTGCAAACGGATACCTTCTCCGCACCGACGAGCTCTTCTGCGACCTTGCGGGCGAATTCGGTTTCGGCCTCTGAATTGACGACCACGGGGTGCCCGCGCGTGTATTCGATCTCCGCCGTTGCGCCATAACCATCGGCAATTGTTTCAGCGAGCCTGCGGATCCTGGCCTCCAGCGTGTCGCGCACCTTCGGGTCGAAGGAGCGGATGCTGAGCAGCAGTTTTGCGCTTTCGGGGATGACGTTCGCGGCCTCGCCGGCATGGATCGCCCCGACCGTGACGACAGCGGTCTGTGTCGGATCGATGCTGCGGGAGACGACCGACTGAAGGCTGACGACGAGGTTGCAGGCAACGACCACCGGATCGACGGTGAGATGCGGCCGCGAGGCATGGCCACCCTTGCCCCTGATGATGATCTCGGCGCTGTCGGCAGCCGCCATCAGCGGTCCCGACCGCATCAGCCAGGTGCCCTCCGGCGCGCCAGGATGATTGTGCAGGCCGAAGATAACGTCGAAGGGAAAGCGTTCGAACAGCCCGTCGGCGATCATTGCAGGCGCGCCACTCAGCGCACCGGCCTCCTCGGCCGGCTGGAAAATCAGATTGACGGTGCCGTTGAAGCGGCGCGTGCGCGCCAGATATTCGGCCGCACCGAGAAGGATCGTCGTGTGGCCGTCATGTCCACAGGCATGCATCTTGCCTGCAACCGTGCTGGCATAGGGGCGACTGGTTTCCTCGGTGATCGGCAGGGCGTCCATGTCGGCGCGGATGGCGATGCTCTTCTTCCCGGCGCCGACCGTCATACGCGCAACCACGCCATGGCCGCCGAGGTTCCGGGTCACCTCATAACCCCAGGTTTCCAGCTTTTCGGCAACGAAACGCGCGGTCTCGGCCTCCTCGAATGAGAGCTCGGGATGGGCGTGGAGATGCCGGCGGATGGCCGTCAGCTCCGCTTCCATCGGTTCGAGATCGGAGAGGCGGGCAAAATCATTGTCGAGGGACATGGCAGTTCCAGTTTCATGGGCGTGGTATCGCCGGCCGGCTCACGGTAGAGCCAGCCCGCAGGGCAAGAGCATGGGGAGCTGCCGCGCTAGATGAAGCGCGACAGGAAGCTTCTGGTGCGGGGGTGCTGCGGGTTGCCGATTACATTCTCCGGCTTGCCCTGTTCCACGACCTTGCCGCCATCCATGAAGACCACGCGGTCGGCCGCTTCCCGCGCGAAACCGATCTCGTGGGTGACGACGATCATCGTCAGACCCTGGTTTGCAAGATCCCGCATGGTGGCGAGAACCTCGCCGACCAGTTCGGGGTCGAGTGCCGAGGTCGGCTCGTCGAAGAGCATCAGCTTCGGCTTGATGGCCAGCGCGCGGGCAATCGCCACGCGCTGCTGCTGGCCGCCGGAAAGCTGGCGCGGGTAGCTGTCGGCCTTGGCCGAAAGCCCCACTCGCTCCAGGAGCCTCAGTGCATTGTCGGTCGCGACCTTTCGGCTTTCGCCGTGTATGCCGACAGGTGCCTCGATGATGTTCTGCAGTGCCGTCATATGCGGGTAGAGATTGAACTGCTGGAACACCATGCCGATCTTTCGCCGCTGCAGGGCAATGGCGTGGTTTGACAGCTGCAGCAGCCGATCCTTGTGCAGGCGATAACCGATCTGTTCGCCGTCTACCTCGATCGAACCCTGGTTGATGGATTCGAGGTGGTTGATACAGCGAAGGAACGTCGACTTACCGGAGCCGGAGGGGCCAAGGACGACGACGACCTCACCGGGTGCCACGTCCAGGTCGATTCCCTTCAGCACTTCCAGATCCGCGAAGGACTTGTGGACATTGCGTGCCTTGACGAGAGGCTCGATAGTGGCGATCTCGTTCATGCACCTGCCTCCGTTGCCTGTGTCATGACGGCCGTTTCCTTTGCCGGCTTGGCGGCGCCCGTGCGGCGATCGCCGCGGCTGTAATAGCGCTCGATATAGGCCTGGCCGACATTCAGGACCGACGTGATGAGCAGGTACCAGAGGACGGCGACGAGCAGCATCGGCACGATCTCGAAAGTGCGGTTGTAGATCGACTGTACCGAATAGAGCAGATCAGCCATGGCGATGACGCTGACGAGCGAGGTCGCCTTGATCATGCTGATCAGCTGGTTGCCGGTCGGCGGAACGATCGAGCGCATGGCCTGCGGAATGATGATGCGGCGAAGCGCGCGGATGCGCGTCATGCCGAAGGCTTCCGCCGTCTCGTACTGGCCCTTGTCCACCGAAAGCAATCCGCCGCGGATGATCTCGGCCATATAGGCGGACTCATTGAGGGCGAGACCTGCGATCGCAGCCGTCATCGGACTGATCACCGAATTCGTATCCCAACTCATGAAAGTCGGGCCGAAGGGAATGCCGATCGAAAGCGTCGGAAAGAGCGTCGAAAGATTGTACCAGAAGATCAGCTGCACCAGGAGCGGTGTTCCGCGGAAAAACCAGATGAACAGCGAGGCAAGCGAACTTGCCAGCCGGTCGCTGGACATTCTCGCGACGGCCAGCACGAGACCGAGAGCGATGCCGATGATCATCGCGACGACCGTCAGACCGAGCGAGACGTAAAGGCCGCTGATGACGGTTGGGTCGAAGAAATAGTGTGCGACGACCGGCCAGCCGAAGTTCTCGTTATGCGCGACCGACCAGGCGCAGTAGGCGGCGATCGCAAGCGTAGTCAGCCAGGCCGCGACGCGACCTTTGGGGAAGGGCTTGTGGGCATGGGCCACGTCCCGGCTTCTCGCATCGCCGGAGGGCGATGCGAGTGTTTGTCGTTGTGTGCTCATTTCGGAAGCGTCCCGCCGAGGTTGATGCCTGGCTCCTTGATCATGTTGTTCTCGAGGCCCCACTTCTTCATGATCGCGGCATAGGTGCCATTGTCCATCAGCACCTTGACCGCATCACGCAAGACCGGGCCGAGTGGCGAGCCCTTTGCGACAACCGCGCCCTGATAGAGGTTTTCGAAGCCGTTCTTCTGTCCGACGCCGGTCAGCTCCAACTGGCCGTTGGCCTGCGACACGAAATAGGTGAGCGGCGCCTGGGAGGAGAAGAAGGCATCCGAACGCTTGGAGCGGACGGCAAGGATCGAGCTCGGCTGGTCGGTGAAGGACTGCACTTCGATCGCGCCCTTGCCGTCGGTCTTGCACTTTTCGGCCTGCACCTGGATGACCTTCTCAGCCGAGCCGCCAGCCATGACGGCGATGCGGTTACCGCAGGCGGTATCGAGCGAGGTGATGCCCTTCGGATTGCCCTTCTGCACCGAGAAGACCACGAATTCCTGCACCCAGTCGACAAAGTCGTTGGACTCTTCGCGGCTCTTGAAGTCGCCGACCGGACCAAAGGCAAACTGGTAACGACCGGAATTGACGCCGGCGAGCAACGCCGGCAGGCCACCGACAGTCTCATGCTCGATCTTGACGCCGAGAACCTGACCGAGCGCGTCGGTCAGATCGGCACTGGCGCCGCTCATCTCGGTACCCGTGACGATTTCATAGGGAGGAAACGAGCCATTGTTGACGGAGATCATCTTGCCGGACGTGCGGATCGCTTCGGGCAACTGCGCATGAAGCGCGTCGTTGACCGAAAGCTTGGGCAGGGCCGCGTCTTCAGCGAAGGCCGTTCCCGAGATCACCACGCTCGTCAGAGCAAGGCGTGCAATTTTCATGATCGACATTGTTATTTCCCCTGTTTGGTTCGAATTCATGCGTTTCGTGTTGCGCTCACCCGACGCGGCTACCGTCGACATCGAAGGAGAAGAGCTCTTCCGGCGTCATCAGCTGCGGCAGGATGCCCTGGACGTGAAGCTCGCTGGCGAAATCAGCGATCATCTTGCGGTTGACCGCAAAGCCGCTGGCGTCCCAGCCGACCGGAAGCTCGACCGCCGACTTCAAAAGCTCGTCCATCATGAAAGGCGAGGTGTCGGCGTATTTGCGGCGCTTGCTCAGCCACATCCGCTGCGATTCATCGATCAGCTTGCTGAGTTCTTCGATCACCCACGGGTTCTGCGCGACGATGCCCGCTTTGATGCCGATCAGATGCATGCCGGGAACATAGCCCACATCAGCGAAATATCGACGTTCGGCGCCTCTGAAATCGGAAACGACCTGCCGGAACGGCGATCCTCCACCGAAATAGCCATCGGGCATGAAAGGCGTGAAGATCGCGTCCAGGAAACCTTCCTCGAGCAGGTCGACCATGGGCCGCTCGCCGGGAGCCGCTTCGATGCGGCCGGGCCGGCCGAACCCGTCGAGGCGATCGACGACCGGATGCGCTTGCGTCAGGCGGCCCGCATACCACATGGCATCCTCAACGCCGACACCCTCGCGGCGCAGCGCCGCTCTGGTCCAAATGTTTCCGGAGTCGCGCCACCCGGTGACGCCGATACGCTTTCCGGCGAGCTCGCCGAGTTCGGTGATAGGGCCGTCCTTGCGGGTGATGACGCAGCGGTGACGGAAGCCGCGCATGATGAAGTTCGGGATGCCGACGATGCTCTCGTCGCCGTCAATGCGCAGCTGCGTATAGCGGCTGAAGGACATTTCCGCGACGTCATAGTCGTCGCTCTTGCCGAGATGCGAGAGCAATGTGCCGACACGATCGACCTTGATGTCGAGCTTGGGGGAGGAGACATCGCCGAGAACCAGGGGCGTCATGTAGTCCCAGTCACGCAGGGCAAGTCGGAGGCTAAGGGGCATCGGCATTCACTCGCAAGGACCTTGTTTTCGGAACAATTAAATGTTCAAATTTTCCTGATCAAATGTTATTACGTTATTGAACATTAAAAATGGCCATTAAATGAGCGATGTTGTCGATGCGGCTTGGTTTGCCCAAAAATTGACCGATCGGACAATTCGAGGAATCGCAATTGAAACCAGTGCCTTGATCCGGGCCGGGGCACTTCCCGTCGGAACGAAGCTGCCGCCGATCCGCGATCTTGCCTTTGCGCTTGGGATCAGTCCGGCGACGATCTCCGAGGCCTGGAGTGAGCTGAGACGCCAGAAGATCATTACCGGCAGGGGACGGAACGGCACCTGGGTGAGCGGCGACCGTTTCGTGGCAAAGCCCGAACGGCTCGGCAGCTCCGGTCGTTACGGAGCCGACGTCCTCGACCTGACCGCAGCCGTGCCGGATATCAGGCTTTTGCCGAAGCTTGAGGAAGCCATGGCTTACGGGGCGTCGGCGGAAAATCTCAACAGCTACGAGCGAAGCCGCATCCTTCCGGAACTCGAAGAGGGTGTCCGAAAGACCTGGCCATACGAGCCGGACGCATTCTTGGCAACGAACGGGGGCTATAACGCAGTCTACACGCTCATCCAGGCACTCGTCATGCCCGGTGCGTCCGTTGCGATCGAGGATCCGACCGCCATGCGGCTTCTCGATATTCTGGAGGATCGCGGCGTGCGGATCCTTCCGGTCCAGTGCGATCGCGAAGGGCCGCTGCCTGCATCTCTCGAAGCTGCAATGAAGCTGCGGCCCGTCGCCTTCATTTTCCAGCCGCGGCTTCATTCTGTGACCGGTCAGACTGTCAGCGGCGAGCGGTTGCAAAGGCTTGGAGACATTCTCGACGGCACCGACACCTTGATCGTCGAGGATGACGGTGTCGCCGATATTTCCACGGCTCCGCGTCATTCGCTCGGCGGTCGGTTTGCCGACCGGACAATTCACATTCTCTCCTATTCAAAGACGCATGGTCCGGATCTGAGGCTTGCTGTGCTCTCGAGCTCGCGGACGATCGTCGAACAGATCCAGTCCTACCGCAGCTTCAGCGCCGGCTGGACAAGCCGCATTCTTCAGGCGGCCACCGCATGGCTTCTGCGGGATCCCGCCACACAAACCTTGCTGCAACGCTCTCGCGATATCTATTTCCAGCGTCGGGCCGATCTGGTCGATGCGCTGGGAGAGCGTGGGATCGACGTGCAGCATGGCAGCGGCCTGTGTGCCTGGGTGCCGGTCGCATCCGAACCCTTCGCGATGGTCACGCTGGCGGCGCGAGGTATTGCGGTTCATCCGGGCGCAAAATTCTCCATCCTTCCAAGCGCACATCTTCGCGTGGCGACGGCCATATTGTCCGATCGGGTAAACGACGTGGCCGACTCGATTGCGCTGGCCGCCAGCCCGGCCTAGTCGTTGGTGCCGCTCCAGTTATTCCAGCACTTCATCGTGTTTGGAGACGTCAGCAGATCCGCGGTACTGCGCCGCGAGCTTCCGGCAGGCGCGCAGGGTCAGGGCCATGACGGTCAAGGTCGTACCCGCCGTGCCGCCACCGGGAAAGGCGCTGGCATCGGTCACGAGAAGATTGGGCACGTCCCAGCTCTGGTTCCAGCCGTTGAGGACGGAATTTTCAGGCGAGGTGCCCATGCGTGCGCCGCCGCTTTCATGGATTGCGGCACCCATGCACATCGTCTTTCGGAACCATTTGCGGAACAGGAAACGGCTTAAGGGGTCGGCATCCGGGAAGGCCCCACGGCCCATTTCCGTCAGGCCAAGCGGCGATCCGATGAAGTCGAGCTCCCCGCCGGCACCTTTTACCATGTCGATCAGGGTCTTTTCCTGTCTGCGGATCAGCGCCTGCTCCGGCTTATGCATGACGCAGCGGATGTGCGGCACCGGAATGCCCCAGGCGTCCCTGCGGTTGGCATCAAGGGTAATGCGATTGTCGGCATGCGGCAGCATCAGGCCGAAGCCGAAGAAGGCAAGGCTCGACGGCTCGTTGTCGCCGACCGGCGCGCGGCCGACGCTGCCCTGATAGGCGAAGTCGCCGCGCGGCGTCTTTCCCTCGATATTGTCGAAACGCGGCACGAAGATCCCGCCTGACGGATTGTAGAATGGGTCCTGCGGTGCCGAATCGTCATGCGACCAACCCCGGGCCTGCGGGAAGGTGCCGAAGGCCAGGCAGGGCAACTGATCCATGAAGTAGCGGCCGAGCGTGCCCGAGCTGTTGCCAAGCCCGTTCGGGTGCTTCTCCGAGGCAGAATTCAAGAGCAGTCGAACGCTTTCGATCGGCGAGGCGCAGAGGACGACGTTTTCGGCACGCACAGCGTGAACGGCGCCGGAGTTGCGATCGATATATTCTGCGCCAGTCGCCCGACCCGTCTTCGCATCCGTAGTAATGCGGCGCACGATCGCATCGTGACGGATTGTCAGATTGCCGCTTGCAAGCGCCTCGCGCAGCGGGCGCGGCATACGCTCGGCGTCCGGTGCGATATAACGCCAGGACACGACATGCCGTTCCGGCGCCTGGCTCTCGACGGTCTTCTTGAAGAGCTCTTCGGCCGGCGTCAGCTTGGCGGGGCGGGAATAGACGCCGTCCGGCAAAGTCGAGACATGGTCCTGATTGCCGTAGAGGCCAAGATGGCTTTCGGCTTCGGCATAGAAGGGAGCGAGTTCGTCGTAGGAAACAGGCCAGTCCACGCCGCGGCCGCTTCGGCTCTCGATCCTGAAATCGTCGTCGCTCCAGCGCAGCAGCACGCGGCCGAAACTGTGCAGGCGTCCGCCCGACTGCCGGCCGCGGATCCACAGGAAGGGTTCGCCGCGCGGCGTGGTATAGGGGTTCTTCCGGTCGTTGACGAAGAAGCGGCTGAAACGCTCGGTGAAGAAGGCGGCACGCGCCTGAACCGGCTGACCCTTGAGGGTTGCCCGCGCCCGCTCCCAGATGTTGATGGCGCTTGCCGGCGGTTTCTTACGCGTGGGATCGAAGTCTTTCTTGCCGATCTCAGGCCCGGCTTCGAGAAGCAGGACGGATAGACCATTGGCCGTCAGTTCCATGGCGGCAAAGGAGCCGGCCGCGCCGGAGCCGATCACCAGCGCATCATACACTTTCTCAGACATGTCGTTCAAAACCTGACTTCATCAATGGAATGGGGCGGCAGCGCGATCTCTCTGCTGCCGGGAGAGCAGGGCTCAGAGGCGATTGCCGTCCTCTCCGAAAAGAGATGCTTTGGAGAGATCGAGACCGATGCCGATGACATCGCCCGGCTGGAGCGTGAGATCGCCCATCACCCGTAGTGACAGGGGCGCGTCTTTCCAGGTGAGCCAGACAACCGTATCGGAACCCATCGGCTCCAGGACTGAGACGGTTGCCGGAAGCGCGGGGTCTGCGACATCCGGTCGGATGCTCAGGTGTTCCGGACGCACGCCAAGCGTTACCGGGCAGGCCTGCGGCCTTGCGGCAAAAGCATAACCAGACATGTCGAGGGTGAGATCGCCAGCCTTGAACAGCACCTTACCGCCGCCAGGTTCGATGCTGCCTTGAATGAAATTCATCGAGGGAGCGCCGATGAAGCCTGCGACGAAAAGGTTGGCAGGCCGGTGGTAGATCTCCGCCGGTGTGCCCAGCTGCTGGATCACGCCGTCCTTCATGATGGCAATGCGGTCGGCAAGGGTCAGCGCCTCCACCTGGTCATGGGTGACGTAGATCATCGTATTGCCGAGCTGCTGGTGCAGCTTCTTGATCTCGACGCGCAACTCGTTACGCAATTTGGCGTCGAGGTTCGACAGCGGCTCGTCGAACAGGAAGACATCGACTTCGCGCACCAGCGCGCGGCCAATCGCGACACGCTGGCGCTGGCCGCCCGAAAGCTCGGCCGGGCGGCGATCGAGCAGCTTTTCCAGATGCAGGAGCGATGCAGCCCGCTCGACCCGGCTTTCGATCTCCGGCTTCGGCAGGCCCGCGACCCTGAGGCCGAAGGAGAGGTTCTTGCGCACCGACATGCGGGGATAGAGCGCATAGGACTGGAACACCATGCCGATGCCGCGGTCTTTCGGCTCTTCCCAGGTGACGTTTTCCCCCGAGATCCAGATTTCTCCGTCGGTGATGTCGGAAAGGCCGGCGATCGCGTTCAGCAGGGTCGACTTGCCGCAGCCGGACGGGCCGAGCAGGACCAGAAATTCCTTCGGCGCGATATCGAGTGACATCTGCTCGATCACCGTGTGATCGCCGTAGCTGATCTTCAGGTCCTTGATGGAAACAGCAGCGTTCATTCAGCCTTACCCTTTGACGGCGCCGGCCGCGATCCCGCGGACGAACCAGCGTCCGGACAGGAAATAGATGGCGAGCGGGATGATGGCGGTGAGGATGGTGGCCGCCATGTTGACGTTGTAGTTGCGCTCGCCCATCGTCGTGTTGACGATGTTGTTGAGCTGTACTGTCATCGGCAGTTTGTCGCGTCCGGCAAAGACGACGCCGAGCAGGAAGTCGTTCCAGATACCCGTGAACTGGAACATCGAGGCGACGACGATCATCGGCAGCGCCATCGGCAGCATGATCTCGACGAAGATCCGCCAGAAGCCGGCGCCGTCGACGCGCGCTGCCTTGAAGAGCTCTTCCGGGATCGTGACGAAGTAGTTGCGGAAGAGCAGCGTCACCAGCGGCAGGCCAAACAGCACATGCACGAGAATGATGCCGCCAAGGCTGTTGTAGAAGCCCATCACCGCCATGGCCCGCACCAGCGGATAGAGAAAAATCTGGTAGGGCACGAGCGCGCCAGCCATCAGCAGGCCGAACATCAGGCGCCCCGCCTTCGGCCGCCAGAAGGACAGCGCATAACCGTTGACGGCGCCGATCAGTACGGAGATCACGACAGCCGGCACGGTGATCTTCACCGAATTCAGGAAGCCCATGCGCACGCCGGTGCATTCGCTGCCGGCACAGGCGCCGGCCCAGGCCGTTTGCCAGGCGGTAAAATCCAGGTGCAGCGGCAGCGCGAAGATCTGCCCCAGCCGGATCTCGTCCATGGTCTTCAGCGACGTGACGATCATCACGTAAAGCGGCACGGCGAAGAACAGCGCAGCGGAGATGAGAAAGGCATAAAGGCCGATGCGCGCTGCGGTGATCTGCGTCGGCCTGGGGCCACGGGGATGGGTCATAGCGTACCTGCCTGCCGCCGGGCGCGAATATGTTGGGCATAGCGGAAGGGCGCGACGATGATTAGCACGGTCAGAAGCAGGATCGTCGCCGCGGCCGTCGCAAGGCCGAGATTCTGGCGTTGGAAAAGATTGTCCATGATGAATTTCGCCGGCACCTCGGTCGCCGATCCCGGCCCGCCATTGGTGAGCGCCACAACGATATCGTAGGTCTTGATCACGCCCATGGAGAGCAGCGTGCCGGCGGCGGCAAAGGCCGGCGTCAGTTGCGGCAGGATGATCGACACATAGGTACGCCAGACAGGAATGCCGTCGATGCGGGCGGCGCGCCACTGCTCGCCATCGATGCCGCGCATACCGGCCAACACAAGGATCATGACGAGGCCGGCACCCTGCCAGAGGGCCGCGATCACCACCGCATAGATTGCAAGATCGCGGTTGATGATCCAGTCGAAGGTGAAACTCTGCCAGCCAAGCGCACGCACGCTTGCCTGAACGCCGAGCGTCGGGTTCATCATCCATTGCCAGATCAGGCCGGTGACGACGAAGGACATGGCATAGGGATAGAGGAAGATCGTCCGGAAGGCGCTTTCAAAGCGTACCCTGCGATCGAGAGCGGCGGCAAGCAGGAAGCCGACAAACAGGCAGCCGAAGACGTAAAGCACGCCGAAGATGATCAGGTTCTGGAAGGAGACCAGCCATTTGGCGGTCTGAAACAGCTTGGAATATTGCTCGAACCCAACGAAATTCCACGATGGGAACAGCCGCGAATTCGTGAAGGACAGGGTCACCGACCAGACCATGGTGCCGAGATAGACGACGATCACGGCAGCCCATGTGGGGGTAAGCGCAATGAGCGCCGCTTTCGAGCGGGTATGCTTCCGTTTCATCAGAGCGTCTTTGAGAAGGGGCTTCGAAAGTCGCCTGCACCGGTGTTGCAGTGTAGGCGACAGGCTTATCGATCTTACTCGAAGATCGCCGCGAACTGCGCGACCGACGCATCGATATCGGCGGACGGGTTGGCCCAAAATTCTCCGATGAAATCGGTCAGGGCGCCTACTTGCTCCGGCGTCGTGGTGATGGCGTGTTCGGGAACGATCTTGCCTTCGGCCATGAAAGCCATGCCCTTCTGGGTGCAGGCGTCGAACTTGGACTTGTCGACATCGATGCGGGCCGGGATCGAGCCTTTGTTCAGCGAGAATTCAACCTGAACTGCGGGGTCCATGACGACTTCGGCCAGCAGCTTCTGCGCTGCATCCTGGTTGGCATCGTTCGTCTTCAGGTAGCCGAAGGCGTCCGCGATATAGATGAGCCCCGGGGAGGCGGGGGAGATGGCGCAGCCGAAATCCTTGTCGGCGACTTTGCCGGCAGCCGTGAACTCACCCTTGGCCCAATCACCCATGAACTGGACACCGGCCTTGCCGGTGATGACCATGGCGGTTGCGTCGTTCCAGTTGCGGCCGGCAGAGCCTTGATCGACGTATGTGCGCATCTTGCCGAAGATTTCGAGAGCCTTCTTGACACCGTCGGAGGTCAGGGCTGCCTGATCCTTTTCGACATAAATCTTCATGAAGCCGTCCATGCCCACCTGGGACAGGAGAACCATGTTGAAGACCTTCACCTCCTGCCAGCCTTGGCCGCCCCAGGCGATCGGCGTCAGGCCCGCAGCCTTGAGCTTGTCCATATCGGCGAAGAAGGCGTCCCAATCCTTGGGCTCTTCGGTAATCGCGGCCTTGCTAAAGGCGTCCTTGGAATAGAACATCCAGCTTTCACCATGGATGCCGGTCGGCGTCAGATAAACCTTGCCGTCATAGGTAATGTAATCATAGAGCGCCTTCGGAAGTGCATCCTTCCACTTGCCGGCTGCCGCCACGTCATCCATCGGGTTCATCAGGCCCTGCTCGATGAATTCGGCCGGGTCCTTACCGACGACGACCTGCTTGGCCGTCGGCGGATCGCCAGCGACGAGGCGGTTCTGGAATGCGGCATTGGCATTTTCGAAGCCGGCAATCGTGGAGCTCTCCCACACGCCGCCGCGCTTTTCGAATTCCTTCTTGATGGCATCGACGGCGCGGCCTTCGCCACCCGATGTCCAGGAGGTGAAGACCTCGGCCTTCAGCTTGTCGTCAGCATTGGCAAGGCCGGCAGCACCAAGCAGGATTGTGCCGGCAAGCAGCATCGTCATTCTCTTCATTGTTCCACCTCTTGAATAGGCCCTCTTTGTGGAGCCGTTTGGTTGCAGGGATCGGTTAGCGATAGATCGGCAGAAGCGCCTGCCGTACGAGTGTCAGGCCATTGGCGATATCGCCGACAGGATCTGCGGCGGCGTCGAGTTCCAGGATTGCCCAGCCGCTGAACTGGCGATCGCGAAGCAGGCGGATCCAGGCCGGCCAGTCGACGCGGCCAAGGCCGAAACCGCAAAAGAAGGGACGGTGGCGCTCGTGGATGTCTGCGCCAACAGGCGTGTCGGCCGGCATTTTGCCGATCGCATCCTTCCAGTGGGCGATGATGACGCGCTCATGGTGTCGATCGACGAGCTGGATCGGATCGGAGCCCTCGAGAATGATATGGGCCGTGTCCGGGCACATATGTACGTAAGACGGGTCCGTCAGCAGCATCAGAAGGTCGACGTCGCGGGCAGCGGCAAAGATGGAATGTGCTTCCGTATGCACGGCGAGCTTGACGCCCTTCTTGTAAAGGATGGCACCTAGCCGATTCAGGAAATCGGCGATCACCTTGGCTTGGTCGAAATCGCGAAAATGCACTGGCTCTTCACCTGGTGTCTGGCGCATTGGCACACCAATGACCATGACGTCGCCGCCGCAGGCCTTGATGAAATCGGCATATTGTTCGGCCTTGGCGATGATGGCTGCCTGTGCGGCAGCCGCGGTAAAATCGCCGGAAGCCTCCAATTCCGCGAAGAAGCCGGAAGCCAGTTGAAGTCCGCGAGCAAAAAGCTCAGCGCTGAATGCCTCCACAGACCCGTAGGTCCTGATCGCGTCCTGCCAGTTGAAGGGGGAGAAGGTGAGCTCGACGCCGGTCACGCCCGAGGCTTGTACGCTGTCGAGGATCTTGTCCCAGAACTGCCGCGGCTGATCCTTCGCATGTTCGACGATTGCGTCATAGCTGTCGACGCCCCAGAAGCCCGGATGGAAGAAGGTAACCAAGTCCACACCAAAACGCAGGTTATCATGCGCAGCCATTTTTCATTCCTTGAATTGAGCACAATCAGCCAATCGCGGAAACGCTTTCCGGCGTCGAGCTTTATTAAATAATGTCAATGCGTTGCAATTAGGCAATCGATTGCCATGACGCGATATTAGGCAGGCTGATAAATTATGCAAGTCTTTTCTTCGAATTTTTGGCAATCGTTTGTTATAACGAGAATCACGCAGTGACCTGGGACTTGGTTGCCTTGCGCTAGGTGGATGGATTGATGAAGAAAACCGAAGACAGCCTGCCCACCGAGGGAGCGTCCACTCTAATGGCGGACGTAGCACGGCTAGCGGGAGTGGCGACTTCCACAGTCAGTCGCGCGCTCGCCAATCCCGGGCGGGTCAACGAGAAGACAAGGGCAAGGATTGCCGCTGCGGCAAAACAGCTCGGCTATACGCCGAATGCTGCTGCTCGCAACCTACGGGTCGGGAGGTCGAATGTTATCATGATCATCTTGCCGGGTTCGCCTCATTACGGCGCCTCACAGATCATCCCCCAGGTGCTAGAAGCCGTGAACCGCACCGTCATCCGCAACGGCTATAATTTGATGATTGCCAACCTTGACCGCGACGAAAGTTCAGAACGGCATATTCTCGACCTTGCATTCGGAGGGACGGTCAGGGGCGCTTTGATCCTGTCCTCGCAGCTGCCGGTCGTCGACAACCGGTCGCTGGCCGAAGCAGGATTGCCGATCGTATCGCTTCTGCTCGACGTGAGCGGCACGTCCGTTCCAAGCATCATCACCAATGACAGAATGGCTGTAAAAGAAGCGGCAATAGAGCTCCTGGCGCTTGGCCATCGCCGTTTCTTTTATATAGCAGGCCCGAGCGGAAACTACCACGAGCTCGAGCGCTATGCCGGTCTGGTCGAGGCCTTGCAGGAGGCCGGCCTCTCCGAAGGTCACATCACGCGTTCCGGCGGAGATCTCACCTTCCAGTTCGGTTTCGAAACCGGCCTACAGGCTGCCGAGGACTTTGCAAGGCTCGATGAAAAACCTACCGCGGTCGTGGCAGCGAGTGACGATATGGCGATTTCCTTCATGAGCAGGGTTCAGAAGATGGGCTGGCGCGTGCCGGAAGACTTGTCGGTCGTATCGTTCGACGGCTCACCTGTCTGTGAATATTGCGCGCCTCCGCTCTCGACGATCGAGCAGCCGATGGAGGCTCTCGGAGAGACCGCGACAGAATTCCTGATTGCCAGGATGGAAAAGTCGGATGAGATGCGAGAGCTGCGCGTTGTGATTCCGAGCCGGTTCATTCGCCGTGAAAGTATCGGAGTGAACTCAAAGTTTGCGACATGATTTTATTCGATACCCAGACGCATCCCGACCACCACACGCGACGGGATTTCGGCTGAAATAAAGGCAACCGTCATGCGAGACCAATAATTTCCATCCAGTGACGCTCGTCCTTAATTTGTGCAACTATAGAGAGAAAATTTCGCCTTTATTGATTGAAGTGCAATCAAAACACGAAAACGCCGCATTAGTGTGGCATTCTTCCCGTCGTAACTAATCCATTCAATCGCAGTCTGGCCCAAGGGGCTGCGCGAAAGGCGAAGGCACTATGGCAGTTTACTACGTGAATTCAGCAACAGGATCCAATAGCAACACTGGAACAGGCGAGAATTCGGCTTTTGCCACATTGTCCAAGGTAGAGTCCCTGAGACTGCAGCCCGGCGACAGCGTGCTTCTTGCTGCCGGAAGCGTCTTCAACGAACAATTCGATCTCAAATATTCCGGCAGCACTACCGCTCCGATCACGATCGGCAGCTACGGGGAAGGCGAAGCGCCTGTTATCCACAGCAGTGCCGGTAATGGCATTGCCAGCCAATATACGTCGAACATCGTTATCGAGAACATCAAGATCGCCGATACCGCAGGCGCGGCTATCTGGGCCAGCAATGTTTCGAACTGGACGGTCAACAATGTCGACGTCGAACATACTGGACTGTCCGGTTCCGGCTCGATCACCTTCAGGACCGGCCAGAATATCACGATCGAAAACAGCAGGATCAGCGACGTCAACAGTGACGGCATGTGGATCGAAAAGGTCACCGGCGTCAATCTCATCAACAATACCGTCACCAATAGCCACGGAAAGACGGCTGATGCCATTCAGCTGGACAACAGCAGCAATGTCCTCATCAGCGGCAACACCCTCGATCAAACAAATGCCGCCAGTCCAAAGGGCGTCCTTGTGCTCGGCACGGTTCAAAATGCCGTCGTCGAGAACAATACGCTGCTCGGTGGCGGCTTTGGGATCAGCGCGCAGGCCGGCACGAATATAGATATCCACGGCAATGATATCTCTGGTTATGGCGGCTATAGCTGGTCCTATGCTATCGGTCTCGGCGATCAGGGGGATGCGAGGGACTACACAATATCGGACAACCATATCCATGATGGTGGCTGGGGGGTTTCGATCAGCGCTGCCACCACACTGCCCTATATCCGCGAAGGGATCGATATTTACGGGAACACCTTCGATCATCTGTCGAACGCGGCGCTGAAGGTTGACAGGCCCGCATCAGGCTCTTTCCATGACAATCTTATCGCAAGCGATGTGACGCCGACCTACATTTCTCCGACGATCGTGGCCGCAGGCACATTTTCCGTCAGCGATAACCAGACGTTTGATGCGACCCAAACCCAGCTTGCATCTCTCGATAGTGCCCTTACCGCTGATGCAGCCCACGCTTCCACGGACCCCACGGCTGCCTCCTCCCATGAAAACGCGAAGATGTCGCCCGACAAGGCCGACGGAGATCACAAGGGTCTTGCCGCCGACAAGATGAGCCACGACGTCTTTGACTTCCAGCACTTTGCTAGCGACGATTCCGATGCACGTGGCCCGAACTCAACCCATGTCAATCATGGCGGCCCGCACATGGCCTTCAATCCCTCAGGTCTCGATGCTGGCGTCAACAACGTCGAGCATTCCCACCACCAGATCCCTGACGTGGCCTTGCAGCAGATCGACTTGCATACGCCCAACGCTCCCTTTGATGGGGACGGCCTGTTGCTCTGACAATAGCCGGAAATATAGGTATGGGAGGTTAATCCTATCGGATCGAGGCGATGAACAAGCCGGAGGTCATTACAGCGGGATAATCGTTTCCTGTCTTGAAAGGAACTACGGCGGGCATTGGAGTGCCCGCCTCGTTGGCGCCTGCTGAGCGCCTTCCGGAATTCTTCAGGTGCAGCCATTTGGCTGATCGCGTCTGCTTGCCGACATCTTGCTGCATCGAACAACGACTGAGACACCAGCCGCAGCACCGATCAGTGCAGCTCGATACTCACGTCCGCGAGCAGCGGTTCCAGACCGGGAAGATCTGCATCCGTCGCCCTGCGCAACTCCCGCGTAACCGCCGTCAATGCCAGGTCGAGAGACTGAGCGCCCAGTTCGATCTTCAAATCTTCCGCTAGCGCCCTTGCATAGGTGATCATTCGAGCCAAAGCTACCAGCTCGTCAAGATTATCCATATCTGCCGCCGCTGCGTGCTGAAGCTTTCCCGACCCTATGACCGTCATATCAATTCTCCAGATTGCGTTGATGACCATAGGGACAGTTCGGTACTAAAGTGCGTGAAAAACGCGTGAAACACTTTATGGGTGCAATGTGGTCTAAACCTTTGAGCGGGCTAGTTGTTCTGACCAAAGCGTCGTTTTCCTGAATTCCCAATGGCGATTTCTGGGCACGCGCTGATCATCTGCGCCGCCAACAGCGTCGAGAAGCGCCAGGGTATCGATCCGTTTCTGATCGACCGTGTGGGTCTTCAGCATGTCCAGCCAATACTGCTTTTGGGACGCCGGTATTGCCGCACATGCGCGAACGATGAGAGCCCAGCTTCTCTTCTTGAAGAAGAGGTTTGCAGCGGTTTGTTCGAGAGCCAGGCGAAAGGCTTTATCGAAGAGCTGCTGCCTTTCCATCTCGTCCAAAGTGCTTCTGACATTGACCATGGGTACGGTCAACGCTCTGCCACCCAGCTCCATCGGCTCGTGTAAAAGCGCGACATCGGCGTCGTCGACGGTGGTTCCACTGACATAGTCGTTGAAAATCCGTCCAACGCCGATCATTCCAAACGCTTGGCATTCGGCGGCACGCAAGGCGCCCATGCTGGCGGCGCCCAGCACCGTGACATCGAGCGAGAGCGCAAAGAGGATTTCCTTATGCCAAACCGGCGCGGTATTTTCAAAGCCACCGTCAACCAAGCCTATGACGTTGGCGCCATCTTCCACCGCTCTTAACACATCGCCCTGAATGGCGGGTGGCCGGAGAACGATGTCGCCGGAGGCGTGGCTTGCCGCATCCGGCAAGCTTGGACCGATGAAAACGACCTTCACCAGCGCATCGCCCTTGCAAGGGCACGTTGGCCGAAACGATGGAGCCTGTTGCCCTCGGGATTCTCGAGATCGGGAATGAAAATCTTCACCACCGAAAATGACCGGTCCTCAGGCATGAGAGGCAGGGCGATGACCGAACCGATGCCGCAAGCGCGAAGTCTGGCCAGCAGTTCATGCAAGAGGTTCGACACAGTTCCGACCGGTTTCGCGATGGTGGCGGCAGATACGGGCGCAGGGACGGCAAGAAAGGCGCTGCGGGTCTGTGCCGGAAGAGGCGTCGTGAACAGTTCGGGCCAGACATCGTCGCGGGCGCCGCTGATATAGGTCAGTCTCGACTGAAGCGCTTCCGTCACGGCGCGGATTGCCGCCCGCACGGCCCACGGATGAGCGCCGCTTCCTGCGGTGACCTCAACGAACCGGAGCGGCGCCTTGCTGTTGGCCGCTGATGGGGCAACGAGCGCGGTATAGCAGGGAATACCGATATCGCTCGTGATGTCGAAAAGTTTCACGACAAGCCCGGCCGCCTCGATCCTGTCAATCAGGCCCGAGAGTGCGGCGTCGGCAAAACTCTTGGGATCGACACAGCATGAGTCGCGCCTGTCTTCGCTGGCAATCTGCCAAAGCACATGGGCATCGCGCTCGATGCGCTCCAGAATGCCATGGAATATTGCTTCATCCATGGTGTTGCCCGAGGCAAGCCCGTCAGACGACATCCAGAACCGATTATGTCTTGTTCGGTCGAGGACGGCGGCATCCTGCGGAACATGGATCGGCTGGTCGTGCAGCAATTCCGTTGCCAGGCTCCAGGCCAATTCCTCGTCTTCGCCCACGACCCGCTCGCCGCTTGCGATCAGGCAATCGAGCGGTTCGACGCGATCGCCCCGGCGTTTGAGGTCTCGTGCCGACGACACCGTGGTGACGGTGATGGGGTCGCCCGCCACCGCACGTTCCAGGGCCTCCATTGCCGCCGAGACTTTGGCGTCGATATCCTCAAGTCCCTTGCCTTGGGCGATGACAATGGAGCGGGAGTTCGGTGTATAGGCGCACCAGACCGGAAGACCGACACAATCGAGATCAGTCTGTCGTGACAGGCGCGTGATGCCCATCGCCTCTAGATAAGGAGCGACACGGGACAACGTGTCCCGCGGCGCAATCGTTCGGTCAGAATAAGGATCGGAATGACCGGTCAGCGTCGCTCGCCTTCAGCCATCCACGTGGCCGGAGAAAACCGTCTGCGCTGACGAGACGGCGACCGCGAAATCGACATTCTTGATCAATGTGCCGCCGGCCTCTCGTTGCTTGACGGCTGCCGCCAGATCAGTGCCTGCTGGCACCTGCAATGGCGTCACAGTCCCCGCGTCAATGTCCACCAACCAAAGTCCCTTGTCGCCCGATACACCCAATACAACAACTTTTGCCATATCATTCTCCCGTTAGGTTTTTGAAAATCCGGCCTTGAAAAGACCGTCCCGGTAAAGCTCTTTTTGCCATTGCTCCTTGAAGGGCACCAAGGCGAGCCATTTCTCGACCTCGAAAGTAGGGTTGAGCATTTCGGCGCGTTGCCGGTAAAACTGTGCCCGTTTTCGATCGCCGATCATCGCGCAGCTGGCTGCTGCGATGCGGTAGGCCGGTGCCTTGTCTTTCATTTGATCGACATAGGCGAGCGCCTCCTCGTAACGTTCAAGGAAGTAGCTCGCCCCAGCCGCGCACCAGAGGTAGGCGTCGGGTGCGATCGGATTGAGTGAGATCGCTTTTTTGATTTTCTCCAGCGCATCTTGCGGCCGCGACGCATGGACCAGCGTATCCGCATGGCTGTAGATGACGTCGGCATAATGCGGGCTGAGGCTTTCGGCGAGCTCAAGTGCCGCAACACTGTCATCGACAGCACTCTGGTAGAGCTTCGTCACACCGAGTTCTCGATGCCCGGCTGCCGATTCTGAATCTCTTTCTATCGCCCGGAGCGCCTGATCTTCCGCAAGCTTCAGCAGGGCGGGATCGCCTTGCGTGGTCAACAGCCACTCGCTGGTGAATGTCCGCGACAGGCCTGTGAAAGCAGGGGCATAATCCGAAGAAAAATGCAGTGCGCGCTTGAAGGATTTCCGTGCACGCCGGATATCCGGCAGGCTAAGCTTGGTGAGCAAGCCGGCACCGACGAGATAGGAATGATAGGCTTGCGGGTCAGCCTCGTTGCGAAGGCGAGTGCTTTCGTTGCGCTTCAATTGTCCCGAAACCGCATCGGCAAGTTTCTGGGCGATCAAGCGCCTTTGCGTCGGCAGCGTCTCGACTGCCATTTCAAATCGGGCCGCCCACAAAATCTCGTCGGTCGGGAAATAAATGAGTTGCGCATAAAGCCCTTCTCCAGAAAGCCGTGTGTCCAGGAGGTAGGAAATCGAGTGCCGCTGAACGATCGTGGCCTTGTCGGAGTCGCGGCGGATCTGCTCGGCTGTATGGGGCGCGACGACGGATATGTTGCGTAGCGCGCAGAGCTCGATCGTGACATCCTCGATAAGGGCGTCGGCAATAGCCGCCTGCCGCGTCAAGGCCGCTGCGCCTGGAGGCAAGAGAACAAGCCGTGGCGCTGGTGTCGCGGTTACGATCTGCGGCAGGGTGGTGTCTTGTTGCTCCGCGATGGGGCTGCTTGCGACTCCTACGGATCTCGTCGCCCGCAGGTGGCGTTGCGAATGATCATCCGCCGTGCCGCGAAGGATGGAGCGGATCTGCTCGTCGTTGGGAAAGGTTTCAAGAAGTTGAAGTCCCGAGCGGCGCAGAAGGCGACGTTCCTCATCATCGCGAATGTGATCCGCAGCTCTGACGAAGATGTCCCTCAGGGTGAGCACTTGCAGCTGCCGTTCGCGCTCGATCCATCCGTCGATTGCCTTGGTTGATGCGCTGAGACCGGGAATGAAGCCGCGTTGCACAAGGTCGCTGACGACGGCCAGTTGCGCCACTGGCTGCTTTTTCGTTCGCAATATGTCGAGATCAACCGATATGGCGGCCTTGTTTAGGGTGACGAAAGGCGGCCCGAAACTCAGGATCTGTTCGTCGGATACGGTCGTTGTATCGCGAATGCGTGAAATCAGCTTCCGCAAATTGAGATCGGCAAGATGATCTCCGGTCTCGTTCCACAAGAACCGCGCAAGCTCTTGTCGGCTGCGCTGATGATCCGGCGAGCAACACAGATAGGCCAGCATCACCAGAGCCTTGACCGGATAGCGGATCGGCGCGCCCAGGCCATCTGTCAGTCGCAACTCGCCAAAGGTCTGGAGATGAATCACGAAAAGTCCTCAGGCGCCGGCCTCTGGATGGATGACGTCATCAATGTCGGAAGTCGTGTTCCTGGCAAGGCTCTTGGCCAGGGCGATGAGCTTCTGCCTGATCTCTGAGCTCTCTATCGCCATGAAGGCGCGATTGAGAGCCTGGGCATCCTTCGACATCAAAAAGGCATTCACATCATCACGGCCGTTGCTGACAAGGCTGTAAGCGGCAGGCTCGGTGTGATTTTCGAAGAAGAATTGAACGGGTACACCCAGTGTTTCGGCGATCGTCTGCAGCCGGCTCGCGCCAATGCGATTTATGCCTTTTTCATACTTCTGGATCTGCTGGAAGGTGACGCCGATCCGTTCGGCAAGACCGGCCTGCGATAGCCTGAGCAGCTTGCGGCGCGCTCGTACTCTGCTACCGACATAGACATCAATCGATGTGGGCGATTTGGCCTTCATGGCTGGTACCTCCGATCATGGAATGATCATTGCGGGGTTTGCGCGAAAATGCAACCGAAAGTAATATAATAGTTTTTATAACAGGCCGCGGCGCACGCGTGCGCAATTTGGGCACCAACCTGTGCCAGGCCCAAGAGCGTGCACGGATCAGCATGGCACGTATTGACCGGTTTGGGCTTGGCGAACCGATTACCCTCTCTTGCACCGCCAGGCGAGAAGCCCTTCCTCTCGGGTGACGATGGAAACATCCAGGCTCTTTTTGTAGACCTCGGACGGAGCGAACATGTCGATCGCCGGAAGGTCGTCGGCGACAAAGTGCTGGACGTCGTAGGACAGCCACCGGGATGGCAAACCGTTCACTGCCGGGCGTCGCATATTCGATCAAGCTCCTGAAGCAAGTCCATCCACGCGGATGCGGCACCTTCATCAACGCTTTTTCAAATCAGCACCTATCGCGACAATTGAAATTGCTGCTCGCCGTGCTAGTTTAAATTGTCAAGCCGTTGGCGTCGATGCGTCGGTCGCGATGCGCATGCCGCCAGCTCCGCTGTGACTGAAGACCCGGACACACCTGAATGATTGACCGTCTCCGGAAAGGTCCAAGAAAAAGAGATCGCGATCACGTGCCCACCGTTCGAATGACGCACGCCTAAAAATGCTTCATCGCCGCTGGGCTGAGCTCATCATCGTTCGGTAAACCGCCACACGGGGGTAGAAAATGTCTAAGCATGAACTGGTTGTTGTGGTTACGCTTGCATCTCTGTTTGTGGTTCAGGCTGCTCATGCAGACGGTCCGGGCGGCGTAGCCCGTGGCCTGAAGACGGCGCCGGTATTCAGCTATATTTCCGAAAAGCGCCGGACCGCAGCACCTTTTGCGCATGTAATGTTCTGCGCCCGAAATCCGGATGAGTGTACTGCTCGCGGCGACGCGTCCGAAATCTCCTTGAGTCCCCTTGCGGACAAGCAGCTTCACGCCGTCAACACCTCGGTCAACCGCTCGATCCGCCCAGTGGACGAACGGCCCGATCAGGGCGATGTCTGGCAGGTGAACGTAAAGTCAGGTGATTGCGAGGATTTTGCGCTGACGAAGCGCGACCACCTCATCGCTATGGGCTGGTCGACGAAGGCACTGCGGATCGCCGTGACCAAGACACCCACGGGCAAGGGCCACGCGGTTCTCGTCGTCAAGACCGATCGTGGCGATCTGGTCCTCGATAATCGCATGAATGAGATCAAGAGCTGGAAGGATACGGATCTTCGGTGGCTGATGATCCAGTCAGGCGATGATCCGCGGATATGGTACGAACTTTAGATCTACCTGTATGGTCTGATCTCCGACGCATGTGTGGTGTGCAGCTCTTTCGACGGGAGGGCCACGGCTTCGACGGAAGGGCCATGGCTGCTCGCCGCTCGGCCAGGAAGCCATCCGACAAATAGCCCGGCCCGCGTGAGCGCTGATCGCCGACCCGAAAGATCACATATCCGACTCCCGCGATTCCAGCCATCGGCGGTGTCACAAAGCTTCGTCAAAACAGTAGTCTCAGTCATCAATCAATCTCGGACATTGGTGAACCGTCAGCCGAGGAGATAGGCTGCCGTCCGCTCGCTTGGACCCTGATCTCAGGCCGCTGCACTCATCAGTGCTGTCGGCGCCCTGGCTGTGGCCAACCCGAGCGCCCACTTTCCAGCCAGCACGCCTGTCACCGGTCGCCTGATGAGATGGTTGCGGCGAGGGTGTGTCCGTCCTTGTGGTTTGAGCGATTTGGTACGGTTCTCGGCGTATCGTCGACTTACATCTCAATGCCCCGCTGAGATTGCAGTATCACAACTCCACCAGCCAGGCCGTTTGATTCACTAAATTTGCTGGTCATTTGCCCGTGGGTGTTTCTCTGTTGCTGCAGCGCTCCAGATATGAGCGAGGCGCAGGCATATTGATGCCAGGAAGCGCCAATTGAGGGAAACGTTCCATGACTGCACCGCATCCTCCAAGAACCCATATCGGCAATCATCCCCTGCATCCGGAAACCCAGATGCTGAACTACGGCTATGATCCGGAACTCTCCGAAGGTGCGGTCAAGCCGCCCGTCTTCCTGACGTCCACGTTCGTTTTCAACTCCGCCGA
This sequence comes from Rhizobium sp. WYJ-E13, assembly GCF_018987265.1. Classification (NCBI taxonomy): domain Bacteria; kingdom Pseudomonadati; phylum Pseudomonadota; class Alphaproteobacteria; order Hyphomicrobiales; family Rhizobiaceae; genus Rhizobium; species Rhizobium sp. WYJ-E13. The sequence continues at coordinate 1,555,559 of NZ_CP076854.1, read as the reverse complement.
AGACGGTCGCGATTTCTTCGATTACGTCTCGGGTCGGAAGGAGCCGCCGGAAGGAAGAGGGGCAGGTCTCGTCTATTCGCGTTTCAATCATCCAAACAGCGAGATCATCGAAGATCGTCTGGCGGTCTACGAGCGAGCCGAAAGCGGCGCGGTGTTTTCATCGGGCATGTCCGCCATCGCGACGATCTTGCTTGCCTTTGTCCGTCCGGGAGATGCCATCCTCCATTCGCAGCCGCTCTATGGCGGGACGGAAACCTTGCTTGCGAAAACCTTCCTCAATTTCGGCGTTTCCGCAGTCGGTTTTGCCGATGGCGTGAGTGAAGCCTCGGTAAAGACAGCGGCCGAGGAGGCGATGGCCAAGGGCCGTGTCTCTGTCATCCTCATCGAGACGCCTGCAAACCCGACCAACAGCCTTGTCGACATCGCGATGATCCGGCGGATTGCCGATGCAATCGGTCAGAAGCAGGGCCATATGCCTGTCGTCGCCTGCGATAACACGCTGCTCGGTCCGGTCTTTCAGCGCCCGATCGAGCATGGCGCGGACATTTCTCTCTATTCCCTGACCAAATATGTCGGCGGCCATTCGGATCTGATCGCCGGGGCAGCGCTTGGCAGCCGGGCGCTGATCAAGCAGGTGAAGGCGCTTCGCGGCGCAATCGGCACGCAGCTCGATCCGCATTCATGCTGGATGCTCGGGCGTTCACTCGAAACGCTGCAGATCCGCATGGAGCGCGCCGACAGCAATGCCAAGGCGGTAGCCGACTTCCTCAGGCAGCATCCCAAGGTCGAAACGATCCACTACCTGCCATATAGCGATCCCGATTCCGCCGTCGGCAGGACATTTGCGGCCCAGTGCAGCGGCGCCGGTTCGACATTCTCCTTCGATATCAAGGGTGGCCAGCCGGCCGCGTTCCGGTTTCTGAACGCGCTGAAGATCTTCAAGCTTGCCGTCAGCCTCGGCGGAACGGAATCCTTGGCATCGCATCCGGCAACCATGACGCATTCGGGCGTGCCGGCCGAGGTGCGCCAGCGCATCGGCGTCCTCGATGCAACGATCAGGCTGTCGATCGGTATCGAACATCCAGACGACCTCATTGCCGATCTCACCCTGGCGCTCGATGCAGCATAAGCCGCGTCGTCAACCCGCAACCATATTGGGCCGCTCAGCGCCGGCCCGATACCGCTCGGCTGACGTGTTCGGGATTTGAGATGCAGACAGTGCCGCCACAGCCATCCGCTTGCGGTCATTTGCTACTGTCCATCCATCGCGAGGCCCCTGTGAATCCTGACGGTCGGATCGTCTCGCAGCACTAACCGCCCAAATTGTCGGGCCTTTCGACGAAGGCGTCGCCTGGGCCATCAGCGGCAGCTCTGCTGCCCGACATCTTCTGCGCCAGGCGTTTGATCGCATCGCCGAGGTCGGCGATCAGGACGTGGCTTGCAGGAACGACGACGAGCGAAAGGACCGTTGAAACCGTCAATCCGCCAATGACCGCGACCGCCATAGGCGCCCTGAACTCGCCGCCGATCTCGTGGCCGAATGCCGCCGGCACCATGCCGGCCACCATTGCCAGCGTCGTCATGACGATCGGGCGCAGTCGTTCGGCACAGGCCTCGATTGTCGCTTCGATACGTGACAGGCCCGACCGCTCGAGCTCGATTGCAAAATCGACAAGCATGATCGAATTTTTCACGACGATGCCCATCAGCATGAGGATCCCGATGACGACCGGCAGCGACACGGGATGGCCGGTGACGATGAGGGAGGCAACGACACCTGAAAGCGCAAGCGGAAGAGGGGTGACGATCGTCAGCGGCGTAAGCGGGCTGCCGAACAGCAAGATGAGCACGACCACCACAAGGCTCAAGCCCGCGATCATGGCGAAGGCAAAACTCGCAAAAACGCTGTCCTTGGAATCGGAATCGCCGGTAGCCCGCATTTCGACTTCCGCTGGCAGCGCCTTGACGGACGGCAAGTTCTTGAGCGCTGCAATGCCTTCGCCTTGCGTGATCCCTGCTGCAAGGTCCGCGCCGATTTCGACCCGACGCTGACGCTCCATGCGATGGATGACGGACACGCTTTCGCTTTCCTCCAGGCGTGCGACTGCCTCGAGCGGCACGAGGGTTCCCGATGACGTCACCACCCGCAACTGTCGCAGCTTCTCCGACCGGTCTATCCCGGCATCCTCGACGAGCGTGCGGATCGGGATCAACCTGCCGCTGTCCTTGAACGATGGCAGCCTGGAATCGGCATCGCCCAACGTCGCAACCCTGATTGCTGTCGCGACCTCTCTTGCACTGACGCCAAGATCGGCAGCTCGCTCCGGCGACACGACCACCCCGAGTTCCGGCTGGCGTGTCGCTTCCGACGAAGCCGGATTGACGAACATCGCGTTGGAGCGCATTTCGGTCAGGATTGCCCGGGCGGCCCTCGACGCCTGCTCACCATTGGCACTCAGGATTGCGAACGAGATATCCCGGCCGCCGCGGTCGTTGATGAATTCGAAGCGAAGGTCGGGAATGGCCTTCAATTGAGCCTCGACGCTTTCCTGGATTTGCTCAAGTGAAAGCTTGCGCTGGCTGCGATCTGCGATGGACATCACGATGACCGACTTGCGGATGTCAGGCACGCCGTCGGACCCTGATCCGGCGCGCACGAACACCGTCTCGATATCCTCGATCGTCTTGAGGCGACGGGCAACCAGATCGCTCACCTCTTCATTGTCGGTAAGGGTCGAGCCTGGCGGCAGCTCGATCGAAACCGTCATCCGACCGGTATCCTGCGCCGGCAGAAACGCGCTCGGCAGGAAACCGGCAAGCAGGAGCGTCATGGCAAAGAGGCCAGCCGCCAGCCCGGCTGTGATCCATCGCCATCTGATGGCCACGCCGACGAGCGCGCGATAGCGCGCGACTAGGCGCCCTTCCGCAGGCGCCTTGCTTGGCGACGTCAGGAAGTAGGCTGCAATCAGCGGGGTTACCAGGCGTGCGACGAGGAGCGAGAAGAAGACGGCGATCGCGACCGTCAGACCGAACTGCCGGAAATATTGACCTACTTCGCCGGGCATCATCCCGACAGGGGCGAAGACGGCAATGATGGCGGCCGAGATCGCAATGACGGCGAGGCCGATCTCGTCGGAGGCGTCGATCGCAGCCTTGTAGGCGCTTTTGCCGAGGCTTTTGTGACGGACGATGTTTTCGATCTCGACGATGGAGTCGTCGACGAGAATCCCTGTCACCAGGGTGATCGCAAGCAGGCTCAGCATATTGAGCGAGAAGCCGGCCAGTTCCATGACCCAGAAGGTCGGGATTGCCGAAAGCGGCAGGCTGATGGCGGCAATGACGGTGGCGCGCCAGTCGCGCAGGAACAGGAAGACGACGACCACGGCAAGAATGGCCCCCTCGATCAGCGTGCTGCGGGCAGACAGAAAATTGGCGAGCGTCAGCGTGACGCTGTCGTCGACGATCTTGAACTCCGTTCCGGGCCTTGAGTCGGCCATCTCCTCAAGGGCTGCGGCAACTTTTTTGGCGACGTCGACGTCTCCTGCGCCCGTCGCCTTGTAGACCGTAAAGCCGATCGCCGGCTCGCCGTCGACGCGCGCGAAATCCTGCCGCTTCTCTCTCGTGTCGGCAACCGCAGCGACATCGGAGACAGAGACGCTCTTTCCCTGCGGCAAGGCAAGACGAATGGCCCTGAGCTCGTCGAGGGAAGAAACGGCCGCCTTGGTTGCCACCGTCATGTCCTGCGTATCGACGCTGCCGCGCCCGGACGGCAGATTGAACTGGCTTGCGGCGATCTGATCGCTGACCGAGGCAGCCGTCAGGCCGAGAGGGGCGAGCCTATCCGCCTTCAGGAGAACATGGATTTCCCGATTGACGGTGCCGACGAGTTCGACGCGGCCAATTCCGGCCAGTCCCTGGAGTTTTCTCACGACGACGTCGCTGATGAAAAAGGACAGATCTTCCGCCGACATCGAGCCGTTATGGGCCGAGTAGGTGACGACCGGCTGGTTTTCGGGATCGATCCTGTCGATGACAGGTTCATCGATGGCCGCCGGCAGCCGATCACGGATCTTCGTGACCGCGTCCCTGACGTCGGAGACGGCCCGGTCGACCGGCACGCCGATTTCAAACTCGACCTTGGTCTCCGATCGACCTTCCGAAATTGTGGACTCGATATGTTTGATATCGGGAAGGGCCGCGACGCTGTCCTCGATAAGCCTGGTGATCTGGATTTCGATCTGATCGGGTGCTGCCGCGGTCTCTTCGACGGTCACACCCACTGCCGGGACATTGATGGCCGGAAAATAGGTGATCGGCAGCGTTGCGTAGCTCTTCAGCCCGAGGCCCGTGAGGATGACGAACAGGAGGATGACGGGCAGCGGCGTGCGGATCGCCCATGCGGAGATGTTCATCGGATAACCTCAGTTGCTTTCGGAAACCGGGCCTGCATCGGTCTGCACCACGACCGGGACTGCGTGATCGCCGGCCTCCATGAAGCCGCCCGACTTCGTCACCACCAGGTCGCCTTCGTCGACGCCGGAGCGGATCTGAACGAAACCGGCTTGGCGAAAACCGAGCGAAACCGGCTTTCGTTCGATGCTGTTGTCCTTGAGGATCTTGATCGACGGTTCCTCGCCGGAACCGGCAATCGCCGAGGCGGGCAGGAATATGCTTTTGCTGCTTCCGATCTCGACACGTGCAGAGGCAAAGGCGCCGATCGGGGCCGCCAATCCACCGGGCAGGGTGATCCGGGCGCGTCCGAGCCGTGTCCGGTCGGCAAGCGCCGGCGCGACGAAACGGACGATGCCTGTCAAACCATCACGACCGTCGCCGAGAAAAACATGAGCGACGGCGCCGACGGGTACGACATCGAACTGGGCCTGCGGGATTTCCGCTTCCAGTTCGAGCTGGTCGTCATTTGCGATGGTGAAGAGCTGCTCGCTGGATGAGGAAGCGGTTGCACCGACCTTGGCGGACCGGTTGATGATCCGGCCGGCGACAGGCGCGACAATTCTCGCATAGCTCAGTCGCAATTCAATATCCTTGCGCTCCGCTGCGACAGTTTTGGCGGCTGCTTCTGCCGACTGGACAGCCTGCCCGCTGGCTCGCACCGTCACCTCTGCGCGCGCGAGCGCCTTTTGTCGCTGCTCAAGCGCTTCTTGCGACATCAACCCCTTGGGAACGAGCTTTTGCGCGCGCGTAAGATCTGCCTCTGCTTCCTCCTGCGAAATCAAGGCATTGTCGAGCGCGCTTGAGGCCTGCCCGAGTTGTGCTGCCGCGCTCGCCGCCTGCGCGTCGTTTTGCATAAGCTCGACATCGATCCTTGATGTATCCAGTGTCGCGAGCACTTGTCCGCGGCTGACAAGATCGCCTTCTTCGGCGGCGATCGAGACTATCCGGGCTCCGGACAGATCGGTATTGACGAGCGTCGTTTCCATCGCAACGATCGTGCCGACGACGGAAACGCTCTGTTCGAGAACCTGGGCTCTCGCAGCGATGACCGACACTTTCGGCGCCTCCATGTCAGCGGCGAAACCGTCGATCGGCAGCCCCGCGGTCGCAGACAGCAGGGCGATCGATACCAGGCGACCCGTTCTGGAGTTTTGGAACGGTCGGTCGCCCTGCGACAGGCAGAGCGTGCGAGAGAGCGGCATGAAGGAGGTCATCTATTCATTCCCTGCGCGATTCTTGTTTGATTGCCGGATGTTCAGGGCCGCCGCGTCGGCGACCCTTCGGGTTTTGAACAGGATGCTTTGACCGGCCGAGGTCAGAACCGGTAACCCAGCATCAGCATGGTTTTCGACTGGATCTTTTCCTTGACGATTGGGCTGTCTGCCGCGTCTCCGACCAGGAAGCCCACGCCTTGCTCACCCCTGACCACCCAGTTCTCGTTGATCAGGTAGGTGGCCGAGGCGGAGAGATCGACGCTCTTGATCCCAGCCCCGGCCTTGTATTGCGGATGGCCGGAACGGGCCGATTGGGCCGCGTCGACACCGAAATAGGCTTCCATGTAGTTGTCGTCCGCAAAGGTGGCAGAGGCCTCGGCGCCGAGGATGAGATGCTCCGACAGGGGCTGCGAGATTGCTGCGCCGGCGGTTGCCAGCAGGCCGTCGCTTCCGCCGATCGTCTTGTCGACCGAGACGAAGAGATTGGCAGGCCCGAACGTGTAGGTGCCTTTGCCGCCGACCGTCACGCCGAAATCGATATCGCCCATGCCGCGCAGCGCGTCGGCATCGTCTTCGTTACGGCCCGAGTCGTAGCCGACATTGACGTCGAACCGGAAAGCATCCTTCTCGAAGGCGTTTATCTCGATGCCGCTTGGATCGATGGTGATCCGGTCGAAGAATTCGGCCGATATGAACGGGAACGGCGAGACTTCAAACTCGTCGCTTCCCTCATATTTCGGTTTGAAGGCAGCGCCGGCGCCGATGACGACGTGCCAATCGTGCAACGCCTGGCGGACCGGGCCGAAACGCTCCGGGTCCGGCGGTGGCGGTTCCTGCGCGGTCTGCCCGTCGCTTGTGAAGTCGGCGGCTTGCGCGGCAAAGGGCGATAAGAACAGCGACGCCACGGCGATGGAAAGCAGCCGGGACCGATCGACGGCCAGTTTGTTAGAGGCAGACATGAATGCTCCGAGGTTGACTTCGCGCGCATCCCCCGAAACCGACCTGGAAGCACGCCACGCCTCAGCAGTGCCATGCACGACGGGCATTGCGTGTTGGATGTTGTTAAGAATTGTTTCTGCTTGGGCGGGCCGCACTGCGCCATGGAAACAATTCTTCATAAATCGCGGGAGAGGAAGGCCTCGCCCTTCATGGTAAGGATGGAGCCGAAGAACGGAGGTGGCGTGATTGGTTGATGAGCGCGCACGAGCGGCCGTCGAACGGCCGAGGATCCTGATCGTCGAGGACGATCGTCAGATTGCCGAAATGCTGCGGGACAGTCTCCTCGAGCAGGGTATGGATGCGGAGCTCGCAGGCGACGGCGCAGCGATGGATGCGAAGATGCGGGCGATGCCCTTCGATCTCGTTGTCCTCGATGTCATGCTGCCGGGCGAAGACGGTTTCAGTCTCTGCCGGCGCCTGCGCGCAGGTGGCGGCATCCCAATCCTGATGCTGACATCCTTGAGCACCGACATCGACAGGATCGTTGGGCTGGAGATCGGTGCGGACGACTACGTCACCAAACCCTTCGTTCTGCGTGAGCTCCTGGCCCGGATCAAAGGCCTCCTGCGCCGGTCGGGCTTGTCGGCACAGCGGGAGGCGAGACCTGCGCCGCGATTGTTGCGTTTCGAGGGCTGGCGGATTGATCCGGCCCGGCGCCAGGTCCACGATCCGGCCCAGGCCAGGATTGCCATGACCACCCACGAGTTCGATCTGCTCCTTGCCTTTTGCCGCAATGCCGGCCGGGTTCTGACGCGCGAGCAGCTGCTTGCCGTGACGCATGCGGGGCTCGCCGGTCCGATCGAGCGCAGCATCGACGTGCATATCAGCCGGCTCAGACAGAAGATCGAGAAGGATCCCCGCGATCCGCTCCTCATCAAGACGGTCCGGCTTGGCGGTTACGTGTTTACCGCGCGGGTGGAAGAGGCCGATGTTTAAGCGCCTGCATCGTGTCACGATGACGATCCGCGGCCAGATCACCATCATCATTCTGGTTGCGCTGGTGACGATCATCACCATGGGCGATGCGGTGGAGCGCTGGGCCAGGGAAGATCTTGCCGCCCCGGATCTCGAGAATATCGCCGAAAAGCTGAACGCCATCGCCGAGCTTCTCGGACCCGCCTCGCCTGAAGACCGGCAGATCATCCTCGCCAACGCACGTCACGCCGGCTGGGACATCGAACTCACGCCGACGGCGACCGCGAGCCGGTTTGTACAATCTTCGAGCCACCAGAGCTTTCTTGACATCGTCACCGCGCGGTTGTTTCCACCAGACAACGAGCCGCCCATCGGCGGTTGGCAGACCTTCCTCGATGACCGGCGGGTGATTGCCGCGCGTGTCGACGACGGCACGATCGTCATCACGTCGGGTTTTCCGGATTCCATGCTGAGCAGCGCGTTCCTGGGACGCGGCCCCTATTACTTCGTCGCTTTTTTCGTCTTGATCGGTTTTTTCTTCATATTCGCAATCAGAGCGATCACGGAACCCATACAGCGCATTGCCCATGCGGCGGCGGTTTCCGATATCACCACCGGTTCGCCTGTTTTCGAGGAGAGGGGAACGATCGAGATCGTTGCATTGGCCCGGGCGCTAAACGGCATGCGTCGGCGCATCCGTCTGATGATCGAAGGCCGGACCCGGATGCTGCGCGGCATCGGCCACGATCTGCGCACGCCGCTGACGCGACTGAAACTGCGTGTGGAGCGGATGGGCGACGGCGGTCAGAAAGACGCCCTGCTTTCCGACATCGATCGGATCGAGAGCCTTCTGGTGGAGAGCCTGAACTATCTTAGAAACGACTATGCGACCGAGATGATCGAGCTCGTAGACGTCGCGAGCATCCTGCAGACGGTCTGCAGCGAGTTTGCCGATATCGGCCACGCCGTCCGATACACTGGGCCGAACCGGCTTCTGGCCAGGTGCCGGCCGCTTTCCATCACGCGCGCGGTCACCAATCTTTGCGACAACGCCGTTAAATTTGCGGGCAAGGTCGAGGTGACGATGGCAGAGCGGCCGGAAACCGTACTGATCATCGTTGAAGATGACGGCCCCGGTATTCCCCAGGAATTTAGAGAGCGGGTCCTTGAGCCGTTCTTCAAGTCGGACCAGTCTCGTGCTGGAGGCGGCTTTGGCCTTGGTCTATCGATCGTCGCAGATATCGTTCACGCCCACCAAGGCACATTGGAGCTGCGGCAGCGCAATCCGGCTGGCCTCAGCGTTGTTGTCGCGATACCGAAATGAAGGATGAAGCGGTGATCTGCTGTCGAAGGTTCTTCAACGATCGCCATCCGACGTGCATGCTCGATGTTGAAGATCAATTGCTCCTTGATCTATGGGCCCACGACAAAGGTGTCGTGCTCGGTGTCTCACGCGGCGGAAGTGTGAGCGTCAGGTTGTGATGCGAGCTCGTTGCAAGGCCTTAAAAGCCGTTGCTGTTGCGAGCCAAATTGAAACATTCTCGCTGGTTCAGTTGTCGTTGATAGGAATTCGTTACCGCTAGCCAAAGCGCATTCGCAATTATGCTAATATTTGGTGTAGATTGCCGTCGGATTTATGTTGTTGGCCAGGGCGGCAATAGAAAAAGAAATAGAACATTCGCCTTCTCGCTGCTGTTTGGCGAGAAGGTCACTATTCTTTCCTATCTTTTTCTTTGTGGTCGAATTGTCTTTCTTTTTTCGTGAATTGGTGGCTCCGGGCGCAACTGCCCGGGCATATGTTATTCTATCACTGCGGGGAGGGCGGATGATGGTAAAACGACCGATCAGGGCGGGAGCGCAGTCTCCGTCTCTCACTCAAATACGTGCGGAAGGCCTGGACGCCAGCACGAGCGTGCTGACGGGTGCGCCAGGCACAATCGTCGGCCCCGTGACCGGTATTGATTTGGGCACGATATTCGTCCCGCGCCCGCTCGATTTTGTCGGCAATCTCTTTGAGCAAAACCGGCCGGGCGATGCGGTTGTCAGACCCGATGACCTGGTTGCGCTGCGTATCGAGACGCGCAATCTGACGATCGTTGCAGGAACTCCGCCCCGACTGAAAAAGCAGGCTTCGGGAGCTGCCAACATAATCTTGCATTTTCCGCCCCAGTCGATCACCGAGGAAACGTTTTTCGAGACCCGGCCCTCCGGAACTCAAAATCCTGCCGCGCAGCGGCCTGACGAACAGGTCAAGCAAGACCCCGCGGGTGGTTCCGAAACTCCGCGCACGCCTCCGATCCGGGCACGCATTGCCGGGGAATCGCGACTGGTGTTCCAGGTGCCGGATGGCTTTGATGTTCCCTATACTTTGGAGGGCGTTCTCGACGCCTGTCAGGCTCTTAGTCTAAAAGTGGCGGCAAATGCGGGACCTCGCGGGGCGGGGCGGCGCGCATTCACCACGACCGATCTATTCGATAGCCGCAGATTGGCCGCCTTGCCGGCCGCAAAACGCGCCGCCTTGGCCAGTTTCGCCATCAGAAGCACTCAGATTGCCGCCGTCCAAAGTGATTTCGCAACATTGAGAGCGCGCCAGTTTTCGGGTGGCACCGCGCTTAAGGCGTTGCCACGGGATCGTTTCGATCTCGATGTTGTCGTGCCGTCCAGGCCGGGCGCGCCTCGTCCTGTGTTGCCGTCGGCGCTAACGACGTCGATCGAGTTGCCGTGGCGGCTGATCCTGTCGCCTCATGCAGCGGAAAAATGGCGCCACGCCACAGCTCCTGCAACCTCCCCGGCGACAAGCCGCACCGAACTCTGGCATTCCAGGCTCGTCGCTCCTGATGCCGACGGCAAGACGATCGAGCCGCCCTATGACGATCCCAACCGCACCGTGCGGGCCATTTGGGCGCTGAGCGGCGAAGGTTCGACCAAGTCCATGCAAAGCGGCTGGCCCGTCCCTGTTGCCGCCGCACTGCCCGCGCCGAGCACCGCTCCCTTCCGTATGCCGCTCGACGATTACGATCGGTTCCAGATTGCGCATCTTTCATCGAACTTCTCGGTGTCGAACTACACGCCACAGCCCGTCGATACCAATCTGATGATGCTGACGGCACTTGGCGGCTGGCTTGAATCACGCGGCAACTGGGATCCGTCGGGTCTTTCTGTCGAGGAGTGGGGTCATCGTGCCAGCATGGGGCGAGACCACTATGTGCGCGTCGTTTATCGCGGCTTCCTGTTCCCCTTTGGCCATCGTGTTTCCCTGGTCAAAGTCAGCGAGCGCAAGTTCCACAACGGCGCCAAGGACGGTGAGGGCAAACCGGTCATCGAGCAGATGCCGGGCAATGCTGCATATTTGCGTCAACGCCTGTTTCTCATCGTACGAGAACGCGAGCGCAATTATGTGGAGCCTGGTGCAGATCAGCTGCGAAACAATGCGGGCAATGTGTTCTATTCCCGCCAGTTCCCATTCACCAGCATACGGGTTCTCACGCAGGTAACGCCAAATCTCGATCAGCCAACGGCTTCGGACGTCGCCGGATTCGGGCAGCTTATGTTCTGGCCCAACGTCAATGGCCAGCCATTCAAATTCCAGTTCGTCGCAACCGATCTCGATGGGCGGCGCGTGGCCTTTGATCTGCCGATGATTTTCATGGACAACACCCTGGCATGTCCGCGGATTCTAAACCCGGGCAGCACCAAGCTCGTTCCCGATTTCGCCGCTGCGGAGACCAATGCGGCCATCGCGAACCAGGACTATGCCAATGCCGGCGCCAAACATACCGCGACGCTCAATCTGCAGCGTGTTGCGATGGCCACGAGCGTCAAGGCCGGCGATACATCGGTCCAGGTCGAGGAGATCGATTTTGGCGGCGAGGTTGAGGCCAACAACCAGACACTGCGCAATTTCAGCAACGGGCTGAACCGGCCCGTATTTTTCCCCAAGGTCTCCGAGACACGGGCTCGCATCGGTGCGCTCGCCCATCTCAGTGGCAGCACCAAATCGAACGCCCTGGTCTGGAACGCGTTCTATCTCAAGAAGGGCTTCGACACCAATGTCGGCGAGATCTTTGCCGACGTAAAGAACGATCCCAATATGGCCAAGCTCGACTTTTCGTCGCAGGGCGATCGGTCGGGCGGTTTTGTCCAGCCCAATTTGAAGCCGAACGCCTTGTCCCGTTTTGCCGGTCCGGTCATGGGAGATGTCGGCCAGTTTATCGACGGCAAAGTGCCTGCCGGCGGTGGCTTCCCGACGTCGATCAGCGATCTGCCTTTGCCTTTGCTCTTCGGCTGCATTCCGCTCGGCGAAGTCATCGAGGCCGTTGCAAATCTCGTCGACTCGCCGGAAAAAATTCCGAAGTTCGGCAGCGAAGCCAGCACCCAGGTCGAATCCTTCATCAACGGCCTGGTGCGTCTCTATGCGTTCATTGAAGGCATCGCTTCGCAGCCAAGCAGCATCGGCAATGCTGCAATGTCGGCCTTCAAGGCGTCGCTGAACGACCTGCTTGCGCAGGCAAAGGCCTATGCTGCCGCGCAAATTGCCCCTGTAGAGGCAGCCGCCAACCAGTTGATGACGGCGCTCAACGATGTCGCAGTCAAATTGCAGGCTCTCGCCTCGCTCGTCGTCAACGGAGCCGCCACAGCTCCGGATCTCACCAATATCCCGGCGAGCATCGCGACGGCCCGTTCGCACCTAGCCGACCTCAAGACCGCGGCTAACGCGAATATCGGCGGCGTCAATCTGCCATCGGGTATCCGCCAGAGCCTTCTCGGCTTTGTTGCCCAGCTCGACGCGGTTCTTGAAGACCTTCAGACCCTGCCCGTGCTCGTGGCACAGGGAAAGGCGCTGTTCGATGCGCTTGATGCCATCGTTGGCGATCCAAGCCAGATCGAAGCCCTGTTCTCCGATCCGGCGACGCTGAAAACCCGGGTCGAGGCGGTGGCTGCTGCGATCGGTCCGCTCAAGACGACCGTGGGCGGCTTCGATCTGCTTGACGGTGCCCCGCGCAAGGTCATTGTCGACGCGATGACCGCCGTCGAAGAGGTCCTGGGTGGCATTGCCGATCTGCTCAAACTGATAGAGGGGCTTGTCGGCGAAGAGCTGACAATTCGCTTCGACTGGAACCCGGAAATTGACAGCTGGTGGCTGCCGGGAACGGCACACACGCCTGACAAGGCGCTGTTTCGAGCCAACGATAAACATGGTTTCCTGATTGCCGTGGAAGCCAAGGTCAAGAAAAACGGTGCTTCGGCACCCAAGATCAGTGTCTCCTGCGGCCTCAAGCATTTTGATCTCGTGCTGATTGCGCCGGCCAGCTTTCTCGAGCTGAACTTCGAGAAAATTGAATTTTCCATCGACAGTGCCGCCAAGATGGATGTCGATGTGCTGCTCAACGACATCAAGTTCGTCGGTCCGTTAAGTTTTGTCGAAACCTTGCGCGACCTCATCCCACTCGATGGTTTCAGCGACCCGCCCTATCTCGATATCTCGACCAAGGGCATCGATGCCGGCTTCTCGGTCACATTGCCCAGCATCAGCATCGGGGTGATGAGTCTCAGCAATCTGGGGCTTGGCGCCGGGTTTACCGTGCCCTTCATCGGTCAGCCGCTCAGCGTCCGCTTCAATTTCTGCACCCGTGAGCAGCCGTTCTGCCTTACGGTCTACATGTTCGGCGGCGGCGGCTTCTTCGGAGTCACCATCGATCCGCACGGCGTCCAGATCCTCGAAGCGTCGTTCGAGTTCGGCGCCAGCATTTCCATCGATCTCGGTGTCGCCTCGGGTGGCGTGCATGTGATGGCCGGGATTTATTTCCGTATGGAGCAGGACGCCGCCTCGCTGACCGGCTATTTCCGGCTCGGCGGCCATGTGAGCGTGCTCGGCATCATCACGGCGTCGCTCGAACTCTATCTGGAGCTTCGTTACGAGTTCCAGTCGGGCAAATGCGTCGGCAAGGCGCAACTGACGATCGAGATATCGGTGTTCATTTTCTCCGGTAGCGTAACGATAACCTGCGAACGCAAATTCTCGGGCGCCAATGGCGATCCGAGCCTGCGCGAAATGCTCGGCTTTAATCCCACTGTCCCGCTGGATCAGGAACTCGGCCAGATCGATGCCGATACTGAATATGCATGGCGCGACCATTGCGAAGCTTTTGCCTGAGCGGGGAGGAAAATCGATGGCAACCCAGACACTTCTTTGGACGGTTCTGCCTCATGGGCGTTTTACCGACGGGCCGAATGCCGGCAGGCGCCGGGTGACGATATCCGTTTCTCCAAGGCTTCGGCCGCAGGCAGCCGACGAGCAGGTTCTCAAGGCGTTTCCGGAGTTTCTCGACTGGCCGGCGCTGATGGCGGATGCGAAATTCGGGCTTAGGGTAGGGCCTGCCGAGGTTCCCCTGAGACCCTTGAATCTGGGCGATTCCGATCTTTGGAAGCAACTGTTCGGTACCGCGACCCCGGTGGCGGGTTTCCAGTTCAAGGACATGAGCAAAGTCAATCTGCGTTCGTTCCAGGTCCGCAACGTGCTCAAATTCCTCCGACGCCACTATGGGCGGCTTGCGGTGCAGGCGGCCTCGAACCATCCGACCTTGCTGCCCTGGAAAGACGCACATCCCGACCTCAAGGACATGCTGACCGGCATTGGCACGCGAACGCAGAAATTCAATCTGGGCGATCGCCCGATCGAAGTTGCCTTGCCCGGATTTTCGCGCTTTTTCGGCGAGGCCGAAAACGGAAGATCGATCGAAAGCTTCCTGAATGACGCGGTCTTCGGACCGGGCGGACAATATCGCACCCCGGTTGCCGCGATCGATGCAGAGGAAACCGGAAGTCCTTCAGTGGCCGGGCAAGTCGTGCGGCGTACCCTGCCGGCCGACTGGTTCAACCCACGGCCCGGCGGACCCAACACGCCGCTTGTCGGCGCGCCGGACGCTTCGCTCATGGATCAGTTCGCCAGCGCGGACGAATATGCCTACTATCAAGCCAATCGTTTTTACAACCGTGAACCGCCGAGTGCGGCCGAGCGCGCCATGCGCCGTCCGTCCTATGCCGATATTCCGGCACCGCCGAAAGTGCCCGATTTCGATTTTCACCGGATCGTCGCTTCGTATGCAGACTATCCGTCCCTGCTGCGTGCGCTCGGGCTTTTGATCGATTGCGTGATCGAAGACGATGAGCCATTCGACCAGGCCATCGCCGCCGGCGGCGGCATTGGCAAGGGGCTGATGTCGCTGCTGGTCAGTCTGCCGGGCGGCCACGACCCGAATGACGATACCACGCCACGCACGGCCTGGCAGGACGACAAGGAGCGCTTCTTCACCCGGCCGCGCAGCAGTGACTTCCAGCGCGGCCTGCTCAGGCTCGAGGCCTCCGACGATAACTGGGGTCTGGTTGAAAAGGACAAGCCCGGCCTGTTCGACGTCTATCAGGTCGATCCGGATGGGGCCGTGCACAAGACGGTGGGCTTCACTCTCAGCGCACAGAACCTTGTCGGCAAAAGTCTCAGCCTGCGCCAGATCGATGGCGAGGTGACCTATACGACCGGCGACAAGCAGGCTGTTGCTGCCTTGCGCTCCGGCGGCCTCGGCGTGTCTCGTCACGGCCGGGCGGCACAAGTTGCCGCCGATGCCGCCGCCGCCGCCCTGAAAAATCAGGCTGTCGAATCTGCCAATGGCAACAGAATCGTGTTTTTTGCAGAGGACGTGATACGCGGCTTCCGGGTCGATGTCTCTCCCGTCAAGGATGAGGTTACCCCGGGCAAATGGTTCTCGCTTTGCGCCCGCGTCGGCGACTACCGGTTGATCAAATCCGGTACGTCGCTGCCTCTACCTCCAGACGAAGGTTATGTCTCAGGCGCGTCGACAACAAGCACTGCGAGCGACGGAGTAAATCCCGACGATCATTATCTGCACGAGTCGCTGTTTCGCTGGACCGGCTGGAGCCTCAGCGCCCCGCGTCCGGGCCTGGTGCTGCGATCCGCTCCGGTCAAGGATACGCAGCTGCAAAGTGAGCAGCACGCCGTGATCACCGACGAGGCAGCCGACGGCAATGGGATCGCCGCCCAGTTCAAGGCCGCCAGGGGCTCATTGCCGAAGCTGCGGTTCGGCCAGCTCTATCGTTTCCGGGCTCGTCTCGTCGACAGCGCCGGTAACAGCCTCGACAAGGACGATCCGACCCTTGGTGAACTCGAACAGGCAACCGATGCCGTCGGTTACTGGCGCTTCGAGCCCATCGATCCGCCGGCGCTGGTGCAGCGTCACCGGGTGAGCGAAGGTGAATCTCTCGAACGCATGGTGATCCGCAGCAACTTCGACAGCGATACGGCTGCCTATCTCGGCACGGCGGATTTTTCCGCGGCCATCGCCAAGCCGGAATCGCAGGACTTCGAATATAGAGCACGCAACGAGCGTCACTTGGTGCCGCCGAAATCCTCGCAGCAGCAATGCGAGCAGCACGGTCTTTTCGACCCCTTCTTTGCCGACCCCCTCACCATCAAGAAAGGCTACGAAATCGCGGCTCGCGAAGCAGGTACGCTTTACGATGCCGAAGCCGGCGCACAGGTCGAACTGATCACACCGACCTCACTTACCGAAATTGCCAAGACCAACGCCGTGCCGCCGGCACTGCCCGGGCCGGACAATCCCGAAGGCGACCGCCTTTCCGCCGGCCAATATGTCATTCATCGTGAAGCAACGGTTGAAACCCCTTATCTGCCGGACGCGGCGGCGGCCGGTATCGCGCTGCGGGCCGCGGCCGGACACGCGCTGCCTGGCGTCGCCACCGAAATGATCCTCGGGCCAAGCTGCGTCGTGCGCCGCGCTCCCAATCAGGAACTGGTGCTCATGGTGGCGAACCAGGAGGATTGGCCGCACAGCCGCGGTTTCCGCCTGATTGTTGCGGAGAGAAAGGCGGATCTGACGGAATTGCCCTGCAAGGAAGCATTCCTTGACGACGGCGCGCCGAAATGGGACGAGAACGAGAGAACGCTGACGTTTTTTGTTGCCAAGGGACGGATCGTGCGGCTCGTCTATTCGAGTTTTGCGGATCCCCATTTGATCGAAACGTTCGGTGTGCCCCGTTGGACGCTGAGCACGGCGGAGCGCAAATTCGTTTCCGGCATGGCCGTCATGGGTGCCAATTGGCTCCTGACGCCGTTCCGCAATCTGGTGATGGTGCATGCCACGCAGCAGCCGGTCTGCCTGCCCGAACTCATTGCGTTCTCCAACTTTCGAGAACCGGGCTCGAAATTCACCGATCTGCATTCCCGTATCGTTCGCCTGCACGGGCCTTCGACCGGCAAGTTCGAGATCGAGGCGGATTGGCACGAATGGGTCGATGACCTCAGCAAGCCCGCACCGGAGCGGATTGTCGGCAAGGGCCAGCTCGGCGAGATCCAGCTTGCTGAGAACCACGACAATGAATTCAATCTCGATGATGCCGTCAATAGCCAGATCCATGATCCGGCTCGGCCGCGAGCCCCGGCGAACCGCCATGAGTTCGGCGACACGAAATTCCGGTTGATCCATTATCGCCTGCGCGCCACGACGCGCTTCCGCGAATATCTGCCGCCGTCGCTCTATGCCGTGCGCGATCTTGTCAGCCGCCTTGGCCCGATCGCCACCGGCGCACCCGTCAAGCTTGCCGCTGACGACGATGCGGGTGCTCCTGTGTTGACCGATCCGGCAGGCGATACCGGCCAGACACTCGTACTCGCCAGTGCGCCACCCGATGATCCGCGTGTGCTTTATGTCGTGCCGACGTTCCGCTGGACCCGCACAGGTTCCGGTAGCGCTCAGCAGATTACCCGCATCGGCAACGGCCTACGCGTCTGGCTCGACCGCCCCTGGTTCAGCTCCGGAGACGGTGAACTTCTCGGCGTCGTCATCTTTGGCGAGAATGCCCGCTTCACAGACATTCCGGCCAAGATGCAGCCGGTCGTGACCCAATGGGGCCTGGACCCGATCTGGGATACCGATCTGCCGAAGACCAAGACAAGTGCCAGCGATTTCGCAGCACGGGTGGCGTCCGAGCAGCTCAAGCTTCAGGAACATCCGGACGGCACCTTTGTCGAAGTGATCGGCCATCGGGTCCACTGGGATGCAGACCGGCACCTGTGGTATTGCGATATCGAACTCGATCCCGGCATTGCCTATACGCCCTTTGTGCGGCTTGCGCTGGTGCGCTATCAACCCAACGCGTTGTCATCCGCCAAGATTTCAAAAGTGGTGATGACCGAATTCGCCCAGGTTCTGCCCAGACGCAAGGCCAGCCTGCAAATGACCGGCAACCAGATCAGCCTCAAGCTCACGGGCAGGGTGCCTCATTTTGGACCGATGAAGTTTCCGGTCGATTCGGAGTACACAAATATATCGTTCATCGGCGGCGTCCACGAGACCGGACGCAACCGCGTCGAACTGGTGCTTCAAACCCGTGAACCCGAGATCGATTCCGATCTGGCCTGGCGCGACCAAAGCGTCCTGGCGAGCGCGATTGTTGGTGGCGACGCGAGCGACAACCCGTTGGTGACGCCAGGCATCAATCCGGGCGGCATCTTTGCCCTTCCGGCCGCTGCCGCACCTGGCGCGCGGACGGTGGAGCCGCGTGCAGGCAGCGCCATCTCGCTGTCGTCGTCGCTGGACCTTTCGGCAGCAACAGTTGCAGTGCTTGACCCTACCATCATGCTCCCGGGCTTCCTCGATCCGGAAATATGGTCGGTTTCGCTGACGCTGCCCAATACCGGCGGCAAACCGGCGCGGCTGATGCTGCGTGAATTCGAACGCTATTACACCGACAGCACCGTTCCGGAACGGCGCGGCAATGCAGTCTTCAATCGCCGGGTGATCGAAGAACGGCTGGTTTATGCCGCGCTGTTCGAAACAGGCACCTGATCGGATGCTCATCGGCGGCACGCAATGGAGCGCCTCGGCCTCCGTTCGATGCTCGCTGCCCTCGCATGATATCGACAATGACGTGCGCAGCCCGGATGCGGGGAAATGCCCCTCCTATTCGCTGGTTTTTTCCGTCGACCGTTCGGCAATCGATCTGATACCACTCATCAAAGTGGCCGTTGCGGCAGCGGCATGCAGCTGGTTTTCAGTGATCGCGGTTCGGGTTTCCCAGTTCTGACTGCAAGCCACCGGGTTCAGGCATTCGGCGGGAAATTCGAACGTCAGAATACGGAGGGATGATTCAATGGATATTGCTGTTGTGGGCCTTGGCTCGATGGGAATGGGCATGGCCAGATCGGCTCTGGCGCATGGAGCCTCCATACGCGGTTACGATATTCGAGCAGACGTCCGGGCCGCCTTCGAGGCCGCAGGAGGAAGGACCGGCGACACGTTGGCGAGCGTGGTTCGGGACGCAGACGTTGTCTTCCTGGTTCTCGTCAACGCGAAACAGACCGAAGAGGTGATTTTTGGCCCTGATGGCATCGTCAAGGATTTGAGCAAAGGCGCGGTGATCGTCGCCTGTGCTACGCTCGCGCCGAAGGATGCGCGAGACTTCGCCGCAAGGGTTGAGGAAAAAGGGTTTCACTATCTCGACGCGCCGATCAGCGGGGGAGCCGCGAAGGCGGCGGAAGGCAGGCTGACGGTCATGGCGTCCGGATCTCCGCAGGCTTTCGCAGCGGCAAAACCGGCACTCGATATGGTCGCCGAAACCGTCTACACGCTCGGTGACGAGGCGGGCATCGGAACATCGTTCAAGATCGTCAACCAGCTTCTGGCGGGCGTGCATATTGCTGCGGCATGTGAGGCCATCTCCTTTGCCAAGAGGCTTGGTCTGGATCTGACGAAAGTCTACGAGGTCATCACCAAGTCGGCCGGTAATTCCTGGATGTTTGAAAACCGCATCCCCCATGTGCTTGAAGAGGACTATGCGCCGCGCAGCGCCGTCGGCATATTCACCAAGGATCTCGGCATCGTCGGCGACATCGCCCGAGAATTGCGGTTCCCGACGCCAATGGCAGCAGAGGCCCTGCAGCTATTTCTGATGACGGCCGCTGCGGGAATGGAGCGAGACGATGATGCCTCGGTCGCACGTCTCTACAGTCTGATCACGGAACTGCAGTGAAATCGTGGGAGCAATTGCGCGACACTGCCGACGGACGAGACACGGGGGAACGATCTTGACGAGTTCAACCGGGTTGCTGCCACCGGCTTCTTAACCCCGGTGGAAATTGTGACCTTGTGCCAATGGCAACCGTGTCGCTTATCTTGCGCTTTCGGGGAAGGCCGGCAGGCGGGAGATATGGGTAGGATCGTGCTGGATGACGAGCGTTGCGTTCAGCCCGGCTGCAATCGCCTGGAGCCGTTCCATCGATGCGAGCGTGTCGGCACGGTTTTCATTGAAACCCGGCACGCCGCGAGTGACGAGATTATCCTCGAAATGCACGACATCGCCGGAAAGCAGGACCGGCCCCATCTTTGCAAGCTTTACCAGGAGGGCGGCTTCCCCTTTCGTATGACCGGGCATCGACAGCATCATCACGGAACCGTCGCCGAAGACGTCACGGTCGCCGCTCACGAGGTCGAGTTTCGCCTTGCCATCGAGCCAGGGTTTGACGAGATCCGGTACGACCGCGAAGGGCAGAGGATTGTCGTGAAAAGTCTGCCAATCGGCAGCACCGATCATCAGCGTGGCTTTCGAAAAGGTCGCGGCCTGTCCGAGATGGTCGAAATGGTTGTGGCTGATGCCGACGGTTGCGATTTGCTCCGGTTTGATGCCGATCTCTTTCAACTGGGTCGGGATGTCGCTTCTGAGCGAGACGCCGATCTGTGCATCCTGATCCGGTGCCTTGCCGATGAGGCCGGCAGGAAGCCCGGTGTCCCATAGCAGGTAGTCACCGCCGTGGCGGATCACGTAGCAGCTATCCGTCAGCACGCCTTTCTTGCCGGCAGAAGCGAAGGTGTCCGAAAACATCGACAAATCCTTGACGACGACATCGCCGCAATCCAGACGCCAGAGCTCCAGGTCCGGAGCAGCGCGTGTCGGCGTGGAGGCGAAAGACAGCGATGCGACCGTTGCCCCGATCGCAAGCGCAAATTTGAAGGTCTTCATGAAGGTCTCCTTGTCTTGAAGACCCTCCTTGTGCCGTCCTCCGTCGCACGCTATGCGCCGGATTTGTGATCACTTGAGCCCGAAACGCTCACCCGCGGTATTTTTTCTTGCCGCGCCTTCTCATACATTGCGCTCATGAACATGATGATACGCGACCGACGTTCCGAGCTTTCTCGCCGCCTGCTCGATCGGCTCCGCCCCATGGTGGCGGGAAAGCTCGATGTGGGAATGCATCCTTATGGCGAGCAGCTTTTCGCCTATTGCTGCTTCGACCGCGAACGGGTGGCGGCTCTTCGGCTTGATTGTCCCATGATCTGCGTCGTGCTTTATGGCCAAAAGGACGTGTGGCTTGGCGATCGCACCCGGTCCTTCCCGGCCGGCTCGCTCTTCGTGTTGCCCGGTGGTGTGCCGATGGACGTCGTCAACATTCCAGACGATAAAACGGGCGTCTACGCAGCGTTGCGGCTCGACGTGCCGCTTCTGCCGGAGGGCATCCCACCGCTGTCCGTTGCGGAGCGCGCCCATAGTGCCGTCGATCTCGACGCCGTGCCGCTGAGCATCGATCTCGTCGAGACGATTGGCCACGCTGCATCCACGATCGCTGACGTCAGCGTCGGCGAAACGATCAAACGGCTCAGGCTGACGGAGGTTCTGGCGCTGTTGCGGCCACTTGCCGAGGCACGACCACTCTTTAGACAAAGCCTGTCGGACGACATCGCCTGGCTGATCGCAACGGCCCCTTCGCAGGCTTGGAACGTTCATGATGTCGCAGGAAAACTCGGAATTGGAGCGTCCACCCTGCGACGTCGATTGGCCGCAGACGGCACCTCCTTCCGTGCAATCTTGCGGCGCGAGCGTCTGAAGGCTGCGCAACATGCAATCACATCCGGCGCGACGGCAATTGCCGCCGCCGAGGCTGCGGGCTACGTGTCGCGCTCGCACTTCTCGCGCCGGTTTCGCGAGAGCTTTGGAACCAGCCCAACAGGGCGGGCATAGCATCCAAAGTCTGTAAACTGCGCAGCCGTCTTGGGAGCCGCGCCGTGCAAGGTGGACGGAGCCTTGAGCCCTGCAGCGCCTCGTGCGAACACGAACGCTGATGTCGCTACCGATCACTGGCCTCTTCGGTCCAAACGGGCAGATTTCTGGATCGACTTCTGACTACGGCGAACGTCATCGTCACCTTCAGCGGTCTTCGCGGAGGCAGGAACCATTGTCATGCGGGGCGATCTCTAAATCCCTGACCCGTCGAGGTTCTGGTCGTCATCGCCTTCCCAGGGTGAGGGCATTGAGGTGCGATTGAGGTTGGCCGACGGCATGGGCATCCAACACTTCAATTCCGGCTCGGCATATTCGATGACCTGTCCGGGCGAGGAATCCGATGCGCGCCAGCCTTCTCCAGCAAATTGATCGCCTTTCGACCAATACGCGAGGTCAACTTCTGCCGGCCCCTGTTCGGATGGGCGTATCGTGACGAGGATTCGACTGCCGTCTTTTGGTGCGCTTGCCATATGGCGCCAACTGTCCGACTCGCCCATCGTTTTTCCTCCTGCCTTGCCACAGGTTGCGAATGTCGCCTCGCCATCGGAAACGGTCAACTCAAACTTTAATAACGGTGTCTTCACGCGCAACGAAATCGTCTGGCGCACGCAGCCACGGGCAGGCAATAGGATGCTCGCCGACAGGCTGGGCGAGTTGCGTCCCTGTCCGGCATCGATTACGGCCATGTATTTGAGGAAGCGCGTTTCGGCATTGAAAGCGGTGACATTGCCCTGGACAATTGGAAGCCGGCTTTCGGGCGGGACGGTCAGCGCCGACCTTGGATATTCCCACATCTTCAAGAGCACCGCCGATTCCAACATGTGGGATCTGTTTTTCGTGAGCGCCTCGCTGCAGTTCTGAATGATCAGATCGGGCCAACGTTTCGAGGTTCGGCTGTGCTCACGCGCAAGGGCATGAGCAATCGCGAGTGTAATTCATGATGGGAAACTGCGGTTTCATTGCATGTTAAATTGAAAAAATCAGGCTTGCGGCGCCTATCAATCCAGCATGGCTCCCGAGTTGCGCCGGCACCACGGGCACGTCGCGATAAGCGGGCATCACTCGCTCGTGAATGGTAGTCTCAATCGCTCGCCGAAGGAGATCGTATCCGTGGGAAATTCCACCGCCCATGACGATCATGTCTGGCGAATAGAGATGGAGCAGATTGGTAAAGCCGATGCCCAGCCAACGGGCTTCCTGGTCCATCAGCGCGAGTGCCGTTTCGTCGCCGGCGCGCGCCGCCTCGACAACATGTCGACCGGTCACCTCGCCGTCGTGGGACAGCATTCGCAGCGCCGAGCCGTCGCCTGTTCTTGTAAGAGCCGTCGCACGCCGGCCGAGTGCCGTGCCTGACGCCACCGCCTCGAAGCAGCCCACCGCCCCGCAAAGGCATCGTTCGCTCTCGCTCGTAATGGTCATATGGCCGATTTCGCCTGCGAGCCCACGGCGCCCATGCACGATTCGGCCATCGGAGATCACCCCGCCGCCGATGCCGGTGGACACGGTGACGAATACCAGCGAGGCCGCGCCGCGGCCGGCGCCGAAACGCCATTCGCCGAGAGCGGCGGCGTTCGCATCGTTCTCCAGCCGCACCGGCAGGTTCAGGCGGTCCTCAAGAAGGCGCGCCAGGGGTACTTCACGCCAGCCCGAGAGGGTCGGTGGTGCGGTGAGAATGCCAGCGACCGGATCGAGCGGGCCGGGCGCTCCGATGCCAATGCCGAGCGGCTTGGCGTCGGGAACGTCCGAGCAGATTTTTTCCGCAAGCATCGCGATCTGCTCGATGACCGCATTCGGTCCATCCCTGGCGAGCGTTGGCACGGACGCGAAGGCCAGCAATTTGCCGCCGTCGCCAACCAATGCTGCGCGCAACTCCGTTCCACCCAGATCAAATGCAAGCGCAATCCTGCTCATCGGGGCTCAGTCTCCAGAGCATGCAGCCAGGCGATACGGCCCGGCAGATCCGTGTCACCGAACGCCAACGATCCGAGCACAACCGTCTCGGCGCCTGCTGCCCGCAACAGTGGGACCGTCTGTTCGCGGATGCCGCCATCTGCTGCAAGAACAATCTCCTGTTCGCGTCCGATACGCTTCATCAGCGACCGCGCCTCGCGCAGCCGGTCGCAAGCTTTATCCGAGAGGCTTTGTCCCTTGACGCCGATCGAGGTCCCGAGCAGCGTGAAGAAGGCGACATCTGCGAGGAACGGTTCTGCCTCGGCGACCGGAGTTTCCAGCCGCAGAACGACGCCGGCTTCGGCGCCGAGCTCCTTTGCGAGTGCCACGGCGCGCAGGCCGGCTTCGCCGTTCTCGGCATGGACGCTGATGAGATCGGCGCCCGCCTCGATGAACTGGCGTGTCTGCGCCTCGACGATCTCGGCCTCGACCATCAGATGCACATGAATTGGTTTTGCCGTCAGCTTGGCGATGCGGGCGACGAAATCGGGAAAAAACAGGAAGCCGGGCGTGAAGCGTGCATCGGCAACGTCGATATGGTGGAGATCGACATAGGGCTCGATGCGGTGAAGGTCGCGCTCCATATTGGCAAGATCTGCGGACCAGAGCGAAAACTCGCCGAGCAGTCTGTGCCGGGGTAATGCGGCGATGACGCCGCCCGGAAGAGTTTTCGATGTCATGGCTGAGCGATGCTCCGATGTTTGAATTCTGTGTCGAGGAATTGCAGGACGACCGCTCGGACAGCGGCGAAATGCGCTTGCGCACCCGCTGCCTTCGCAGGCACTTCGAGGAAATGCGCGTTTGGTAGTGTGTCAGCCATCACTTGTGCGACGGTGAGAGGGTGAATGGCATCCTGCCGGTTGCCGAGGACGAGAGCGGGAACAGCAAGTTTTGCCGCGTCCTCTTGCGAAACGCCCGTGCCATCCGAGGCGATGTCGTCAAGCACGTCGGCAAAGGCTAACGCATCCGGGCGTTCGAAATAGCCGAGCAGGGAAGCGAGATTGTCTGGCGCGTCCATCCGCAGACGTTCCGCCGTCGCCGATCTGGCAAAAAGTGTCTGGCCATCGGCACGCGAATGAGATCGAAGCAATGCCGCGATCTCGCGG
The DNA here is from genome assembly GCF_018987265.1 of Rhizobium sp. WYJ-E13. Classification (NCBI taxonomy): domain Bacteria; kingdom Pseudomonadati; phylum Pseudomonadota; class Alphaproteobacteria; order Hyphomicrobiales; family Rhizobiaceae; genus Rhizobium; species Rhizobium sp. WYJ-E13. The sequence continues at coordinate 1,530,835 of NZ_CP076854.1, read as the reverse complement.
ATCGGCGCGAGATTGGCTGGGGCGCGGGCAAAAGACCAGGCCGGGCGGACCAGGATGAGGCCGGCAACGCGCTCGGGGTGCGTTTTTGCCAGATGAAGCGCGATGGCTGCGCCCATGGAGATACCGCCGGCGATGAAGCGGTCTACTCCCTTTTCGTCTGCTGCGGCGATGACGTCGGCAGCAAACATCGCAATCGAGAAGGGGCGTCTCGTGCCGAGCGTCGAGCTGCCATGCCCGCGGCACTCGGTCGTGATCCGCCGCCAGTCGAGCGCCTCGGGGATAACCTGTGCGACCTGTGCCTCATTGCCGCCGAGGCCGTGTTGAAAGAGCAAGGCTTTGCCTGTTCCGCAGTCGTAGACTGAAAGGTCGGCATCGTCTCGTCTGAAGGCGAGGCGCGTTTTCATCGGATCAGATCCGAAAGAAATCTGGCGACGGCGGGTGCTTCTTTTGCCGTAAGACCGTGCGTGACGAATGCACCGCTAAAACCGGTCGCGCGCAGGCCGTCGATGAAGGCGGGGAAATCGACGATGCCCTGACCCGCCGTCGCGAAGCGGCCATCGGCATAACGATCCTTCGCGTGGGCCATCGTCACGTACCCGGCCGAGATATCGATCGCCTTGGCGACGATGTCGGACACTTCGGCCGGTGTCGCCTGCTCGAAGAGGTTCGCTGGATCAAGCACGATGCGCAGGCGCCTCGAACCCATCTCTCCGATCAGCCTCACCGCATCGGCGGCGGAGGTGACGATATTTGCCTGTTCCGGCTCAATGCCGAGATCGATGTCGTGCCGCTCGGCAAGTTCCAGCGCTTTTTCCATTTCGGCAGCCATATCGGCCCAGGCGGACGGAAGCGCATTGTCCGGATGATACATCCATTGGTCCTGGGCATGGCGGCTGCCGGTGCAGAGCGTCACGAGCGGAATCTGCAAAGCCGCTGCCGTTTCGATCACCACGCCAAGCTGTTTGAGCCCTCTTTCCCGCACGAATTTGTCCGGATGGGCCATGTTATAGGTGCCTGAAAGTGCCGCGAGCGAAACGCCGGCCACTTCGGCTGCCGCCCGGATCGTTGTAATCGTTTCCGGCGCCACTGCATCCGGCATCGATGGCAGACCGACGCAGGCGAGATTGAACTGAGTCGTCGCAAATCCGCTGTTACGCACGGCCGAAAGCACTTGCCGGGGATCGGTGCCGGGGAAGGTCTTTGCAAAGATGCCAAGCTGCATCAGACCGATCCCGTGACGGTTGCGAGTTCGACACGTTCGCCCGTTTCGACCGAGCGGGCGATGGCGACCATGGCGCGGATGGAGGCGATGCCGTCCTCTATATCGGCGCCGCGCATCGGCGCGCCGTTCAGCACGGTATCGGCAAGCCCTTCCAACTGCCGGCGGAAGAAGTGCCCGTCGGCTCCGAGCGGCTTGCGGGTCGTTGCGTCTTTTTCGTGAAAGATCTCGACTTCACTCGCCCTGAAGTACCAGGGATTGAAGGTCTTGGCGATCACCGAACCATGTTCGCCATAGAGTTGAAAACCCTCATGCCAGTCCATGCGGACGGCGACCGTCAGATCGAGATGACCGAGCGCGCCATTGGCGAATTCGGTTTCCACGAACCAGCAATAGGTGCCGGCACGCTCGAGAAGGCGGGCTCGCACCGCGACGATCTCGCCACAAAGGAAACGGGCGGTATCGACGAGATGCGAGCCATGCGCCAGCATAAAATACTGGCGCAGGTCAGCCTTGGGATTTCCGGAGGGTTTTCTGGCGAATTTGCTGGTGATCGGCAGCGGCTGGACCGCATCGGTATTGGTGTAGCGGTGGGTGGAGTCGCAGTACCAGGCCTTCAGCGCGAAAATCTCGCCGATATCGTCACGGACGAAATCCCGGGCAGCCTCCAGCGCCGGGTCGAACCGCTTCATGTGACCGACCTGCAGCACCTTGCCGGAGCGCTTGACGGCGTCGGCGAGCGCCTGGCCTTCCTCGACCGTAACACCGGTGGGCTTCTCGCAGAGCACATGCTTTCCAGCATCGAGCGCTTTGATGGACATCGGTACGTGATAGGCATCGGACGTGGCGATGATGACGGCTTCGAGCTCGGGATCGGCGAGCATCGCGTCATAATCGGCGTACATCTTCTGAGGCTCGTATGTCGCGCCCATGCGCGCGAGCAGGTCAGGTGCTGCGTCGCAGATGGCGTAAAGGTCGGCATTCCCAGCCTTCACGCAGGATTCGAGATGGGCGAACTGTGCGATCGGGCCGCAGCCGAGCACACCCACACGCAGCCGTCGGTCTTCCTTACGGATCATATCTCTTCCTCAGGCGCCGTAGCGGCGCATCGTTTCGCGGTTCGTCCTGACGGCTGTCGCAGGGTCGGCAGCGGCCGTGTCTGATTCCTCTTCCAAGACCAGCCAGCCATTGAAGCGCGGCGCGGCAGCGACGATGTCGATCACGGCGGGCGTATCGCAGACTCCTTTGCCAAGCATGGCCCATTTGCCCTCTGCATCGACGTCCTTGAGGTGCAGATAGCGGATACGGTCCTGATAGGTTCGCAGCGTATCCAGAATATCGTCGTGGCCGCGCAGGATATGGCCGGTATCCGGCACCCAGCCGACGAGGTTCTTGTCGATAAGCGAGAAGATCCGGTCATAATCGGCACGGTCGAACAGCAGCGTATTGTGGTGCGAACTCGGATGCATAGCGATATCCACGCCGGAAGATCTGCCCAATTCGCCGGCCCGATTGTAGAACTCCGCGGCGATTTCGAATTTCGCTTCCCGAGGCCCTTCAGAGACAACCGTCGCCGAACCGATCGAAACGAGGGCGCCGGAAATGGCGGCCGCGAAATCGATCCAGCGTTGTGTGGTCCTGAGGTCATTCTCGATCTCTTGCCTGAGGGTGAAGCCGCTTTTGGATCCCATCGCAAAAGATACGAGCATCAGGCCATGTTTCTTCAGGCTCGCGGCGAAATGATCGGGATGATCCGCGTAGCGGCCGATCATCGTGTCGGTAATCTCGATGCCCGCATAGCCGCCCTCCGCAATGGCCTCCAGCAGATCGTCCGGGCCGCCATTCCAGTTTTTCCCGAGCATTTCCCAGGTGAATGTCTGGCAGCCGACTTTCAGGTTTTTGATACTCATGCCCATTCCTTGACTTCGTCTTGCGTAGGCCTTCGTTGATATGCCGCCGGACCCGCATGACTGCATTCTTGGCATGGCGGTGGAGTGGCGAACCTCCCCTGGCAAGCCGCATGTGACGTCGGATCGCTATTTCCGCATGGTTCATAAAAATTTATCGCGCGTCAACAAATAAAATGTTCTATAGCGGTTGTGGCGGCAGCGATGCCTGTCGATGATGGGCGAAACATCTGAAATTGGTGGGGAGGCCAATTCATGAGAGCATATCCGGGAACCAGGCTGGGCATCGGTGTCATCGGCTGTGGCAATATCTCGATGACCTATCTACGTAATGCCGCCCTGTTTGCCGGGGTCGAATTGAGGGCCTGTGCCGACATCTCATCCGACGTGTCGGCGCTGAGGGCGAAGGAATATGGCATCCGGGCAATGGAGGTCGATGCGCTCCTGGCAGACCCCGGGGTCGATCTTGTCCTGAACCTTACGATCCCTGCCGTCCATTTCGACGTGACGATGTCGGCGCTTTCCGCAGGCAAGCACGTCTTCACCGAAAAGCCGCTCGCGACGTCGGCCGCTGAGGGACGGAAGCTTGTGGCCGAGGCCAAAAGTCGCGATCTCTTGTTGGGTTCGGCTCCCGATACATTCCTCGGCGCCGCCGGCCGGCGGGCGCGAGGCCTGATGGATGCAGGTGCGATCGGCCGCCCGGTCAGCGGTACCGCCTTCATGTTCGGCCGCGGCATGGAGCATTGGCATCCCAATCCGCAATTCTATTATCAACCCGGTGGCGGGCCGATGTTCGACATGGGTCCCTATTATCTGACCATGCTGGTCAATCTGCTTGGCCCGGTGAAAAGCGTCATGGCGATGGCGACGAAAGGCCAGGAAGAACGGCTGATAACGGCTGATGGCCCCTTCAAGAACACGACGTTCAAAGTGGGTACGCCGACGAACGTGCTCTCGCTTCTCGAGTTCCAGTCGGGCGCGACGGTGAATTTCGGTACGTCGTGGGATGTCTTCCGGCATTCCAATCATCCGATCGAATTGCACGGCACGGAGGGTTCGTTGCGCCTGCCTGATCCCGATACATTCGGCGGAACGGTCTCGCTTTCCGAGCGCGGCGCGGAATGGAAGGATTTCGAGAGCGAATGCGAGCTGTATGGCGCCCTGAACTGGCCGTATAGCGCTCCCGACCGCGCCAACTATCGCATGCTGGGCGTTGCCGATCTCGTCCGCGCGCTTGGCGAGGGCAGGGCGCCGCGCGCCTCCGGCGATTTGGCGCTTCATGTTCTCGAGATCATGGAGGCGACCCTGGCATCCAGCGAGGCGAGGAGCGCGATTGCGATTGCGGGAACAGTCACGCAACCGCCGCTGCTTGGGGACGATGAAGCTCGCAGCCTGCTTGCTTGAGGTGAAGCGATGAAAGATCGATTGGATCCCGGCGCCGCGCATGTCCTGGCGCTCGGTCGCGCCGCAAACCAGCCGCCCTTTGAGCGGGGGACAGTAAACGAGGCCCGCGCTGCCTATGACTTGGGTTGCCCGACATTGCAGGGCGATCGTGAGCCGGTCGCGGCCATCGAGGACAAAACGATCGCTGGGACGGGTGGCCCGATCCGTGTCAGGATCTACCGAGGCGTGGGCGCTCCGACTAAGGATGCGCCGGCACTTCTCTATCTTCACGGCGGCGGCTGGGTCGTCGGTACGCTTGAATCCCATGACGAGATCTGCCGTTGGTTTGCAAATATCGGCGCCTGTATCGTATTTTGCCCGGATTACCGGCTGGCGCCCGAGCACAAGTTCCCGGCCGGACTGGAAGACTGCTTGTCGGCGCTAGCCTGTGTAGTGGAGCAGGCAAGCGCGCTCGGTATCGATCCAGAACGGATCGCGGTTGCGGGCGATAGTGCCGGCGGCAATCTGGCTGCTGTCCTATCGCTTCTCTCGCGCGATGGCGTTGCGCGGAAAATCTCGGCGCAACTTCTGCTCTATCCCAACACCGATGCCGGGCAGACGACCGACAGTTTTGTCAGGTTTTCGGAAGGATACGGTTTGACGGCCTCGACGATGCGCTGGTTCCGCGATCATTATGTCCGCGACGCGGCCGATATCGCTGATTGGCGCGTCTCTCCCCTGCGCGTCGGAAATGTCGCGGGTGTGCCGCCAGCCTTCGTCGCGATTGCGGGCCAGGATATCCTCGCAGACGAAGGCGAATCCTATGCCCGCCGGCTTGCCGAGGCGGGGGTCCCTGTAATCCTGCGGCGCTGGCAGGATCAGATCCATGGCTTCGTTTCCATGGGGCGGCACATTCCGGCGGCGCGGCGGGCGGTGGAAGAGGCGGTTGCCGGATGGCGCAGGCTCATCGATCACGCCGACTGACGCATCACCAATGTACCGTCGAGGATGATTTTTCGTGCAACGACCTGCGTGGTGTCATCGTCTTCGTCCAGCATCGAAAGCAGTGTGTCGACACTGCTGCGCGCCATGGCGGTGAAGTCTTGCGCCATCGTGGTCAACGGCGGGCAGGTATAGCGGCTGAGGGGGTGGTCGTCATGGGCGGCGATGCGCAGATCGCTGTCACTCCTGCGGCCGATGTGAAGGCCGCGCGAATGGGCGGCTGCCATCGTACCAAAGGCGAGGCGATCGTTCGCGCAGAGGATCGTCCTACCCGGAAGCGTACCAGCCGCGATCATTGCGTCGGTCTGCTCATATCCCATATGTTCGAAGTCCCAGCCGTAACTCTCGGTGTCGCCAAATACGACCGGTTCGAAACCGAGCGACCCCATCGTGGCGATATAGCTCGCCAGCCGCTCTCCGGAATTGTGATTGACATGCGGAATGTCGAAATATGCAGGCGGCTCGCCCGATCGGCAGAGATAGTCGACAATGGTCGCAACGCTTTGAGCGTTGTTATTGCCAATGAAGGGCGTGTCGCCTTCGATGAACGTATCGAAATAGACGATGGGAATGCTCTCCCGGAGTTTTTCGAAGATGCCAGGCTCAGAAGAAAGCCCCAGAGGCGCGATGATCGCGCCGGCAGCCTTCAAGGACAGAAGCGTGTTCACAGCCTCGGCTTCAAGATCTGGCAGGCCGTGGGACGAAATGACGATTGGCCAGTAACCTTCACCACGGACGAGCAATTCCAGACGGTTGACCATTTCGGCGTAGAATGGATCTGTGATGACGGGCACGAGAATGCCGATGTTCCGTGTCCTCTTGCGATTGAGGTTGCGCGCATAGAGATTAGGACGGTAATCCGATGCCGACAGCGCCTCCTCGATACGTTTACGCGTCACCGCCTTTACGCTGTTCGGGTCATCGAAATACCTCGAAAGCGTTGGACGGGAAACGCCACAGGACCGGGCGAAATCGTCCATGGTTTTGATCGTCATCTTGGCCATTGGCAATTCTGGTTGCACTGCGCCAAGGATCGTCTGTGTCAGCCGATATCGCAAAGGCGGTCAGTGTGAGGGCTTTCGAATTGCGTTGTAGCCTGACAATGTCGCATGCGCAAAATTTTTTGTTACGTGAAGCACAAACGGCAGCGTAGCCGCGCCCTACACGTAGCGCACTTCGACCCCCAGCTTGTCCAGCCGACTGCGAATCCCATGTGGCATACCGGTGTCGGTGATGATCAGATCGACACGTGAAAGCGAAAATGCCTTGGACGAGGCGCCAATATCCCACTTGCTGGAATCCGCCACGAGGATGACACGCCTCGCCATTCGGACCAGATTACGTTTTGTGCGCGCAATGTCCTCCGAGACATCGACGACATCGAATGCGTGATCGATGGCATGAGCACTGAGGAACGCCTGGTGGGCGACAAGGCCGCCCACGGCCTTGTCGGAATCAGAGACGATCGTGCTCACTGTACTGGGAAAGACCCGGCCGCCGATCATATGCACGTCCAGTCCCGGCCGATACATCAGATGCTGGGCGATGTTCATGGCGGTTGTGGCCACCACGACATTGTTGACCGGGGGCATTTGCATGGCGACCTGCAGCAGTGTCGAGCCGCTGTCGAACACCACGGACTGGTTGTCGATGATCTGGCGCGCCGCCATCTGCGCGATGCGTCGCTTGGCATCGAAATTGCGGTTCATCCGTTCTTCGAAGGCTGCCGCGGGCGAACTGGCCGGCAGTGCGATCGCGCCGCCATGTGTCTTGATGAGCTGCTTCTTGGCATCCAGAATTTCCAGGTCGGATCTGATGGTCACCTCGGAGACGCCGAAGTTTTCCGCCAGCTGCGTCGTGCGCGCTTGGCCGGTCCGCTGAAGTTCCAGCATGATCTGATGTCGCCGTTGTTCCGCAAGCATGTCTTACCTCGAATTCCTTTAGTGCCGGTACCGGAGCTTTCGAAAATCGAAAATACACGGCAACCATTGTGGTCAAAAGACGCGATGAAGGGCGGTATCAGCATATGTCCGGCCCACATTACAGCCATCTTAAATCAAAACGAAAGAAATCGAAATATTGAACATTCGTTTATTTTCGAGTTAGGGTCTCAGCGCGAAATCAAACTTGTAGAGGGACAGCATCGATATGGGCCTTGGAACCAAAATTCGCCTGTCACGGCTGTTTTCACATCCGTCGGGGCATTTGTTCGGTGGCGCGGTCGACCACTTCGTTGGTTATGGCAACGTCCGTGAGGGCGGCCTGGCGGATCTGCCGGGCGCTCTAAAGCGGGTGATGGCCGGAGAGCCGGACTATATCAGCATTCAGCCTGGTGCTGCGCGCCACTTGTGGCCCGCCTATGCCGGCAAGGCCGCGTTGGTCATTCAAGCCGGCTGTTTTACGCCGGACGACCGAATCCGTCAGTTGATCGCGACCCCTGAGGATGCCGTGCGCTACGGTGCCGATGCTCTGGCCGTTGCCATTCCGGTGCGCGGCAATACGGAAGGCGAATATATTCGCTGGCTCACCGATACCGTCAACGCCGCCGCTCGCTTTGAAATGCCGGTCGTTGCCCATGTCTATCCCCGCGACTATTCAAACGGCGGCAAGATCGTCTTCACCCCCGATGAAATCGCCTATGCCGTGCGGATCGGGTTTGAGACCGGCGTTGACGTGATCAAGGTCGGATACACCGGGGACTTCGATTCTTTTCGGGAAACCGTTGCCACTTGCCCGGTTCCCATCGTTATTGCCGGCGGTCCGAAAACGGAAGATCTGCTCGGTGCTCTGACGCAAACCTTCGATGCCTTGCGTGCGGGGGCAAAGGGTGCCGTGGTGGGGCGAAACCTTTGGGGGCACGGCGACACGACGATGGCGGCACGCGCCTTCAAGCTCGTCATTCACGGCGGTATGGCGCCGCAAGAGGCGCTCGCTGCGGCGGGCGGTTGACAGGTGGCACACAACCTTCAGGTTCTGGGCTTCGGGGCCTTGGCGATCGACGATATCATCTATGTTGACCGCCCACTGAGTGCCGGCAAGGGGAAAGTGACAAATCGTACCCAGGATCACGGCGGCAATGTCGCGACGGCCCTTGTCGCGGTCGCAAAGCTGGGGGGGCGGGCCGGTTTCATCGGTTGGCTGAGTGATCAGCCTCTCACCGATATCAGCGCCCGCGAGCTTGAACGGCACGGGGTCGATATATCCTTTGCGCCGCACCGTCCCGATGCCAAGCCAATACGGTCGGTGATCATGGTCGGGCCTGAAGGCGACAGGTTTATCGCCTATGACGACGACGTGCCGCACGGAACCTCGGAGTCGCTGGCCGACAGCATTCTTGCGCAGGCCCAGGTGCTTTTGATCGACGGTTATGCCACCCACGCCGATACGATCGTTGCGCGCGCCCGCAAGCTGGGCTTGGCAGTGGTGGCAGACATTGAATGGACGATCGGGCCGGCAACCGAACGATTGATGAGCCTGTCCAACCACTTGGTATTGCCATTGAAATTTGCGCAGGCCTATTCCTGCGAAACCGATCCGACGTCGATCCTGCGCAAGCTGTGGTCTGACGACCGTAGCGCAGTCGTTCTAACCGACGGTGAGCGAGGATCCTATATCAGGCAGACGGGAGACGCCGTTTTGTGGCACGTTCCGGCCTACGAGGTCAAAGCGGTCGACACGACGGGCGCCGGAGATTGCTTTCACGGCGCTTATGCCTTTGCGCTGACACGGGGAAAGCAGCCTGTCGATTGCGCCGTCTATGCAACTGCCGCAGCCGCGATCTCGGTGACTGGCCCCGGTGGCCGCATGGCCCTGCCGGATCAGAGCGCTTGTCTCGCATGGATGGTCAAGGAAAATGCGCCCGTGCCTAGAGCGATTGCGCCAGCAGACTGAGAGTTCATCACCGGTGTCCTGGACGATCGGCCTAGCGCTGCGCAGATGACGGTTTCGGTTCGATCTGAAGCGGTGCCGGGGAGGGGCTGTCCTGAGGATGGGATGGCGGTGACAATAAGGGAGGAAGTGCCGTGGCCGTTGTTGTATTGGACAAGATTTGCAAGACCTTTGGAACGAAATTCCACGCGATCAAGGATCTTAGCCTGACGATAAACGATGGTGAGTTCCTCATCCTCGTGGGCCCTTCGGGATGCGGAAAATCGACGGCATTGCGCATGATCGCAGGGCTGGAGGAGATCAGCAGCGGAACCCTGAGCATCGGCGGAGAGAATGTCGAGGACCTCGCGCCGAAGGACCGGGATATCGCGATGGTCTTTCAAAACTATGCGCTCTATCCGCATATGACAGTGTTCGACAACATTGCCTTTTCGATGAAGCTTGCGGGTAAGAGCAAGGACGAGCGCACGAAGCGGGTCCACGAAATAGCAAAGATCCTTCAATTGCATACGCTGCTCGACAGCAAACCGGCAGCGCTCTCCGGTGGCCAACGACAGCGGGTTGCCATGGGACGCGCAATGGTGCGGGAACCGGCGGCCTTTCTCATGGACGAGCCCCTGTCAAATCTCGACGCCAAGCTGCGCGTGCAAATGCGCGCCGAAATCGTCAGCCTGCAAAGGCAGCTCGGTGTGACGACGATCTATGTGACACATGATCAGACCGAAGCCTTGACCATGGGCGACCGGGTTGCGGTCTTGAAGGGCGGTGTCCTTCAGCAGGTCGACACGCCAAAGACATTGTATAGCCGGCCGGTCAACGCCTTCGTTGCGGGTTTCATCGGCTCGCCGTCCATGAATCTGTTCGAAGGCCGCTTGCAGAACGGCAGGATCGATCTGCCGAGCTTTTCCATACCGGTCGCGACAAGTGCATTTGAGCACTCTCCCGGTCTGGCGGCATTCGAGGGCCAAACGATCATTTTCGGCATTCGCCCGGAAGATCTTTACGACAGCGGTCTGGAATCGGGATCACGCTACCCGACGATACCGGCCCTTGTAAAATCGATCGAGGAATTGGGCTCTGAACTGATCGTTCATTTGAAGATCGACGCGGTGCGGATCGATTCCGGCGATCCCGATGCCGTCGAGGACTTGAGCGGTGCGGCAAACGCCGTAGCGAAGTTCGAAGCCGTCAGCCCGGTCCAGCCGGGCGCAATGATCAACCTGGCGATCGATACGTCCAAGTTGCACTTCTTCGACCCCCGGACGCATTTGGCAATTTAACCCGGAAACGCTCCAGGATGAACCGCGATAGCGGAGCTGGTCGGTGGCGATCGCAAGATCGCACGCTTGCTTCGTTGCTCGGACGTATTCGTCGCCAAGCTCCTTGCTTTTTGCGTAGCGGCTTGGCGCGCTCTCGTATCGAGATCGCAAGATCTCGCACCGTCTCGTAACCTTGTGACCGTGCAGCCATAGGCCAGGTTCCCCTGGTGCTCGTTGGTGCCTGAATGCAGCTTTAAAGCCGTATGTCGACGGCGAGCACGACGCAGCTTGGCCCCCCTTTTCGTCGCCCGCCAAGCCTTTCATTTGTTTTCCTTTGGGCGCCGCAGCTTTCATTTGTTTACGAAAGTAAAGAAAAAATGAGACACGAGAAAATGTCTTAGAAAGAAAAAACATCTCAAAGTCTGAGGTTAAAATCCAATTTAATCAATAGCTTATCTTAATTTTTCTTGCTCCTGCAGCCTTCTTGCTTTTACCGATTGCAGTTCTTCATTGACAGCCAGACCCCTAAGGGAACCTACTTTGGTCTCGATCGGGAGGATCGAGTGAAATATCGTTTTCAGGGAGGGAAACATGAACGTCAGAAGATTTATCGTGGCGGCTCAATCGGCTGTAGCCGCCTGGGCACTATGCGCCACCTGCGCCTTTGCCCAGACCAATCTCGAGTTTATCCAATGGTGGGAGCCAGAAATGCCCGCCGGTGCTCTGAGAGGCATCATGGACGACTTTGAAGCCAAAAACCCCGGCATCAAGGTGACGCTCGTCAGCGGTCCCTATTCTGCCACCCATGATCAGATCGTCGTTGGTGCGGCGTCCGGGACACTCAGCGACGTCGTCGGCCTCGACGGCGCATGGGTGAACGGCTTGGCAAAGCAGGGTGCAATCGCCTCGATGGACAGCCTGATGGCTGATGCCAAATATGATCAGAGCCAGATCGCCGACATCATCAAGGTCAACGGGCAAAGCGTCATGTTCCCGCTTGCCTCGTTCGTCTATCCGGTTTTCGTCAACCTCGATCTGGCAAAGGCCGCCGGCGTCGAAAAGATGCCGACGAACCGCACGGAGTTCGCCGCTGCCGCAAAGAAGATGACCAATGCGGACAAGAACCAATATGGTTGGGTGCTGCCGCTGTCGCTGCAAAATCCCGGCGGCATCCAGAATGACGTGATGTCCTGGGTCTGGGCATCTGGAGCATCCATGCTGAAGGATGGCAAGCCCGATCTGGAAAATGCCTCCGTCGTCGGCACACTTGAATACATCAAGTCGCTGCAGGACGCCGGCGTCATCTCGCCCGGTATTTTTGCCAAGAAGGAGCAGGACAAGGTCGAAGAATTCGTCAACGGGCGTGTCGGCATGATGATCGACTCGTTGGCTCACATCAATCTCATCCGCCAGCGAAACCCTGATCTGAAGTTCGGCATCTCCGCCCTTCCGGCCATCGACGGCTATACCGGCAAGCGCGGGCTGCCCTATGCTTCCTGGGGTATCGGCATCAGCGACAAAAGCGAGCACAAGGCGGAAGCCTGGAAACTCGTCGAATATCTGATGAGCCCGGAAGTGAACAGCCGCCTCGTGTCGATCGCCAACGCCTTCCCGGGCAATATCCACGCCAAACCCGATTTCTCCAAGTCGGACCCGCTGTTTGAAGAAGCCTTCAAGATATTCCAAAGCGGGAAGCTGGCCAACGAATTCGTCGGATTGCCGGTGGCCGAAGATCTCATGCGCCAGATGAACGTCGAAGTTCAAAAAATGTTCGACGGTCAGCAGACCGCAAAGGACGCGGCTGCCAATACGCAGAAGCAATGGTTGGTCGAATTTAGCAAGTAGTCTCCCAAGACGGTGGCGGCAGCGTGACAGACTTTTGTCACGCTGCCGCCGCATCGCGACGAAGCAATGCGTTACGACCAGGGAGAAAATTACCTCTCATGAGCCTCGCCACAGAAACCATGATCCGGACGCAATCAAAAACGCGCAAGCACGGCCTACTCTCTTACAAAGTAAGAAAGAGGCTGGTTCCCTACTTTTATGTTGCCCCAGCGACGTTTTTATTCTGCCTCCTGATGCTGTTTCCCATGATCACCGTTCTGCGCTATTCGCTGATGGACGGAGCGATCACGAAAAAGGACGCGTCCTTCGTCGGATTGCAGAACTATGTGACGATCTTCAGAGATCCGGTTTTCTGGCAGTCGGTCGGGCAGACCCTCTACTTCACGGTGATGAGCGTCATCTTCCATCTGCTGATCGGTCTGGCCTTCGCCCTTTTGCTCAACAGCCAGCGTGTCGATCCGCTGATCAGAAGCATTCTGCGGGTTCTCTACATTTTGCCGTGGCTCTTCACAGCTGTCATCATCGCCATCATCTGGCGGCTGCTGCTGGATCCCAACGGCGTCGTCAACAGTATCCTGATGACGCTGCATATCATCGACTTCAAGGTCGAGTGGTTCTCTTCGACGAAAACCGCGCTGCATGCGCTGACCTTTGCGAATATCTGGGCAGGATACCCGCTCTACATGGTCAGCCTTCTCGCTGGTCTTCAGGGCATCCCCAAGGATCTCTATGAGGCCGCCGGCATCGACGGTGCCAATGAGTTCCAGAAATTCCGCTACATCACCATCCCGCAACTGATGCCGATCATCATCAGTATCGCCTTGCTTGATTTCATCTGGACAATGCAGGTCTTCCCCCTCGTGTGGATGACGACGGGAGGCGGTCCGATCTATGCGACCGAGGTACTCAGCACCTACACCTACAAACTGGCGTTTTCGAGTTACGAATTTTCGCGCGCGTCGGCGAGTGCAATCTTCATTCTGATCATCTCGATGGGCGCCACATATTTCTACATCAAACATCAGAAGGCCAGGTAACCGGCAATGGCAAAACGCTCTCTCAGTCGCACCATCGTACCGACCCTGCTGACATATCTCGGGCTGGCGGTCGGGCTGGTCTTCGCGGGCTTTCCGATCCTGTGGATGTTCTTCACGTCCTTGAAGTCGAACACCGAGATCTTTGCCCTCCCGCCGCGGCTGCTGCCCGACCGTTTCACCAGCGTCGCCTATCTTGCGATCTTCAACGACCCAACGAAGGTTCGCTTCTTTCTCAACAGTTATCTCGTCGCAGGAGTGGTAACGGTTCTGACCGTGCTGATCGCCATCCTGACGGCCTATGCTTTCAGCCGGTATTCATTCCGGCTCAAGAAAACGCTGAATGTGTTCATCATCAGCACGCAGACCGTGCCGCCGATCACGCTTTTGATCCCCTATTTCGGCATGGTCGTCGCATTCGGTATCTTCAACACCTATTTTGCGCTGATTTTGACCTACATGGTCTTCACCTTGCCTTATGCAATTCTTCTCATGACCGGCTATCTCAATACCCTGCCAAGGGAGCTCGATGAGGCAGTGCTTGTCGATGGCGGGTCAAGCTGGACGGCGCTGTGGCGTGTGATCATCCCCTTGTCGGTGCCTGGCATCGTGGCGACTGCCGTCTATACGTTTCTGTTGGCATGGAACGAATTCCTCTTTGCCCTGACTTTGACGAAGTCGATGGACATGCGGACTGTTCCCATCGGCATCGAATTGCTCATGGGCCAACATGCGTTTGAGTG